>JAZSNM010000017.1:0-2471 GCA_045536405.1 Christensenellaceae bacterium
ATGTGGTGGACAAGAGTTAGATGCAATAGACGATATATTAACAAAGAAAGTAATGAGAAAATTAGAAGCGCAAAACCCACTAATAATAAAGAATTTAGTAGGCGACTTAATAAGTTATATAGACGAGTTGTTCGGCGAAGACAAAATGCTAAAATGTAAAGAGTATTTACACCGTTTAGAAAATATTGCTTAAAGAGGTTAGTTTATGAAATTATTAAAACACTACTTTCGTGCGTTCAAGCGGTATAATAAAGACGTTTTATCGCAAAAAGAATGTGTAAAACTTAACAACTCAATAAAAAACTCATACGAGGGTGACGATAAACTTGAAACGCTTCGTGCTATTTGTAAAATTGAAGAAGAGTGGATTATTCAAATAGAAACTTATCTTCCATACGTTATGAAAGCAATAGCAGAAGAAAGGCAATTTATCACAAACGAAGGTAACGTTGTGCCTATTGAAAAGGTAAGAAAAGTATCAAAGGCAACAATAGCGCACTTAGCAAAGCACTCAAATATGATAAGGCATTTGCCAAATCAAGGTGAAGATATTATTCCTGATAGTTTGTATATGGAAGAAAAGTTAAGCGATTTTACCGTTTATGAAAATAAATTTTTATATTTATTATTGCAAAACCTTAATTTCTTCGTTAGTACAAGGCTTAAAAAAATATTAGAAATAGGTAAAACATATAAATCTTGGCTTAATTACAAAAAAAACGTATCAATTCCAAAGAGAAATATGACGTTTGAAATGTCGTTTACCGACGAGGTTCATGACGACGAAAACTCATTATTTGATATTGAAACGATAAAACTTGTTGATAGAATTAGAAAAATCGAATTTGATATTGAAATGCTTTTAAAAACGCCTTTAATGGAAATTTTATCACAAGTACCTATGATAAAACCGCCTATAACTAAAACCAACGTATTAAAAATGAATATTAATTTTAGAAATTCATTAACGTTATACGATTTTATAGCAACTTATAATAAAGACGGTTTTACCATTGAAGAAAAAAGGCAAATATACTCGCCACTTGTTAGCGAAAGTACGAGTGAATTTGCTGAAATTATGTCGTTAACTGCATTTTTAAGTTATCAGTACGGCAACAATTTAACGTCAAAACTCGAAAGTGAGTATTTAACTTACTTAGAGGCTGAAAAAGAGAAACAAAAAGAAGAAAATCTACAAAAATTACAAGATTTAAAAAGGCGTTTAACTAATAAAGAAATTTCGCCTTACGATTATATTATAGAACTTGAAAACGTTAATAAGTCTTTACAAGAAGATAGAAAAAGTTTAAAAGCATTAAAAGAAGAATATGAAAACTTAACTAATAAATATTCGGCGTTAGATAGGGAATTTAACGTATTAAAAAATATGCTACAAGAAACTGAAAAGCGTGAAAATGAGTTGTACGTAAAACTTGAAACTATTGAAGAAACTCATAGAAAAGAAATTGAAAACTTAAATCACGAACACGAATTACTTGTAAACGAGTTAAAAGCGTCGTATGAAAGTCAAATTACAAGTTTAAACGAAGAATATACTCAAAAAATCGCTAAACTTGAAGAAGATTATAAAATTGAATACAAAAAAATTACCGACGAGTATATCGCCTATAAAAAATCAACGACTGACGAATATAACAAAATCAAAAAACAACTTATATTCGTTAAGGCTGAATTTAACGGTTTAAGGTCAAAATACGGAATAATAACATCAAGTGAAGATTTTACTTCTAAAGAAAGGTTTAATGAAATTCAAGAAGAATACAATGCGTTCAAAGAGTTTTTCGCAAGTCAATGGAAAAAGACTAAAAAGCGTATAAGAAAAGAAGTTTTATCTAAAAAACAAACCACTTCACAAGTTGTAGTAATTGATAAAGACAAAAAGTTAAAACAAAGTGAAGAAAAAAAAGATAATCCTATAATTATCGGCAATAAAAAAGACAAAAAATAAATTTTAAAGGGAAGACATAATGTTTCGCAAGCAAAAAAATATTATATTTTTAAGTACAATTTTATTAATTTTAATATTTGGTGCACTTTTAATATCTGCATTATTTTTCCCTATGGTTGAGCCAACGGGCGACGAGAATAATCTTTTAGTTAAAACGGAATCTATCTACGTTTTAATAACTTTAATGTTGTTGCTCTTAATATTTTTAGTCGTTTTACTTGTTTTTGTTATTAAAAGGCGTAAAATTGCTCAACGAATTTTAATGTACAATTCAGCAAAAAAATCTAATTCTTATAAAAAAGGAAAAGTTAAAGAAGACGGCTCTCTTGTTTTAGAAGGCGAAGAAGGTTACGAGGAAGAGGAATTCGTAGGCAAAAAGGACAAAGAAGGAAGAGATCCAAGGTTTTTCATATTAAGTAAAACGGATAGTTTAATGGAAAACTACGTAAAGCCAAAATATAATAACGAAATAACGTTAGAAGAAATATGTATAAGGTTTAGG
>JAZSNM010000065.1:0-84072 GCA_045536405.1 Christensenellaceae bacterium
TCCTTCATATCCTTCTTCTAGATATTTACGTTCCCAATTCAATATGCGACTATGTGAATTAATTCCATATTTTCTTGAAGTTTCAACATACCCTAATTGGTGTTCTCGCATATCTAGTATAACAGATAACTTAAACTCTGGTGAGTATTTTTTAAATACTTGTCCTTTTTTTGCCATAAAAAATGCACCTCCTAAAAGTGTCTAACTTTTGGGGTGCATTTCACAATTTTAGCGACTTTTTAATTAAATAAGCTGTAAATGGGGGTAAATTATTTTATACAAAAAACAAAATGTAAACTGTCAGTTGACACATTGTAAACCGCTGGTTGTTGATTATTTTTACGTCAACTTGTATAATTAGGGTATAAATCATTTGGAGGTTATTTATGATTTTAGAAGAAAAGTTGATTACACTTAGAAAGTCGTTAGGTCTTTCGCAAGAAGACTTAGCAAACAAGTTAGACGTTTCACGTCAAGCCGTTTATAAATGGGAGGCAGGTCAATCAATACCAGACGTCAGCAAACTTAAAATATTATCTTCTTTATACAACGTTTCAGTTGATAATTTACTTGATAATAAAGCCGATATAGTTTATATGAATATGCCCAAAGCACGCTATGGAGCAGTTATCGTTAAGAAAACGCTTTCAGATGAAGCGGCAGAAAACGACAATATAAAACTTCTTCCAGACGAAGAGGAGAAGTACAAAAAGAGAAAACTTGTTTTAGGTATAGCAAAGGCTGTTACGACGGGCTTCTTTGGTTTGGCACTTATTTTCTTTATATTAACGTGTATAGCAATTGATGACGAGGCTCTTAGCAATAAACACTCTTCAACTTGTGTAACTTTTATTATGTTAGGAATTGTAATTGCTGTTATTAAATTTATTTTAAATAAAGCAATTTATCCTAAGGTTTGGTTTTCAAGAACTTATTTTAAACAAGAATATGAAAAAACCACTAAAGAACTTAACGGAAAGTACGATATAGTTACAATGTTACAGCCCGACCTTCTTGCTTGGTTTATATATGACGGTAAAACAAATTCGTTTGGTTTTTACTTTGATGGCGAAATGCAATTTTATTGTCCTATACAAAACTACGTAACTATCAACGTAATAAAAGATTATGAAACTCTTGTTCCTTGTGAAGTAAAATATTTTGATGAAAATGGTAAACTTTCAAAATACGAGTTTACACTTTCGTGTGTTAGAGATTATTGGAAATACGATAAAAAGAATAAGAGAGCAGAAGACCTTAAAAATAATGAAGATAAACTTACCAAAGAAACTAATGCAATTATACTTGAAATTAAAGAAAGACTTGATATAGAAAAAAGTAGAATTTAATAAAACATTTTAAAAATTAGTACATAATCAAAAATCAATCTATTTATCTTGAATAGGTTGATTTTTTTATTGTTATAAAAAATAGTTGTAAAAAGTGTATAAATTTGGTATAATTTTAAGGTTATGAAGGTTATAGAGTTTAATGACGTTTCTTTTAAATACAGCGAAAATGCAAACGCTGTTATAAAAAATATAAACTTAACTATAAACAAAGGGGAATTCGTTTGTATTTTAGGTAAAAACGGTAGTGGTAAGTCTACGCTAAGTAAACTTATTAACGGTCTTTTACTTCCAAGTAGCGGAAGCGTAAACGTTTTAGGCTTAGATACTACGTCTAAAAACCAATTAAACGATATTAGAAAAAAAGTCGGTATGGTTTTTCAAAATCCTGATAATCAAATGGTTGCAACAATCGTAGAAGACGATATTGCTTTTGCTCCTGAAAATTTAGGTTTATCAAGTGATGAAATAGGTAAGCGTATTGACTTTGCTTTAAATGCTACCGATATGCAAAAATTCCGTTTTTCTTCTTCTCAAAAATTGTCGGGCGGGCAAAAACAACGAATTGCTATTGCGGGCGTACTTGCCGTTAAGCCTGAAATTTTAATTTTAGACGAGTCTACCGCTATGCTTGACCCTAAGGGGCGTAAAGAAGTTATGAACGTTGTGAAAAAACTTAATGACGAGGGTATGACGGTTATTTGTATTACTCACTATATGGAAGAGGCGTTAAACGCCGATAAAGTTATAGTTATGTATGACGGCGAAATAGTAAAAAGGGGAACGCCAAGCGAAGTATTTTTAGCAAGCGAAGGCGTTGAGCACTTTGGTTTAGCGCTTCCAAGGGCGTGTTATATAGCAAATAAGTTAAGAGAAAACGGCTTACCACTTAGTGATTTATTATATAGTGAAGAAGTTTTAGCGGAGGAATTATGCAAATTATTTGTGAAAAACTAAATTACGTATATAACGCTAAAACTGAATTTAGTCGCCAAGCCCTATTAGACGTTTCTCTAACTGTAAACGAAGGAGATTTTTTTGGAATTATAGGTCATACCGGCAGTGGAAAGTCTACTTTTATTCAACATTTAAACGGGTTAATTTACGTGCAAAACGGGTTTTTAAAAGTTGGCGATTACGATTTATCTAACGGGAAAAAGACTGATAAAAAACTTCTTAAAGAATTGAGAAGCAAAGTTGGTATGGTGTTTCAATATCCGGAATATCAACTCTTTGCCGAAACGGTGTATGAAGACGTTGCTTTTGGTTTTAGAAATTTTAATAAAAACGCAACTAAGGAAGAAGAAGTTTTGGCGGTAAAAAATGCTTTAAATAGCGTTGGACTTGATTATGAGGCGGTAAAAAATTCTTCGCCTTTTGATTTATCGGGCGGTCAAAAACGTAGGGTTGCTATTGCTGGCGTAATAGTAACGCGACCAAAAATTTTAATTTTAGACGAGCCCGTTGCGGGGCTTGACCCGGTAGGCAAAAAAGAACTAATGCAATTACTTCACAAAATGCACGAGGTAAGCGTAAAAACTATTATAATTGTTTCGCACGATATGGACGAAGTTTGTGAAAATTGTAATAAAATAGCCGTGTTTAGCGAGGGCAAGTGCATTAAAGTTGATAGTCCAAAGCAATTATTTAATGCTGATAGTAATATTAAATCACTAAGGTTAGATTTACCTATCACTTCAAAACTTGCAAGTAAGTTAAAAGACGTGGGTATTGATATTGATACCGATTATAAAATGCAAGACTTTATAGAAAAAGTAGTAGAAAAATATAAGAATAAATAAGGAATTAAAAATGTTAAGTGACGTAACTTTTGGGCAATATTATCCAGCAAAGAGTTTTGTTCATAAAATGGATTCAAGGATAAAATTGCTACTTTTAATTGCATATATTACTTTGATTTTCGTAGTAAATAACTTCTACGGATTTTTAGTGATAGGCTTATTTTTAGTAGTTAGTATTATATGTTCAAAAGTTCCGCTTTTATCTATATTAAAAAGTATGAAAGCGATAATATTTTTAATTTTATTTACGGTAATTTTAAATTTGTTCTTTTATAAAACAAGCGACCCTCATTATTTATTTTGGATAATCACGAAAGAAGCGCTTATATTTTCAGCCTTTATGGCGTTAAGATTGATTTTTTTAGTTATAGGTAGTTCACTTTTAACTTTAACTACAACGCCGGTTGCGTTAACGGACGGTATTGAAAGTTTGTTAAAGCCTTTAAAATATATAAAATTTCCCGTTCACGAACTTGCGTTAGTAATGAGTATAGCGTTAAGGTTTATTCCTATTTTAATGAACGAAACGGATAGAATAATTATGGCGCAAAAGGCAAGGGGAGCCGACTTTGATAGCGGAAATATTTTTAAAAGGGCTAAGGCTTTAATTCCCGTGTTAATTCCTTTATTAATTAGCGCGTTTAGAAAGGCGGAAGAACTTGGCGACGCTATGGATAGTAGGTGTTACAGCGGTTCAAAAAATAGAACCAAATATAGAAAATTAAAACTTTCGTGGCGTGACGGAGTAGGGCTTTTATTTACTTTAATTATTATAGCGGGGGCTATATTAACTAAAATATTTTTAGGTGGTGTCGTATGAGAAGAATTGTTTTAACTATATCGTATGACGGCACTTCGTTTTTTGGTTATCAAGTACAAGGAAGTTTAAGAACGGTACAAAAAGTTTTAGAAGACGCTCTTTTTACTATAACGGGCGAAAAGATAAAAACTACTGCAAGTGGAAGAACTGATAGCGGTGTTCACGCGTTAGGTCAAGTAGTTCATTTTGATACAAATAGCATTATTCCAGCAGGTAAGTTTAAAGACGTTTTAAATAGTGTTTTAGATAAAGATTTACGCATTTTAAAATCTAAACAAGCAAAAAGCGATTTTCACGCAAGATACGATGCTAAAAGTAAAATATACAAATACACGATTTATAACGGCGATGTGGAAAATCCGTTAACTAGTAGGTATACGGCTTTTTATCCTTATAAAATCGACTTTTCAAAAATTGAAGATGCAATAAAAGAAATTGTTGGAACTAACGATTTTAAATGTTTTTTAGCAAGTGGCAGTCAAGTTCAAAACACCGTTAGAACGATAGAATATATTAAAGTTACTAAAAAAGGCAAAACTGTTACTTTCACTATAAAAGGCAACGGCTTTTTATATAACATGGTAAGAATAATAGTTGGAACGCTACTTGAGGTTAGTCAAGGTCGTTTAACAACTAAAAACGTTAAAGACGCTATAAACTTAAAAGATAGAAAATTATCTGGAAAAACAATGCCTGCAAGCGGTTTATGTTTATATAAAGTGTATTATTAGTAAAATTAAAATGACTAGTTGCTATTCTACGTAAGATAGTAACTAGTTTTTTTAACGTTAAAATTAAATAAAAAATATATTTTTAAACATATTTTTACAAAAATTATCAATAAAAAGCAGTTAAAAACACATAAAAGTTATAAATTTCGACAAAAAATATTAAAAATAATTAAAGAAAGACAAAATTTTTACAATATTTATGTTAAATTTAATTTATTTTGTTAAAAAATAGTGCTATAATGATTATAACGAGGAAATGGAGGAAATCATGTTGAAACGTAGCATTGTTATTTTACAAGATAGTTATAGCACTATTGAAGATATGAAAAAAATTATATCTACAAGTGACGAGTTTGAAGTTGTAGGGGAATCTGTAAACGGCGACGAAGGTTTAAGTATTATTGAAAAAACAAGACCTGATATTTTAATATTAGGTATTATTTTAAGAAAGTTAGACGGCCTATACGTTTTAGAAGAAATAAAAAACAAAGGGTATGATACTAAAATAGTAGTAGTTAGTTCGTTTACAAGAGAAGATATGATACAGTCTGTAATAAAGGGTGGTGCTTATTATTATATAGCAAAGCCGTATAATGACGACATTTTATTAAGAAGAATAAAAGAAGTTAGCGAAGGCAAAAGAGAAAAAGAAGAAATAAGGACGGATAAAACAAAAAACAATTTAAATGAAAAGATAAGTAAAATATTTATCACGATAGGAATTCCGCCACATATTAAAGGCTATCAATATTTAAGAGAAGGAATAAAAATGGCGGTAGAAAATCCAGATATAATAAACAATATAACAAAAGAACTATATCCAAAAATAGGCGAAAAATTTGAAACTTCGGCAAGTAAAGTAGAAAGGGCTATTCGCCACGCCATTGAAGTTGGTTGGAATAGGGGAAGAATAGAGAGTTTAAACGCAATTTTAGGAATAAAAGCATATTTTGATAACGATAGACCTACAAACAGCGAATTTATTGCACTAATTGCCGATAAACTTTTATTAGAAATAGCATAGAATTTAATAAAAAATAGTTGATGAAAACTTTCGTCAACTATTTTTTAATTGTTATTCTAATTCTTTTAAAGAGTGCATTGTAATAGCACATAAACTAATTGATGCCGTTTCCGCTCTTAAAATTCTTTTACCTAAATAAATAGTTTTGTAATTTAAAGATAACGCCAAATTATATTCTTCTTCACTAAAACCGCCTTCGCTACCTACAACTATACACGTAGAGCCTTTTAGCGAAGAAAAATCAACTTGATTTTTACTTGCAAACTCACAAGCAAAAAGTTTATTTTCATTATTTTCGCCGTATTTTAAAGCATCTAAAAAGTTGTCAAAATAAATAACTTTAGGGGCTATTGCTCTTTTACATTGTTTTGCTGATTCAACTGAAACTTTATTTAGTCTTAATAATTTATTATCGTTTATATAACTTGAACAATATTTAGAATTA
The DNA here is from genome assembly GCA_045536405.1 of Christensenellaceae bacterium. Lineage (GTDB taxonomy): Bacteria > Bacillota > Clostridia > Christensenellales > Borkfalkiaceae > HGM11412. Next base: position 6,172 of record JAZSNM010000065.1, read on the forward strand.
AATACTACAATTTCTTTAATTCCTAATTCTACTGCCTTTTGAACTACAAGTTCAGTTTTATCGCCTTTTAAATAACCGCAAATTAGCGTAACGGGAGTATTTGCTTCGTTTGTAGATAGTTTTTTATCAATTACGCTAATGCTAAAATCTTTTTTAGAAATTTTTTCAATAGTGGCAATATATTCGTAGCCCGAATTATCTAAAATAATTATATTTTCGCCTTCTTTAATTCTTAATACGTTAATTGCGTGGCGAAATTCTTCGCCTTCTATTACCATACGTTCACTTACTTTTTCTACAAAAAATCTTCTAAGTTCACTCATAATTTTAATCCTTTTTCATTTGCTTTAAAAATAATATTACGGCTAATATGGTTATTATTATAGCATAACCTAATATCCAAATTAAGTGTATGAATATTTCATTAAATAATCCTAAATACACTAATTTTTCTAATTCAACGGCGTGATAAAATGGTAAAACTGATGCTACACTTTTAAACCAACCGCCAGCCAAGTTTAAATCAAACCAAATACCAGAAAGCCAGGCGGTTACGTTTGTTAATAATGCTCCGCATATTCCACCAACTTGTTTAGAGTTTAATATGCTTCCAAAAAGTAAACCTAAAGATATAAATATTATACTTATAGGTATTATAAAAAGTATACAATATATTATATTTATCGTAACGTTTAAACCTAAAATAATTCCTAAAATAAAACATACTATGCTTTGACATACGGCAATAACTATAATAGGTAAAGTGTAACCTAAAATAAAATCTATTGCCGTTAAAGGCGAAGCGTATAATCTTGTAAGAAGTTCACTTTCTTTATCCTTTGAAATTAAACTTGCCGAAAACAAAGTCATAAACGATAATCCAAATATAGTTATGGCAGGGGCAAGTGAGTTGATTTCAAATAATGAAACGGGAATATTTTTTTGTATAGCCGTTAATAGTAGTATTAAAATTGATGGAAAAAGTATTCCAAAAAACAGCGTTAAAGGGTCACGCAATATTTCAAGTAAAGTTCTTTTTGAAAATGCTAATAATCTCATACTCTTTTCTCCTTTACTATTTTTATAAAGGCATCTTCTAAATTTTTAGCGTTCACGCTATTAACAATTTCTTCTACCGTGCCAACTTTTAATAATTTGCCATTATCCATTATTCCAACTCTACTAGATAATTTTTCCGCTTCTTCCATATAATGAGTAGTTAGTATAATCGTAATTTTTCCTTTTAATGAATTTATCGTATCCCATAATTCACTTCTACTTATAACGTCAAGCCCTAAGGTTGGCTCGTCTAAAAACAATATTTTAGGTTCGCCTATTAACGCCATTGCTAAACTTAATCTTCTTTTATATCCGCCAGATAAAGTATTAGACCTTTTATTTAATACTTTATTTAAAGAAAAATCATTAATTAATTGCTGTATTTTTTCTAATGATTTTTGTTTGCTAAAATTATATATGCCACACATAAGTTGTAAGTTTTCTAAAACGGTTAAATTAGGAGCAATAGCCGTTTCTTGTGGTGAAATTCCTATAATTTTTTTAACTTCGTTAGCGTTATCGACTATGCTATTTCCTAAAACGAAAGCATCGCCAAAAGTTACTCGTGTTAAGCAAGACAACATTTTAATAGTTGTAGTTTTACCAGCGCCGTTAGTTCCAAGTAAAGAAAATAACTCGCCATTATGAATTTCTAAATTTAAATTGTCAACAGCCGTTAAGTTATTATATTTTTTAGTTAAATTTTTAATTTTTATCGCCATTATTTATCTTCCTCGTTTTTAGTTTCAAATACTGCCTTTTGAAAGTTGTTAAACATAGATAGGGGCGGAATTGCCAACCCCCTTTCAATATCGGCAAGTATTACTAAATTATCCCCAGATTTTATATTAAATAATTCCCTTGCTTTTTTAGGAATAACTATTTGACCTTTTTCCCCAACGGTTACAGTCCAGGCAAACTTTCCTTGTGGTTTCATTATAAAAACACCTCCTATAAGTATTAAAAGTATGATTTGTATAACTAATTATACTATTAAAGAAAGTAAAAGTCAACTAAACGTTTAATTAAAAATAATAAAGTTAGCATAATAGAAAAATAAATATCATACATTATAACGGTATAAAAAGGGGGAAATTATAAATGGCAATAAGTCAAAACGTAGAAAAAATTTTAGTAGATGATAGCCTTATTTTAAAAAATCAAAACGTAGTTGAGTGTAAAGTTAATATTGAAGAAAACGCTATTTTAAACGTTTTATCTATTTTAGGCAAAACGCATTTAACAAAAATAGAGTGTGGAGAAAAAGAGTTAAAATATGAAGGTAAAGCGTTATTTACTATATTATATAAAGATAATAATGAAATAAAAAGTCAAGAAGTTGGCGTGGAGTATGGTTTTAAGTTTTACGACGATAAAATTTTACAAGGCAATCAAGTTAACGGAGAAGTATTTTTAAAAGATTGTGAAATTAAGTCGATAAACGGTGTATCTCAAGTTACGGCGACCTTATGTTTTAGCGGAAAAATAGATAAGCAAAATAGAATTGAATATATAGCGTCTTGTGAAAACGCAGTGGTAAAAAATAAAGAAATAGAAGTTTCTTCTTTACTAAAAGCGTTAAATAGCGAATTTAAAATTGAAGATGAAGAAGAATTAAATTATTCATTAAAAAATATATTACAGCACACTGAAAACGTTATAGTTAAAAACGTTGAGTGCGGAATAGGCGTAGCAATAGTTGAAGGCGAAGTGGAAATTGAACTTTTAATTGCTCCGTTAAACGATCGTGAACTTGTAAAAGAAATGAAAGTCGTTCCTTTTAGGGTGGAAATAGAAAGTCAAGATATTTCAGCGTCAACGCCTTGCAACGTAAGTTGTTTAATTAGTGAAAGTTCGTTTAAAGTTTTTGTAGACGAAGCAAAAAATAAAAGCGTAGTAGCAATAGAATTAACTTTAATTACAAAATGTAAAGTATATGAAACAAAAAATTATACTTACGCCGAAGATATGTATTCGTTAGATTACGAGTTAAGTTTAGTAAAAAACAATTTACAAACGTATAAAATTAACAACTTAGTGGTAGAAAGCCAAAAAGTAAATGGAGAAGTTCCATTTGATGAAGACGAGTCTTTAAATTTTGTAACTTGTATATGCTGTAAAAAACAAGACGTATCGTGTGACGTACAAGATAATAAACTTACTATAACGGGCGTACTTTTATGTAAAGCGTTATTTAAAAATAAAGATAACGAGTATATCGTAAAAGAGAACGTGTTGCCGTTTACTAACGATTTTGTTATTAGAAATCAAATTGAGGGCGAAGTGTTAGTAAACGTTAGTAATTTTTCGTGTAACGTTTTAAAAAATACAATTAAATATCAATTTATTTTAAACGTTTCGTATTTGAGTGTTGAAAAATGCAATAATTGTGTTATAATAAACGTATTAGAAAACGAAAAAAGACAAAAAAGTCAAAGCGGTATTAGTGTGTATATTCCTAACGAGGGAGATACTTTGTGGGACGTTTTAAAATCGTTAGGCGAAAGTGAAGAAGATATTTTAAAAAATAATCCAACACTTGAATTTCCGTTAAGTGGAGATGAACGCATTGTAATATATCGTGAAATAAACTAAAGGAAAATATGAATACTTGCACCCAAAAAGCATATGCAAAAATAAATATAGCCTTAAAAGTAGAAGGAAAAATAGGCGATTATCATAGTCTTGATTCTATTGTCGTAACGGTAAAAAAATACGATAAAATTAAAGTCACTAAGAGAAAAGACGATAAAATTCTACTTACGTTTTATGGTAAATACGCGCCTTTAAGTTATATTCAAGAAAACACTAACGCCTACAAAGCGTGTAAAGCGTTTATTGAAAAGTTTAACACAAAAGGCGTTAATATAGATATTGAAAGGAATATTATATCGGGCAGTGGTATGGGTGGCTCGTCTTGTGATATAGCCGGCACTCTTTTAGCACTCAAAAAACTTTTTGGTATAGAAGACGACGTAAAAGATATTGCCGATAGTTTAGGTAGTGATTCAGGCTATTTATTAACGGGTGGATTTGCAAGAATTCAAAATAGGGGTGAAAAAGTAAAATTTTATGACGTTGATACTAAGTGGTACGTTATTTTAATTTACGCTAAATATGGCGTTGAAACAAAAAGTTGTTTTGAAAAGTTTGACACGTTAAAAGACGATACTATTATAAATATAGATAACGTGGAAAAAGCAATTATTGAAGATAATTTTTCTTTATTGAAAGACAATATAGGAAATTCTTTAACAAATTCAGCAATTACGTTAAATAGTGAAATTGAAGAAAATTTAAACTTAGCAAAAAGTTTATCGCCCGACGTTTACGGTATGACGGGTAGCGGGTCTTCCGTTTTTATAGTTTACGATAATTACGAAATGGCAAGTTGGGCATATTCAAAATTAAAACAAAAATGTAAAAACGGAATTGATTTAGTTGAAACTTATAATCCTAAACGAAAAACTTTAATAGAAAAAATCAAAAGTGTATATAGCATAGATTAAAAAAATAAAAGTTGATTAAAAAATCTCATATCGGTTAATAATATACGTATTAAAATATTATTTATCGGTATGAGGTTTTTTTATGAAAAAATTTTGTATAAGTTTTTTAATTATAGGCATAATAATTTTTGTAATAATATCGGGTGTAAAAACTGAAAGTAACAACGTAGAATACCTTCGCATCCATATCCGAGCAAATTCAAATAGTGAAATTGACCAAAGCGTAAAGTATGAAGTTAAAAACTTAACTGTTGATTATTTAACGCCGTATATTGCAAATTGTACTACGAAAGTAGAGGCAGAACAACTTTTATTATCTAAGAAAGGTATAATAGAAGATAAAATTGACAATTTGCTTAAACGAAAAGGTTTTAATTACACAAGTAACTTGCAAGTTAGAAATGAGTTATTTCCAACTAGGGTTTACGAAGACTTTACGCTTGAAGAAGGATTTTATGACGCCGTTATTATTTCATTAGGAGACGCAAAGGGAGATAACTGGTGGTGTGTAGTTTATCCCCCTTTGTGTTTTTCTAATAGTAATTGTGACGTTAAGTATAAGTCTAAAATTATGGAAATAATACATAATTTTAAAAGTAAAAGTACTTTTAATAGTTAAGGAGGTAAAATGAATAATCGAATTAAAAAAAGTGTACTTATAATGTTACTTATGATTATGCTTAGCACTTTTTCAATGGTTGTGGCTAACGAAGTTATCTATAATAGTTACGAAACGACAAGCGTAGCAATAGTTAATAATTCAAGCCCTAAAAACGATATAAAACTAATTCAAAAAAAGTTAAAAAATTGGGGATATTATTTTGGCGAAATAGACGGAATTTACGGCGCAAAAACTAAATCAGCCGTTATTAAGTTTCAAAAAAACAATAAACTTACTGCCGATGGTATCGTTGGAAATAACACTTTAAAGGCTATGGGAATTACTTCTTCAATGCTATCTGGGGGTAGTAAAACTTCATCGAGCACAAGTTCAAACTCAGACCTTCAACTTTTAGCAAAACTTATAAACGCTGAGGCAAGGGGAGAAAGTTATAAAGGACAAGTTGCCGTTGGTGCAGTCGTATTAAACAGAGTTAAAAGCGCATCTTTTCCAAACACAATTTCGGGTGTAATTTACCAACCGTACGCTTTCACTTGCGTTAATGACGGACAAATAAATTATAAACCGTCACAATCGGCAATTTCCGCTGCAAAAGATGCTTTAAACGGTTGGGACCCTACTAATGGATGTTTATATTATTATAATCCTAAAATAGCAACGAGTAAGTGGATATATTCAAGACCTACCGTTGTAACGATTGGCAACCACGTATTTGCGTTATAAGGAGATAAGTATGGAAGAAAATAAAAAGAATAGTGCTATTGAAAAAACTGAAAATATAGCGAATAACACTAACGAAGAAACAAATACTCAAAACGAGAGATTGCGTGAACAAAAAGCCGAAGAACGAACGAAAACTCAAGAAGAAAAAATTGCTTTCAAACAACGTAGACAAGAAGAATATAGAAAATTAAGACTATTAAAAAGAGAAGAAAGATTAAAAAGACAAGAGCAATTAAAACACGAAACGAAAAAAGAGCGTCTTGATAGAATTTTAAAAGAAAAAGAAGAGCGTTTAGCGTTAAGAAGGCAAAAATTGTCAAACGAAAAGCAAAGACAATTAAATAAGATTAAAGAAAGACAAGAAAGGCGAAACGCCAGGTTAAGCGATAGAAAAGATAGAAGAAAAAATAGGCGCGGGATAGGTGGTTGGATTGCTGCGGTTATATCGCTTGGATGTGTGTCTATTATAGCAATTTCTTTATTACTTTTAACGCTTTTTACTCCTATTGACGATTATATGACGTATGATACTACTTCGCAAAGGAATTTTTACGATTTAGTCGAGTGCGTAGATAATTTAGACGTTAATTTATCTAAACTAATAGTTTCTAACGATAGTGAAGAACAACAAAAACTTTTAGGCGAAATTAGAGTTCAAAGTAATTTGGCTACTGAAAATTTATCAATGCTTGCTCTTCAAGACGAAAACAAATATAACACTATTAAGTTTATAAATCAAATTAGCGATTTTACTAAAATGTTAAACGAAAAACTTATAGAAGGTGAAATGCTAACGGAAAGTGATAAGAAAACGCTTTACGATATGCACGAAATAAACGCTTATTTAAAAGGCGAACTCAATGCTTTAACAGATAGTCTTGATGAAAACTTTAATTTTAAAACTTTACATGAAGGTAAAGAAGATAATTTAGTTATTTCTAAATTTATAGAATTAGAGTCTAACGTAGTAACTTATCCTACTCTTATTTACGACGGTGCGTTTTCCGACGGTACTGTAAACGACGAAGCAAAGGGTTTAAAAGGTGAAAAAGAAGTAACTAAACAACAAGCGGAAGATATATTAAAGCAAAGTTTTGCTTCGTATAATTTAAAAGACGTATCGCTAATAGGTGAAAACGTAGGCACGGTAATAGAAACTTATGATTTTGAAGGGTATACGAGTGACGATACGAGATTTGATGCAAGTATTTCTAAAATAGGCGGAAAGATAATATCGTTTAACCATTATAAAGATTGTAGTAATAGTCTTTTTAGTGTAAAAGATTGTTTAGATATTGCTGAAAAATTCCTTCAAAGTATAGGATTTAAAGATTTAAAAGCGGTATGGACGGGCGAAAGCGAATACACTTTAACCTTTAACTTTGCGTCTATTGTAGACGGCGTAATATGTTATAGTGATTTAGTAAAAGTTAACGTTTGTAGAGAAAGGGGAGAAGTTTCAGGTATGGAGGCAAAATCATATTATTTAAACCATACTGATAGAAATTTTGAAAATGCAAGTATTTCTTTACAAGAAGCAATGGGTAAAGTAAGTAGTGAAATAGAAATAAACACTTCAAGACTTGCCATAATTCCTAAGGGTTATAAAAAGGAAACGTTAGCATACGAATTTAGCGGAACGAGAAACGGTGAAACGTATTACGTTTACGTTGATGCATATACGGGCAAGGAAGTGAATATATTTAAAGTAGTTAAAACTACCGAGGGAATTTTATTAATGTAAAATATTTAAAGGGGCAACGTATATAACTGCCCCTTTTACTTCTTTATAATAAATATTATTATAAGTTAATAAAATAGTTGTTGACATAGAGTTAAAATTATGTTATTATTTTTTCTCTAAAAGGTAAAAGGAGGTGCGTTATGTTATTACTTAAAAATATAGTAAAAGACTACGAAGTTGCTAATCAAAAAGTACACGCGTTAAAAGGCGTAAGCATTAATTTTAGAAAAAGCGAATTCGTGTCTATATTAGGTCCGTCAGGCTGTGGTAAAACCACTTTATTAAACATAATCGGTGGATTAGATAAGTATACGAGTGGCGACCTTGTTATAAATGGTAAGAGTACAAAAGATTATAAAGATAAAGATTGGGATATTTATAGAAATCATAGAATAGGTTTTATTTTTCAAAGTTATAATTTAATTCCGCATCAAACGGTATTACAAAACGTTGAACTTGCCTTAACAATTGCAGGCGTTAGTAAAGAAGAAAGAATTAAAAAGTCAAAAAACGCATTAGATAGAGTTGGGTTAAAGGGACAATATAACAAAAAACCTAATCAATTATCTGGCGGTCAATGTCAAAGGGTAGCCATTGCAAGAGCGTTAGTAAACGACCCTGAAATTTTACTTGCCGACGAGCCTACCGGTGCGTTAGATTCCGTAACAAGTGTTCAAATTATGGACTTAATTAAAGAAATTTCAAAAGAAAAACTTGTTATTATGGTCACGCATAACGGAGAACTTGCCGAAAAATATTCTACGAGAATAGTTAGGCTTTTAGACGGCGAACTTTTAAGCGATTCTATGCCGTATAGTGACGAGGAAGAACAAAAAGAAAGAGTTGTAGATGAAAGAAAGAAAATTATAAAAGCGCAAGTTCCTTTGAAAAAACAAGTTGAGAAGGCAAAAATGTCGTATTTTACCGCTTTCAAATTGTCGCTTAAAAATCTTTTTTCTAAGCGCGGAAGAACCATTATGGTTGGATTTGCCGGCTCTATAGGTATTATAGGCGTTGCTCTCGTTTTAGCGTTATCGGCGGGAATTAAAAATTACGTTGCTTCTATGCAAGACGATATGCTTTCGGGAAATCCTATTACTATTAGCGAAGAAACTTACGATTTAAAAGCAATGACGAGTATGATGGACTCAGCAACTAAAAAAGAGATTGTAAAACATCCTAATAGAGTTTACATAAACTCAATGTTAGAGTATCTTGCTGAAACGTCTTCAAGTATGAAGTCTATGCTTATTAAGAACGATATATCTAACGACTACGTAGAATACGTAAAAAATATGCCTAAAGACTATTACTTTGATATGGTATTTAATTATGGCATTGATTTTACTAACAATATCTATACTGAGTATAAAGAAGATAGCGATAGTGAGCCTTATAACCTTTCCGTTTCGGCGTTGACTACTAAGTACACTTCTATTTTAGAACAAACTGACTTTAAAGAAACAGCACCTTTCGTTACAAGCATCGTTCCGTCGTTCGAGCAAGCACCGTCAAATCAAGATTATATTAATAGTCAGTACGACGTGTACGGTAAAGTTGCCACAGAGAAAAATGAAATTATGCTCGTTTTAGATAAAAACGACCAACTTTTAGACGTTTTACTTGCTCGTTTGGGCTATTATACCGAAGAAGAATTTTTAAATTTAGTTTACGAAGTTTCTAACGAAGAAGATAAAGAAGCGTATTTTAAAGAAAATAAAAAGGTAAATTATTTCGATTACAATACGTTGTTATCACATAAGTTTACTTATTATACTAATAATCAAATATATAATTACAACTTAACTCAAATACCTAATCCAAAAAATCCAGCAGAGTTAATAACGTTAAAGTATTACGATTATTTAAGCGTTTGTGATAAAGACGGTTTAGAATTAGAAGTCGTTGGTATTTTATCGCCAAAAGAAAACATATCGTATGGTTGTATGACTTCTGGTATTTATTACACTAAAGCGCTTACCGACTATGCTTTACAAAAAAATATTGAAGAAAAAAGTCAAGAAAACTCAATTCTTAGTTTCGTTGAAAATTTAGATGAAAACTCTTTAAAGAATTTACTAATGAGTTTTAATAGCGTAGTGGCAGTATACGACTATCAATACTCTTATTTAGGCGAAACGTATACTAAAAACGGTGGAGTTTCATTACTTAATAGCGGTTCGCTTTTATCTACAATGTTAGGAAGTGAAATGGATATTCCGTCAATTAAAAAGGGTATTATTCGTAAACTTGCTGGTAACGATTTAGCAAACTATATATCTATTTATCCACTTAGTTTTGACGATAAAAATTTAGTTACCGATTATTTAGATGCTTGGAACGGTGAAGGCAATATAACTATAAATGACAATACTATTTCATCTACTGATAGAAATGACGTTACTTATACCGACACGTTAGAGTTAGTTATTAACTTAATAAATCAAATGATAGATATAGTATCGTATGCACTTATTGCGTTTACTTCAATATCATTAGTAGTATCAACCGTAATGATAGGTATTATAACTTACGTTTCGGTTGTTGAAAGAATAAAAGAAATAGGCGTTATTCGTTCGCTTGGTGGAAGAAAGAAAGACGTTAGCAATTTATTCAAAGCGGAAACGTTTATTATAGGGTTACTTTCTGGTATTATCGGCGTATTAACTACTTACGGAATTTCAGCAATCGTAAACGCTATACTATATCCTTTAATTAGCGTAAATATAGCAACTTTACCTGTTTTAGATGCAATAATTATGGTAATTTTAAGTATACTATTAACTTCAATTTCGGGTTTAATGCCAGCAAAAAGCGCATCTAAGAAAGATCCTGTTATTGCGTTAAGAACGGAATAAAATAATTTTCAAGAAAAAATAAAAACTATAAAAAGTTTCTAAAATTATTAAAAACGCACTTATAGTTTGATTATATGTGTATTTTAACGTATAGTAGCACGTAAAACCGCCCGCACGGGCGGTTTTATTATAAAATTTAATAATAAAAAACGTAAAAAAACGTTGAAAAATTATAAAAAGTATGTTAATATAATATAACTAAGTATAATATTATAAATACTATGCGTGGTTTTATATAAATTTGCGTATAATACTACTAATTAATAATTAAATTTTGGAGGGGTTTATGGTATTTTTTGATAATTTTATAAATACGATTGAAACGTTGCCTGTTTTTTCAACAATTAAAGGGCTTTTAATGCCACTTTATCAATGGTATGTAAATTTGTTTAATAGTTTAAACGTTACTTTTATTACTGCTCAAACTTCATTTGTTATTATTTTTGGGCTGTTGTGTTTAATTGTATTTATCGTTTTAATTAAACTTATTTTCGGCAAAAAGAAAAAGAAAATTACGTTTATTGCCGCTGGTCAAGTATACGCTAAAAGAAAGGCTAAGTATAAAAAGAAAATTAATTTTCCTGAAGCGCCTATTGCCGACGGTTATGAATTCGTAGGTTGGTTTACTGACGAGGCTTGTACTAATCAGTACGTTTCAACTACAATGAAGTCTAAAAAGAAACTTAATTTATACGCTAAGTTCGAGCCTATTACTGAAGAAGTAGCGCAACAAGAAACTATTGCTGAGCCTATCGTTGATACGGCTGTAGAAGTTAGTGAACAAATAAGCGAGCCTATCGTTGACAATACTTGTGAACAAGTTGAACAACAAAATGACGTTGTTGAAATTGAAAGTCAAGAAAAAGAAACTTTAATTGAACAACCTAATGAAGAAGTTGAAAGCGAAGTAGAAGAAACTTTAGCGGAAGTTGAAAGCGAGCCTATCGAGGTTCAAACTGAAAGTGTAGTTGAACCTACTATTGAACCTATGAAGGAAGACGTAAAAGTTGCTTTTACTGTTAATAATGCTTCAAGAATTAAAGAAGAAGTTATTGAACCTATCGTTGAAAAAACTATAGGCGATTTATACGACGGTTTAAGAAATGAAATGTTAACCTTCGTTAAAGCAGACGCTTTTGATAATATAGGTTTATCAAGAAAGCATATAATCGCTGAAATGTTTGAAAAAGACGGCGAAATTAACTTATATCTTGCAATAAGTCCTGAACTTATGCTTTTAAAGGGATATAACGTTGAAAAATATAGTCAAGCAGAGTTTAGCATAGTTCCTTGTAAGAAAGTTGTAAAAACTGAAAAAGATTATTTTGAAGCCGTTGAAATTATAAAAGAAGCAATGTTATTTAATAATCTTGTAAAACACGAAGATATTATCGTAAACAATGCTAAGAGCACTGAAAAAATTAGAAAAATGGGATTTGCGTTCTTTGTAAAGAACGAAACGGTTTTTTCTACTGCCGAAGATATTTACAAATTATTAAGAGCAAACGTGCTAAGTTATATGGCTGGTGAAAATAATGAAATTGCAAGCGCTTATAACAATAAAATGATTTTAAAAATCTTTAAAAAGGAAGAAGAGATTTTTGTGTATTTGGCGCTTAATGCTGAAAAAGAAGGCTTAGAGTTTGTTGGATTTGATAAAAACTTTGCCGATACTCCAGCAATGTGCAAAATTGAAACTATTGACGACGTTTTAAACGTTTATTATCTTGTTGATAAACTTATGTATCAATATGGTTTAGAAAAACATCCGGAAATTGCTGAAGAAATTAGCGGGGACGCTCTTAGCGCTAACTGTGGTTTTGGATATCGTATTAAAATTTAAAAATTAGGAGATTGTTATGGAAAATAGTGAAGTAATTCTTACCTTAGAAGGCAAGAAGGAAAAAGAAGAAAGACTTTATCAAATTGTAAACGTTCTTATGCCTGACGTTAGGGCTAGAATTAAATTTGCTAAGGAGCAAGGTGACTTGTCTGAAAATGCTGAATATCACGCAGCAAGAGAAGAACTTGGTAAATTAGAAGGTGAAAAACTTGAAATTGAAGAAATTTTAAAGCGCGCTCGCGTTGTAGACGTGAAAGGCGATAATATTCAAGTTGGCGTTAAGTTTGCTTGTAAAATTGACGACGAACAATTTGAATTTACCCTTGTAAGTACTGCTGAGGCTGATATGAGTAAAGGTAAAATTTCTATCGAATCTCCTTTAGGTAATGCTGTTTTAGGTCACAAAAAGGGCGATAGCGTTACTGTAGTTCCACCAAAAGGTGGCAATTATCAAGTTAAAATTGTTAAAATTTTAGGTTGATTTTTAAAACGGAGCAGTGCTCCGTTTTTTAAGGTTTTATAATGAATAATAAAATTACCACCAGAAGATTTAAAAACTTTATAACGTACGATTTATGGAAAACGATTATTGTAACGGTAGTAGTCGTATATTTTATGATACTACTATTACAAATAATATCGCCAAAACCTTCATATGGTCAAAAAGTTACACTTTTAGTAGACGATGCCGTAAACGTTAGTGACGAAGGCTTAGATTTACTTAAAAGTATTAATGATACCGACATTGAAGAATATGGTTTTTCTTATGAAGTGCTTGATACTAGTGCGTTAAAAATTAAAAAAGGCGATTATTCTTCTTCGTATATGCTAAATATGTATGAAGAATCTTGTTTTAACGACGTTTTTGTGAGCGCTGACGTTACTACGGGCAAATATTCTTTATTTGATAATTATATTGCTAATAATTACGGAGTTGATTTAATTGAATATATAAACGATAGTTTGGAATATTGTAAGCGATTTTTTAATAGTAGTGGAACAATAAATAAGCAAGAAGTTAGTGAATATTTTTATGAAACAAGGTCAAAAGACGCAAGATTTCGTAAAGACAGCGCTTATATTCAAGGGGTTGAAGACGAGTGTCAAAGAATTATTGCAATTAAAAACAATGCATTAAAATTGCAAAATTTATTCCAAACGAATCCCGAAGTTTTTTATTATAAAGAATTGACTTTTGATGATGAGAATACTAAAGAAACAAAAACGGTTAAAGGTTACTACGGTATTCATTTAGGTAAACTCGAAGAGTTTTGTAGGAAAGATAAAAATATAAAAAACGTCTATTCACGCGTTGTTGAAAACGAAGATGGTAGTAGTTATATAACGAGTGATAAAGTTATACTTTCTATTTCAGACAATAAAAAAGAGTCGGGCGATTTGCATTATGAAGGTCTTACGGTTTTAACTTATTTTATTTACAATTACACAACGTTATTAGATTAACAAAGGAATAAATATGAAAGGAAAATTTATTACGTTTGAAGGTTGTGAAGGCAGTGGTAAATCTACACAACTTTCACTTTTTAGAGAATATTTAGAAAAAAAGAATATAGATTACGTATTTACTCGTGAGCCAGGCGGTACTGAAATTGCTGAAAAAATTAGAGATATAATTTTAGATATAAACAATAAGGGTATGATTGATGAGTGTGAGGCTTTACTTTATGCGTCAAGTAGGGTGCAACACATTAAAGAGAAAATATTGCCTTGTTTAAACGAAGGCAAACTCGTACTTTGCGATAGATATATTGATTCTTCTTTTGCTTATCAAGCATACGCAAGGGGCATGGGTATGGAATTTATTAAAAAAATCAATTCGTTTGCTCTTGAAAATTGTATGCCTAACTTTACCGTATTTTTAAATATAAATCCTATTGATGCTTTTAAAAGAAAAGGCGGTATGGATAAAGACGATAGACTTGAACAATGCGGGTTAGAATTTCATAAAAAGGTGTATGACGGTTATTTGAAATTATCTAACGAGTATAAAGAGCGTTTTTTAATGATAGATTGTAGCGGGTCAAAAATGGAAACGCACAATAAAATTATTAAAGCATTAGAAGACAATAAAGTATTTTAATACTTTAATAAAGTAAAAGAAATTAAAAAGGGGGATAGTAGTTTGGATTTTAATCTTAAATTATTAAGCGTTATAAAAAATACAAATGCTTATAACATTTTAAAAAACGATAAAGAAAACAATAAACTATCTCACGCTTATTTACTTATAGTAGACGATGAAAAATTATTAAAAGATTATGCGCTTATTTTTGCAAAACTTTTAATGTGTGAAAGCAACGATATTTGTAATAATTGTAGAATATGTAACTTAATAGATAAAAATAATTATAGCGACGTTATAATATATCCTAAAAACGATAAAAAGATAAAAGTAGGCGACGTTGACGAACTCGTTTCAACGTCTTACTTAAAACCTCTTGAAAGCGATAAAAAGTTGTTTGTTTTACTAAATAGTCAAGATATGAATATTCAGTCGCAAAACAAGTTGTTAAAAACGTTAGAAGAGCCAACTAAAAACACTCATTTGCTATTAGTTGCTTTAAATACGTATTCATTATTACCAACGGTTTTATCAAGGGTAAAAAAATTAGAATTAGCGCCTTTTAGTGACGATATTATTAAAAGTTTTTTACCTAATAACGTTAATGAAGATATTTCTATTTTATTATCAAGATGCGATGGCAAAATAGGCGAGGCAATAAATTTTTCAAACGATATAGGGTTAGTTTCTAATCTTGTATGCGATATTTTATTGAATTTAGAAAAGAGTAGTCAAATTTATAAATATGCTAATAAAATTAGCAAAGAAAACGTATACGGTTTTATAAAATGTTTTATAGACGTAACTAATAAAGTTTTAAAGTGTATAGTTACAAAAAAACCAGATAATGAAAAAACAATTAACGAAATAGCAAGTAAATACAACAAGCAAACGTTGATTTATTTAAGCGATAAACTTATCGAAGCGGAAAAGTCTTACTTTTTTAACGGTAACGCTAATGCGATTTTTGATAAAATTTGCTTAGGGCTATTGGAGGGGAAATATAAATGGCAAAAATTGTTGGGGTAAAATTTAATCATACGAGTAAAGTATATTATTTTGATCCCGAAAATAAAGATTATAAAAAAGGCGAGGGCATAATCGTAGAAACGAGCAGAGGCGTAGAATACGGCGTTATTTGTATCGAGCCTAAAATAGTTGACGATAAAGAGGTTATTCAGCCTTTAAAGCCTATTTTAAGGAAGGCTACGCAAAAAGATATAGAAAAGGTAAAATTACACGAAGATAAAATTCCTTGGGTTATAGAGTGTACTCAAAAAGAGGTAGAAAAGCATAAATTAGATATGAAGGTTGTTGATGCTGAATATCCGTTTGACGAGTCTAAAATTATAATTTACTTTACGGCGCCTAATAGAATAGATTTTCGTGAACTTGTAAAGTCGTTGGCTTCGGTATTAAAACAAAGAATTGATTTACGTCAAATAGGCGTTAGAGACGAGGCTAAACTCTTAGGCGGAATAGCGCCTTGCGGTAGAGTGTGTTGTTGTAACAGTTTTTTACCAGATTTTAAAAGAGTTACTATTAAAATGGCTAAAAATCAAGGTTTATCATTGAATCCTTCTAAAATAAGTGGTTTATGTGGCAAACTTATGTGTTGTTTAGAATATGAAAACGAGCCTTATGAAGAGGCTTATAAAAAAATGCCAAAGGTTGGTAGCGAAGTAGATACTCCTAATGGAAAAGCAATAGTAATTTCTAATAATATGTTAAAATTGCTTGTAAAAACTAAAAGTATTCAAAAAGACGGAAGTTTTGTTTTCAATGAATATCCGTTAAGTGAAATTCACTTTAAAAAGTCGACTGTAACTGAAAGTGAAGATGATGATAGTGAAGATATAGAAGATAATTAAAAAATATATAAAATCACTATACAAAATTAATAAATTGTGCTAAAATTAAAACTGTAAAGCACAAAAAGTGTAAAATTATATTTTGCGGAGGTAATAATTATGGCTTTTGTAATTACTGATAAGTGTATTAAATGTGATGCATGTTTAGGAATTTGTCCGGTTGAGGCTATTTCAGCAGGGGAAGACAAGAATATTATTGATGGTGACGTTTGTATTTCTTGCGGTTCTTGTGCAAGTGAGTGTCCTGTTGAGGCTATCGTTGATGAAGACTAAAAATTAAAGTGGCTACTGCCACTTTTTTTTATAAGAGGTTGTTTTGGAAGTATTAGAAGATTTAGGTATTAAAAATTTAAAAATTTATCAAGATACTGAACTTTATCGCTTTACGAGTGATGCAGTACTATTATCTAAATTTGCAAGTTGTAAAAAGGGCGAAATCGTTGCCGACTTTTGTAGTGGTAGCGGGATTGTTGGCTTGCATTATTTTGCGTTGCATGAAAATATTAAAAGTGTTGATTTAATTGAAATTCAAAATGAACTTTCCTTATTAAGTCAAAAAACTATTACTTTAAATAATTTAGATAGTACGTTTAAAGTTTTAAATATGCCATTGCAACAATTAGAAAATACGTATAATGAAAAATATTCTTTAATACTTTGCAATCCGCCGTATAAAAAGGCGGGTAGTGGCGAGCCTAATCCTAATAAGCATTTAGCAATATGCCGTCACGAAGTTACTATAACTCAGGAAGAAATTGTTAAAATAGCAAGTAAAAAACTCAAATATCAAGGTAGGCTTTGTATGTGTCAAAGAACGGAACGACTTACCGATTTAATCATTTGTATGAGGCAGTATAATTTAGAGCCTTCAAGAATACAGTTTGTAGTAACGAAGAATAATAAAAAACCTTATTTATTTTTAATTGAAGGGGTAAAAAACGTAAAACCTCAATTAAAAGTTTTAGAAAACGTAGTAAACGGAGAATAAAATGTTATATTTTGTTGGAACGCCCATAGGTAATATGGCAGATATTTCTTTTAGGGCTATAGAAACTTTACAAAGCGTTGATATAATTTGCTGTGAAGATACAAGGCACTCTTTAAAGTTGTTAAATCATTACAATATTAAAAAGCAACTTATATCATTTCATAAATTCAACGAAGTAAAAGAAACGGAAAGTATAATAAACTTATTAAACGAAGGCAAAAATATAGCCGTTATAACTGATGCCGGTATGCCTATAATTTCAGACCCGGGTAATATTTTAAGCAAAACTTTAAGGGAAAGGGGTATAGATTACACGGTTATAGCGGGGGGAACGGCATTTGTTTCCGCATTAATATTATCGGGACTCGGTGCGGATAGGTTTACTTTTATAGGCTTTATGCCCGAAAAGAAAAAAGATAGGGAAAGTTTATTAAAAGAGCATAAATTATATAAAGAAACTCTTATATTTTACAGCGCCCCGCACGATATTAATAAAGATTTATTAGATTTATACGAAGTTTTAGGCGATAGAAACGTTGCTGTTGTAAAAGAAATATCTAAAATTCACGAAAGCGCTTATATAACAACTTTAAAAAACGCTAAAATTGAAGATGCAAAAGGCGAATACGTAATAATTGTTGAAGGTTGTCAAGAAATTGAAGAAGATAAATTTTCACTTTTAACAATAGAAGAACATATAGCGTTATACGTGTCAAGGGGTATGACTAAAAAAGACGCCTTAAAAGCAGTAGCAAAAGAAAGGGGATTAAGCAAAAACGCTTTATATAAATACACTATTGAAAATTAAAAAAAGATAAAAACTTTAAAATATAAGTTTAAATGCAATAAGTAAAAGTTACGCTTTTACTTAAAAAGGAGAGAATATTATGAGTAGCAGTTCAATAAATTTAGAAAGTTTAGTAAGCAACGCTTATCGTTGCAAGAAAAGTTTTAGTTACGACCAGTACGTAGATCAAACCGTAGACCTTATTTATCAAGGTTTTTATAATTTTGATTTTGACGGTGGCCCCGTTATAGATAAGTATAGAAATACTAATCCTGACCCAGCCTTTACAATCGTTCATAACTACGTTACTTTTTTTGTGTATGATGATGGACGACTCTATCGTGAAGAATACGATATTTATTGTAAGTTGTGTGATAAATGCGGGCACAAATTTTATAGCCTTGATGAATTGACTGATTTTCGCCGTAAATTAACGGCGGGAGATTTTCGTGGTACGGCGTCTTTTATAAGATTGCTTCGTGAACACGTAAATTCATCTTTCTTTCAAAATTTTATTTACGGTATAATAATGCTTTCATTTATAGATACGGGCGAATTTCGTGAGTCGGCATACAATCTTATTCAAGCCGTGCTTTCACCAGGTTTTGATAATTGTCCGCCGTATAACGTTTTAATGTCTAAAGTATTTAAATGGTAATTAAAAGAAGTTAGAAGATTTAAGGGCGTTTTTTATTAATTATCTTAAAACTGTTTTAAAACAATAATAGTCCACCCAAACGGGTGGACTATTGTATTTTGTTAACTAAAATTCTATTATAAGATTTATGCTAAATTTTTATTTATGAAAACGACCAAACACTTCGTTAACTTTAGAAAAGTTAGCAAAAACACCTTTATATTTTTTAACAATTTTCATCATTTCGCCTATTTCTCTTTTTCTAACGATACACACTACCATAAATAGTTCTTTGTTAGAATACATGCCCGTTACGTTTATTCCGGTTACGCCGTGGTGAAGTTTTTCTAAAATTTCTTTAACTAACTCGTCGGGATTATTAGTTATAATTTCAAATTTATATCCAACTTTTGTACCAGATAACATTAAATCAACTACAACGTTGGCAATAAAAAGGTTAATTAGAGTGCTTATAGTTGGCGTAATTTGAAAGTTGTAAACAAAAAATGCAATAAATACAACTATACTGTCAAGTACAAACGAAACAGTTGCAACGTTTATTCCCGGTTTTTTTTGTTTTATCAAGGAAGCGATAGCATAAGTTCCACCACTAGCGCCAAAATTTCTTAACATAATAGAAAAACCGAATCCAGAAATAACACCGGTTGCTATACATGCAAAAATTATTTCAAAATCTTCGGGGTTGTTTATTATGGTGTATGGTTTAAGCCCCAATTCTTCTAAAATTATAGTGGTTAACGATTGTGTTACAATATATATTATAAGATATATTCCAATTCGCTTATTTACAAAAATTGTTACTAAAATTAATATAGGCAAGTTAAAAGCAATCATTAAATATGCCCAAGGAATAGTATAATTTAATAGATAATAAGTTATAGTTGCTAATCCGCCTACGCCACCTGGCGCAAAACCGTTGCTGTTTTGGAAAAAATAAAACGCGCATCCAACGATAAGACCAGAGATTATAGCGATTGAAATTTCAGCCAAGATTTGTTTAACCTTTTTCATATTTAACTCCAAAGTATTTAAATTTATATTTTAAATTATACTACATCTTTATACATAAAATCAATCAAAACGTTATCTTTTTAATGAATTATTCAATATAAAACAGGTTTTACTTTATTATAAAACAAATATTGTATTTTGCATATATAATGAAATAAAGTAAACCAAAGAGGTTATATAATATGTGTTTTAATTGCTATTATGGAAAATGTTGTCGCAATAGAGAAAACAACTGTAAAAATAGTTACGATAGAGAAAATCAAACTCGCCCCGTTTCCGCTCGTTTAATAATAACGCAACTTGCATAAAATTAAGGTTGATAACGTTTTATAATCAAAATCAGTTCAATGCTTTGAACTGATTTTTTTGTCTACGTAAAACAGATTGAAATGATTAAAATTTTATGTTACAATAAACTTATCAACAAATAAAACGTGCAAATGGTAGTAATCACGGGGGATTATTTATATTTTAGCGTTTTTGGAGAAATGTATGGGCGTTTTGAAAAAGTTATATGATAAAAGCAAAATATGGTTTGCAGTGTTGTGGATTATAGTTTACTGCGTGTTAATGTCGGTGGGAGATGCTATTTCAAGGTGGGTAGGTATAGAAAAGTCGATAACACTCGTTATAGGAATTGTTCTTTCGGTAATAATATTACTATTTTTAAATAAAAATGAACTTTTTTTAGATTACGGACTTTGCGCACCTAAATCTTCCGCAAAATCAATGTTGTATTACCTTCCGGTTATCGTTATGTTAAGTGTTAATATTTGGTACGGTGTGGCGTTGAATTATAGTTGGCTTGAAACCGTAATTTATATTACGTCAATGTTGTGTGTCGGGTTTCTTGAAGAAATAATTTTTCGTGGATTTCTCTTCGAGGGTATGCGAAAAGACAACTTAAAAGTATCCATAATCATTTCTAGCGTAACGTTTGGTTTAGGGCATATTATTAATTTAATCAATGGCTCGGGCGCTGAATTACTTCCTAATCTTCTTCAAGTCGTGTATGCGACGGTAGTGGGATTTATGTTTGTAATGATGTACTTTAAGTCTAAAAGTTTAATTGTATGCATTACCGCTCACGGTATATTCAACGCTCTAAGCGTCTTTTCTAATGAGGCTAGTATAACGACCGAAATGCAAATATTAACTTCAATTTTACTTATAATAATTACGGGCTCTTACGCTGTATATCTTGCACTTTCATTAAAAGACGAACTAAAAAATTCTAATTAAAATAAACAATAAAGACTAACGAAAATTGCTTTCGTTAGTCTTTAAAATTACTAAAAATCTTAAAATAAGGATAATATATTTGCTTTTGGTGTGAAAGTGGAGATTGAGTTTGAGTTTTTGATTAAATTTTAGTCGTTTAAATTGTAATAAATATAGTAATTATCTTAAACGTAGAGTTAGTCTTCTAATCCTATTAAATAATCTGCCGAGCAATCAAAAAATTGACAAAGAATAATTATGCTATCAATATTAGGAATTCTTAAATTCTTTTCCCACCGGTTAATGCAAGCAGTACTTATATTGATTTTTTTAGATAGTTCATACTGTGTAAGATTGTTTTCTTCCCTTAATTCTTTTAATCTCTCTGCAAATTTATTCATAGTATCTCCTTATTATTAATTAGTATATACCAAATGGTAATAAAATGCTTGACATTTACCAAATGGTAACTATATAATGTGTGTATCAAATGTAAAAAGGGATAAATATGAAAAACTCAATTAAGATAGAAATTATTGAAAAGTTTATAAAGGAAAACAAAATAAGTAAAACAACGTTTTGCAAAATGTGCAAAATTAGTCCTAGTACGTTAAAGAAGATTATGACTAAAAATGAGAATTTTAAAATAATTGCACTTTTTAAAATTGCAAGAGTAATTAAAATTCAAGTATATCAAATGTTTAATTAGTGAGATTTTCGCTCTATAGCGGAGAAGACGGGATACAGCCATATTTGGCTGTCCATTGTCCATCAAAGGAAGTCCATCATATGACGGCCGACCAAGGTTCTCATCCCACTCTTCATGCCACGGAAAAAGGACACCAAACATGGTGTCCTTTAGTGTGGCGGAGCGTGTGAAACATAAAACTTTGTTTATTGCTTAAAAAAGTGATGACATTTGGCAAGTTGAAACGGTAATTGTTATTATAGTACTAATAATTCCAAGAACCCACCATAAAATTGTGTGTGAATTAAAAATATTATTGTAGGTGTTTAATTTTTTTTCTACTTCTTGTTGGGCGCTATCTACGAACACATCAGAACAATAAAACTTTCCGTTCAATATTCTTATAGTGTATGTGTATTGACTTCTAATATATGTTCCGTAACTATTTTGCGAATCTAAATAGCCAGAAACTTTATAAGAACCATCAAGTTGTTTTGTAATATAAGAATCTTCTAATGGTGGTAGTTTTGCTGTATCAGGTGATGTAAGGGTTTGCAAATGAATGCAAGAGGCAAATAGAGCAAGTTTATTTTCTTGAGATAAAATCACACCCTTTTCTTCCATTTCTTTTTGCTTTCTTTCAAATTGTTTTGTTGCAAGTTCTACAACTGGTTTAATGTCTGCCATAAATTTTCTCCTCATTTTATAATTTTGTCTAATTATAACACTAATTTTAGTGTATGTCAAATAAAAACACTTAGTTTAGTGTAAAATAATTATATGAGTACGTTTGGTAAAAATCTTAAAGCACTTAGAAAATTTAATAAAATAAGTCAACAAGAGTTCGCTGAAAAAATGAATACAACACAACAAAGGGTTAGTGAGTGGGAGTGCGATAAGGTCGAGCCATCCTTATATAATATTTTAAAAATGCTCAAAGTTTTAAATACAACGTTTGAAGAATTGACGGAAGGAATAGAATAAAATCATCTAATAGTAGTATTAGATGGTTTTTTATTTAAAAAGGCGGGATACAGCCATATATGGCTGTCCATTGTCCATCAAAGTAAGTCCATCATATGACGGCCGAACTGTTCTCATCCCACCTAAATTCGCAAAAAAAAGAGATGCTAAATTGCATCTCATTTTTTTGGCGGAGTGTGTGCTTCACTCATTGAACTTATATTAGAGTTTTAATATCTTCCGTAAATCACTTGTTTTTACATGTGTTGCAGAAAAAGTCTGTACTTGTTGCTCCGTCTTTTTTTCTGCCTACGGAAGTGTTGTCAACCGTTCTTAAACGCAATTCTTTTATTGGGTTAGGCGCCACTTCAAAACGATAGTCTTTACCATAATGACTAATGTGAGTATCGATAACTATATGAGACGGAACGATTTCTATCGTTGGGTTTATAATCTTTTGGTACTCAAAAAAGTTTGCTTCTGAAGGAAGTTGGTTAACGTTAACGTAATCTTCTAAATTCCCCGTGAATTGAACGGTGCTTTCTAAAATATCCCTTACGTAGTCTACGTTTTCGTGTAGAGAAATAGGGTTAGGGAAGTTTCCGTCAGGTATAACTTCTTGCCAGTCTTTATTTTCGTATTCTTTAAGAAGTTCGCTTGCTTTATGTAAATGGCCGATTTCAATGTCAAGGTTTTCTTCCCAAAGTTGCTTAATATACGGGTCGGTTTCCGTGACGTAGCAAGACCAGTATAAATAACATTCGCAGTATTCGTGCCAAAGCAACATTTCTAACCAACTTGCATTAGAATCCATTAGCGATTCATATTGAGTTACGTGTTCTTCTTCAACAAGTGCTATTTCTTGGTACAATTTTCTTGATAATTCGTTGTTTGCAAGGTTAGTTATATTCATATAATAATTCATTGTTTGCTGTTCAGCGGCAGTTATTATCATTGTAGATAAAATAGTTTGTTTATCAGCTGTTTTAGAATTGATATTGCGTTTAACGTTATCTTTACTGAATCGATGATGAGAAATAGTTGGTCTACCAGGCATAATTTCGGTGTATCTGCCAACTAAATTTTCGGCGAGAATACCTTGTTCCATATGTAGTAGATTAGCGTAGCGATATAGATGGTCAAAATCTTCAAGAAGAGCAAAATCTAATGCCTTTTTAACATAACAATCGCACTCTCTTTTAGCAAGTTCCGCGGTTAAATCAACCGCTAATTGTTCGTAAGAGATAGTGTGTTCAAGTGCGCTTTCATTTGCGGGTTTTAATAGTGAAATTTTAAGTTGTTGTTGTTTTTCTACCGAGCGTGTAACGCTAATTTCCCTTCTTAAATCGTTGTTGCTGGTATGTCTTGCAAGTTGGTGCGAAAACCAGTTGGCCTCAAATTCCGTTCCGTTCATAAGAATAATTCTAGTTTTGGTATACGGGTTTACTTCATGTTTGTTATATGCTTTTGGATAAAGTTGCTTCCAATTTTGAAAACTACTTAAAATAGATAAAGGCTTTTCGATAAATGGATTCATAAAATACTCCTTATTAAAACAAAATTTTACCTAATAATTATTTTATGAAATTTTTAAAAAAAATGTTTACTTTCAAGTTGTATCTCTCATGGGAAAAGACTGTTATACGCAATATAAAAGCACCCTTAGTAGGGTGCTTTAGCGTGGCGGGCAAGTGGTGATTGCGTTTGAATTTTTTTATATCCTAATCAATTTTTTCGAAAAGAATTTCCGCTTTGCATTTTATTTTTATTTTTTGATAATCCGCCGATAGTTTTATGTATTTTTCAACATTTATCAATTTATCATAGCTTACTTTAATACATTTATCACTATCATAATTGTATTTGCCATTCCCAGTTGATAATGCCACATAGAAATATCTATTTTTTATATTATTTTTTATTATTACTAAAGTATTTTTTAGTTTTAATTATTGTTTGCTAAAAGTTCTTCAATTGAAGTGTCTTTAACATTTTTAAAATAACAATCAGCACAACTTAAAAACAATCCTGTTTTCACGCTTGCCTGTGTTGTTTCTTTGTGTTTATTGGTGTACCATATTGCACCATCTACTGCGTTATAGTTTACATAAATTCTATTACCATCTAAATCAATTGATGCATCGCCTCTATATATGTCAAAATTAAAAACGTAAATATTAGAATAATATTTTACTTTATCGCTGCCATAACCGTGAAGAAGGAAAGATAAATTATAAATTTGATCTTCAACTTCTTTCGATCCAAGATAAGTTAAAAGGTTTGCATTTGTGTTTGTGGGCATTTGTTTCCTATTACAATAATCTTGAGTTGCAAGAAGAGCTTTTCTGGTTATGTATGCTTTTGAAAGAATTTCAGGAGTTTTTAAATAAGATAATTCTTGAACAAACAAAGGGGCTTGAAGATAAGTTGTTTTTTCAAAATGGCCAGTATACATATGTTTATATAAAGCCAAAATTTCTTTCATTTCTTGCTCTGTAAGTGTGTATTTAAGATGATAATTTGCAAAATAAGTTTTTACTTCTTCAAAAACTGCTTTACCAGGATCAATTTCTGCTTGTAATTCTATAAACAAATCATTATTTATTGTATAAACACGGGATATGCAAGATAATTTTTTATCTTTAAATTTTGATATATCAAAACCTTCATCTTCCAAAAATCCGTAAGGAATAGCTGCATATTTAAGGTTGTTAGAATGAGCTTTATAACCATCAATTTCATGTATAAATTCAAGATTATCATAATAAGGATCAGTCAACACGTTTTGAAGGATTTGAGAATATTTTGAATAATCCGGAGTTTGAGAACCACCATTGTTGTTGCCAGGAGTTTGAGTTCCTCCATTGTTATTTCCTGGAGTTTGAGAACCACCATTATCTCCGCCAGGATTTGTAATTGGTGGATTTGTGTTGTTAGGGTCAGGATTGCAACTTGTGCAACCGGTCATTCCAAGGCCAGAAAGTGCAATGCCACCAGCTAAAACTGTGGCCATAATGCGTTTTTTTGTTTCGTCATTGATGTTTTTAAATTTTTCACCTAATTTTGTTAACAGATTCATAATTTCTCCTTTTTTTGTAAAATAAAAGTGTCATACTCAAGCGAATATGACACTTAGCAAAGTGACTTATCGCTCTAAGTTGCGACACTTAATTTAAACAAATAAATCCACATAAAAGATTTTTGTGTTGCGAAAAAGATACACTTATGCCCTATAAGTATACTTTTATGTGAAAATATTAAATTAAGAGTCGCAAATATATTTTAGCACTTTGTTGTATAAAAAGCAATTAGTTTTTAATTAAAATTAAGAAAGACCTTAAATAATGTTCTTATTTAGGTCTTTCAAAAGTAAATATAATTCCAGCATTTCCTTTAACAAAGATATATTTAATGATTTTAATATTAAAAGAGAGTGCAGTTGGGTTCAACTGCAATCTCTCTTGGCGGAGAAGGCGGGATACAACCGAAACTCCGTAAACGGAGACCTCTCGGTTGACCTTAGCCCATCAAAGTAAGTCCATCATATGACGGCCGAACTGTTCTCATCCCACACGTGCTTTACAGCATAAAAAAACGATAGGCAACAAGCCTATCATTTTTTATGGCGGAGAAGGCGGGATTCGAACCCGCGCTACGGTCAACCCATACTACTCCCTTAGCAGGGGAGCCCCTTGAGCCTCTTGGGTACTTCTCCATAACTCAAATTAAAATTTACTATATTATTTAGTAACAAATACTCTTTACGTTGCATAAAGTTTTCTTGTTAGCCTAAATATCATAACATATAATTATTTTAAAGTCAAAATATTTTTTAACTTTTTTTATGGTTTTTTTATATTTTTCTAATTTTAGTTGAAAAATAGTTTATATAACGATAAAAAACGTCAATATTTATTCGATTGCCTTTTTTTCATTTTCGTCCAACTTATAAAACCGTATATATCGTTTGCTAAAAATACTATAAAGCAAGTTACAATAGATAAATATGATATATTTTCAATTGTTTTTAAAGTCCATAAAACTATTAAAACAATATCGTTACAAGCATAGCCTATTGCATAGTATTCACTTCGCCTAAACGTTAAGTATACTGCAATAAAACTCGTAGCAATAGATATAGTGCTAAAAACAAGATTAGCCGTATTAAAATACTTTAATATAAAGTAAAAGATAAACGTAATTATAAACGTTAACGTAAAAGCAAAAACAAATTCTCTTTTTTTAATTTTATTTACTTTAACTTCAAGCACGTTTTTTTCGTATGGGTTTTTAAGCCAAGAAACGAGCGAAATTATAGCAAGTGGAATATTCATAAATAAATAGGTGATAGTTTCGCCAAAGTATGCCGTTTTGTATGAAATTACAAGATAAAAAACGCTAAATACTATTGATAAAATTTGACCTATTGCATTTCCTTTTGCTATAAAAATTAAAGAAATTGCACCTATTAAAGAAGTTATTAAATTTACGTAATTTATTCTATCAAAAACCAAAAAAGTAGTAACGATTAGAAATATAGAAGCGGAATATATAATTATATCGGTTTTTGTAAAATTATTTAAAATTTTTTTCATATAACTTCCTAAAAAATAAAGCATTCGTTTGCATTTTATTATGCAAGCGAATGCTTTTTAGCATTTATTATAATAATATTATAACATTTTTAGAGATTAATTGTCAAGCGATTAACCGCTACTTTCTACGGCTTTTAGTTTAGATTGTTTTACTTGTACTGATTTTGAAATTTTTACTAAACTTTTAACGGCTCTTTCGCCCTCGTCTAAACTAACGGGGAGTCCTCCCGGTGGAGATAGCCATTGTGAAGCAATAACAACGTTACTTAAAGGTTTTGCAACGTTATTACATTTAATAGGTAAGGTCTTTTTAGGAAAAGTAAAAGCCATCCAACTACCCGTTTCACTTAAATTATATCTATTATAAGTTGCCGGTGTAAAAATATCTATAATTTTTAATTTACCTTTTAAAGTAGGAAATAAACATTCTATGCACTCTAATAAAATAAGTGCAATTCTTTTTTTCTCACTTAAATATTCTTTATAATTTTTTCTAAGATTTATAAAATTTTCAGCGTTTTTCTCATTTAAGTAACAAATTGATTGAATTACGGTATTGCCATTATTTATAAAAGTATCGTCGTAAGAGTATTCGACTAATTTTATATGAGTACTTTTAAGTAAATGCTTATATTTTAAAGGAATATTAAAAGAGCAGTCGCCCTTAAACGGAATTTTGTTAACGCTTACCTTAAAAGCCACGCCAAAACTTGAAAATCTTTTACACTTATCGCTAATATACCATTTGTTTAATTTTTTAGGAATAGGTAAAGATAATAAATCTTCATAAATATTTTTAGCGTCACCCGTTAAAATTAAATAATCTAAATACACTTTTGAATTGTCGTCTAAAATAATAAAATTTGCTTTATTGTTTAAAGTATTAACGCTAATAACTTTTTTATTATAAACGACGTTTCCGCCAAGCGACAAAAACTTGTTTTGCATTTTCGTTGCCATTTGTTTCGACCCACCCTTAGGCAAGTCGCCGTTACCAGATGAAAAAGTTGCGTAAGTTATTATCATTGCAAGTGAGGTAAAACATCCGCCTATAAAATTAGTAAAAAGATTTTTAATTGCCTTGTTTTTAAATTTGTTGGCTAAGTCTTGAAGGTTTAGTTTATAGTATTTTATTAGATACGGTAAAAAAGAAATTATATCGAAAATAGACGCCTTTTTATTGTTAAATTCCCCACCAACGCCCATTATAAGTTTGAATTTTTCAACTGCCGTGATAAAACTTATAATTTCTTTTTTGTCTTGTTTAGAAAGATAAATCATTTCAAGTAAAGTCTTTTTTGTATCTCTGTAAAGAGAAACTTTTTGTCCGTTATAATAACTTGTAAACAAAGTATCTTTTTCTATTATAGACGTGTTTTCTAATGCCCCGACTTCTACCCATTTTTTATACGTTTTAGTGGCTTTATTAGTGCCTGTAAGCCAGTGTATACAGCCGTCGATTTCTAAACCGTCTCTTACCCAACCCGTTAAATTTCCGCCAACGTAGGGATTTTTTTCGTAAATCGTAACGTTAAAACCATTTTTTAATGCAAAAATACCAGCGGATAAACCTGCAACGCCACCGCCAACTATAACTAAATTTTTCATACCATAATTATTGACTTATTTATAAAAAATATAACAAAAATTATATAATTTACATAATCTAATTACGTATTGTTTTTCCCGTTATTGCATCTTGAAAAATAACGTAAAAACCTTTAGAATAGGGCTCGTATTGTTTTAGCGGAATAAAACTGCTTATGCCCCTAAAACTTGTAGGAGTATTATTATATTCGCCCTCAATAGCATAGCAAACGTACTTGCAACAAGTTTTAGTTTCATCAGTATAAATTAAGCCAAAAATATAACTGTTTTGTGAATCGTTATACGCTTTAACGAAATGACTGTTTTTAAAAATTGTAGATAAAAAGCCGTGTTTTTCGTTATTATTAATAGTGTTTAATATTTTAATTTTACTTTTTTCATAGTAAGTCACGTTTTCGAAACTTGAAGAAGTTTCTTCATTAAAAGAAGTTGTAAAATCTTTTTCTTTTTCATAAGTTTCTTCTTGCGATTGATTTTTAGTAGGCTTAATTTTATTAAGTATTCTCGATTGATTTTCTTCGTATAAGTAGTAGTTTTCGCTTGCGATTTGGTCGTCGTCATAAATATAATTTTCCTTATTTTCACTAATTAAATTTAAAATTTTTTCTGTAATTAAGTCAAAAGACAAAAGACGTTTTTTTAGTTCAGTAATTGCCTTTAATTCTATACTGTCTTGCATAGAAAAAATAATAAAAGTGCTTGATAAATAATTTAAGTTATCATCTAAAAATATCGTTTGCTTATACTTATTTTCAATTGTTTTTATAGAGCAGTTTGATAAGTCGTCAATTATAAATAATTGATAATTAGAAATATTTTTATTATAAATTTCAAGAGAAATAGATATAATCTTATTATCGCTTTTAATCGTGCCTACGCCAAAAATGTTATTTGTAATTTTTAAGTTGTCTATGGTTTTAAAGACTAATATTTTACTAAAATTCATAAATTTACCCAATTAGTATTATATATGCCAAAAGCGATAAAAAAATAGATGTTTTTATAATTTCTAAACGAAAAATGGCATATGATTAATAATTGGTGGAAAAATTTAAAAAAAATAAGTTAAAAATGTAAAAAACTATTTACTTTAAGTAAATTCTATGCTAAAATAAATTAAGTAAAATGGCGGACTTTCGTTTCGTTGTTTAAAAATCAAAAAATATTATTTTTTATATAATTTATAGGAGGCTATTATGTCAAAAAAACCTTTAACAACTAATGAACAAGTTTTAAAATTTGTTAATGACGCTGTTAAACTTTGCCAACCAAAAGAAGTAGTTTGGATTACAGGCGAAGAAGCACAACTTGAAGAACTTAGAAAAGAGGCCTTATCTACGGGCGAACTTATTAAACTTAACCAAGAAAAACTTCCTGGTTGTTATCTTCACCGTTCAGACGTTAACGACGTTGCTCGTGTAGAAGGTAGAACTTTTATTTGTTGCGATAATAAAGAAGATGCTGGTCCAATAAACAACTGGATGGACCCAAAAGAAGCGTACGAAAAAGTAGGCGCAATTTTTGAAGGCAGTATGAAAGGTAGAACGATGTACGTTATTCCATATTCAATGGGTGCAGTAGGTTCTACGTTTAGTAAAGTAGGTATTGAAGTTACTGATAGTATTTACGTTGTAGTAAGTATGAAAATTATGACGAGAATTGGTCAAGCAGTTCTTGACGTTTTAGGTGATAGTAACGATTTCGTTCGTGGTTTACATGCAAAAGCAGATTTAGACCCTGAAAAGAGATATATTCTTCACTTCCCACAAGACAATACTATTTGGTCAGTAAACAGCGGTTACGGCGGAAACGTATTATTAGGTAAAAAATGTTTTGCATTAAGAATTGCATCATATCAAGGTAAAAACGAAGGCTGGATGGCTGAGCATATGCTTATCGTAGGTATTCAAAAACCAAACGGTGAAATTAACTACGTTACGGCTGCATTTCCATCAGCGTGTGGTAAAACTAACCTTGCAATGCTTATTCCACCTGTTGAATATCAAAAGAAAGGTTACAAAGTTTGGACGGTAGGTGACGATATTGCTTGGCTTAGAGTTGGTAAAGACGGTAGACTTTGGGCTATAAATCCAGAAAACGGTTTCTTTGGCGTAGCACCTGGTACTAACAAAAAATCTAACCCTAACGCATTATTATCAACTATGAAAAACACTATTTTCACAAACGTTGCGTTAAATGAAAAAGACAATACTGTTTGGTGGGAAAGTATGGAAAAAGACGTTGAAGGTAAAAAATTCCCAGAAGAACTTATCGATTGGACGGGTAAGCCTTGGAATCCTTCAATGGTTGGCGCTGACGGTAAAATGGTTAAAGCCGCTCATCCAAATAGTAGATTTACAGCACCTGCTATCAATTGTCCTTGTATTTCAAGTGAATTTGAAGCACCAGAAGGCGTTCCTGTAACGGCTATCGTATTTGGTGGTAGAAGAGCAAAAACTGCTCCGCTCGTATATCAATCAAGAGATTGGAATAGCGGTGTATTCGTAGGCTCAATTATGGCTTCTGAAACTACTGCCGCTGCAACGGGTGCAGTTGGTGTTGTTAGAAGAGATCCTATGGCTATGAGACCGTTCGTTGGTTATAATATGGCTGATTATTTTGCTCACTGGATTGAAATGGGTAATAAAATTTCTAAACAACCTAAAATCTTTAACGTAAACTGGTTTAGAACTGATGACGAAGGCAATTTCATTTGGCCAGGTTTTGGTGATAACCTTCGTGTTCTTGAATGGATTATTGATAGATGTGAAAATAAAGTTGATGCTCGTGAAGTGGCTATCGGTTATATTCCTTATGCTAAGGATATAAACGTTGAAGGTCTTGATATTGACGAAAAAGTTATTGAAGATTTACTTTCAGTAGATAAAGCAACTTGGCTTGAAGAAGTTAAGGGCATTAAAGAATTCTACGCTCAATTTGGCGATAGACTTCCTAAAGAACTTGAACAAGAACTTAAAGCACTTGAAGAAAGACTTTCAAAATAAGAGCAATACAAAAATGCCGAGCAAAATGCTTGGCATTTTTTAACACAACTTTCGATAACTAAATAAAGGGGGATATTATGAGAAAAAAAATATGTTTAGTTTTAGGTAGTGGTGGAGCAAGAGGAGTAGCGCATATAGGCGTTTTACAAGCCTTTGAAGAAAATGGAATAAAAGTAGATAGTATTATAGGCTGTTCAATGGGCTCGGTCGTTGGTGCTTGTTATTGTAAGGGCATGTCGCCTATAAAGTTAAAAGAGATAGCGGAAAGCATTAAAATGTCTGATATCGCTGATTTTTCATTTTTTCCTATAAATAAAACTTCATTACTAAAATCCATAAAACTTAGTACTATGTTAAAAAAACATATAGGCAACGTAAATTTTGAAGACTTAAAAATACCGTTTAGTTGCGTTGCGATTGATTTAGTAAGTGGTGAGCCCGTATTACTTAATAAGGGCGAAGTAGAGCCGGCGGTTAGAGCAAGTTCGGCAATACCTATGGTATTTAGACCCGTTGAAATTAACGGTAAAATTTTAATAGACGGCGGTACGTTTGTAAGGTTACCTTTAAAGGAAGCGAAAGAAACGAATAGCGATATTATAATTGCCGTTGACGTTATAGGCGATTTGACTGAATATGAACCTTCTAAAAATATTCTTTCACAGGCTTTAAGGGTTATTGCGGTCAATGACAATCATATTACGATGCGTAATTTGAAAAAATATAAACCAGACGTTCTTATAAAACCCGAACTTGAAGATATGAGTCAATTTAAAGTTGAAAAAATATCTTTTGCTTACGAAAGGGGATACGAGGCTGGCTTGAAGGCTGTGAAAAAGATAAAACGCAAATTAGAAAAAAATTAATTTTTTTTATTGTTTTTGTCTATTTCTTTTGATAGTTTTTCGTGTTGTTTTATTAAATTAACTACAATTGATTGTGTGTAATACGATGGTAAGGGCGAAGGTTGAGATATATTTTCGTCCTTTTTCGTTTTATTTGTATCTACGCCATTAGTAGTTACGTTTTGTGTTTTTGTTGATAGAAATTTGTTAAATAAGTCGAATAACCCGAAATTTTCCAAAATAACCCCCCTTTTTTATAAAAAATTGCTTTGATTTTTGCAAAAATCATTGATTATTAAGATAAATTAGTATATAATAACATAGTATAAGTATTTACAAACGTATTAAGTTATAATTTAGTTAATTAAAATCGTTTTTAATTATTATATATTACTTTTTATTAGACAAAATTATTCCTATGGAGAGCAAAAATGAAAAAGAAATTATCATTACTTGTTATTGCAATTTTAATGTTTTCACTAATTTTTACAGGTTGTTCAAATAAAATAGAGCCTCTTGAAAACGTTGGGGGTGAAGTGGTTGCTTCTACTAACGGTACTGCCTACGTTGAAAAGGGCGATTACGTTTATTTTATCAACGGTATAGCGAATCTTGATGATAATAATGAGTTTGGCGAAGTTACCAAAGGTGCTTTAGTTAGAGTTAATAAGTACGACCTTAATTCTATTTCTAATCCTACGATTAACGATGACGGAGACGTTGTAAAGTCTACTGCTAAAATTGAAGTTGTTATTCCTAAAATTAACCTTAGCGTTCAATTTAAAAACGCAGTTTATTTCTTTGGCGATTACGTTTATTTTGCAACGCCAAGCAATAAGAAAAACGCAGCGGGAACAATTAAGACTTCTGAAACTGAGTTTTATAGATTTAACTTAGTTAAGGGCGAAATGGACAAAAAGCCTATAGCAACTATGGTAGATGGAACTAAGGAATATATGTTCACTTCAAAAGGTGATGAAGTGTATTTAGTTTATTTAGTTACTGAAACTGATGAAAATCAAGAAAGTGGTAAAAACTTTTTCAAAGTAGTAAACGCTAATACGGGTAAAGAAGTATTTACTTCACCTTCATACCTTTCAATAGTACTTCCAGAAGATAGTTCAAACACAATTTTCTACACGATAAATTCTTATTCTAAAGAATTAGATGAAGACGCAAATGAGAAATTCGATGATATTTACAGTTATTCTATTGGTAATGAAGATGCCGTTATTCGCTTATCTGGTGCAGGTAACTATGCTAAAAATAGAGGCGATAGAATAGATGACGAAGGTAATGAAGTTGTACCTATGATGTTGTCTATTGCCGGCAACGAGGGTTTCACTGCTTCTTTAATTAAAAATACGGGTAAATTCTTAATTTATAGTTTAACTAAATTAGATAGTGAAAATCCAGCGGTAATTTACTACGGCGCTGAATATAATACTGAAAGCGGTGTTATCGAAAACTTAAAAGAAGAAAACGTAGTTTGCTTTGGTTATGGTAATGATGAATTTAATCCATTAGTATTAACTGAATCTGCATATTATAAGTCGTTAAATGAAATTTATTACGTTGACTCTACTTATGGTTTTTGCGTATTTGATTATTCTAAAGATACTAATAAGAGAGTTAAACCTGTTGGTAGAGATTGGAAAACTTATTCTTTATTTAAAGTAGATGGAAATATAATGTATTTTAGTGATGCAAATGGTATTTTATATGAAACTGATATTTCAGTAACAGAACCTAAACTTTATAAATTAAACGGCGTAGCAATGGCGTTAGGCGATACTTTCTATAAGCCAACTATCGTTAAGGTTAATGAAACTATTGACGGTGCTACGGTTGAAAAGAAATATTTAATAGGCGTATATACGGCTGAGTATTGTTACAATTACAATTATTGTGTGGATATAACGAACGCCATGGAAGAGCCGTTAGAAGGCGAAACTGAGTCAAATTACGTAAAAGGTTTAAACGATTTAGCAAGTATGGACGCAACGAAAACAAACTTGATAAGCGCAACGCTTGTTGGTATTATGCTTGATACTGATTTAGAATCGTATAATAATTATCTTGAAGCAACTTACGTAGAAGAATAAAGTAGAAAGCCCGCATAATTTTGCGGGTTTACTTTATTATAATAATATTTGGGGATTAGTGATGAGAATATTATCTTATGATATAGAAAGTTCAACGGGCTCACATAGTGATGGTAGTATGTGTTCGTTTGGCTATTGTATATGTGATGAAAAATTTAATATAATAGAACAAAAAGATTTGGTAATGAGTCCGTACACTAAAAGATTTAGTCCGCACGTTCCTTTGCAGTATGATAAAAACTTTATTAAAAGTCAACCCAAATTTTCTTATTATTACGAATATATTAAAAACTTGTTTTTAAGCGCTGATATTATTATAGGTTTTTCAGTAATGAACGACGTTGACTTTTTAAATGACGTATGTTCAGTTTATAATTTGCCAAAAATAAATTATTCGTTTTACGACGTGCAACTTTTATATAAAAAATTAACTAATAAAAGTACTTTAATAGGTTTAGAAAACGCTATGAAGGAACTTGGTATTGAATATTTGCCACATAGGTCTGATGAAGATGCAAGAGCAACGTTATTACTTTTTAAATTTTTATTAAAAACAAATAATTTAACTTTAAAAACTTTTATACAAAAAAGAGTGTTGCTTGAAGGCTGTAACGGCGAAAATGAAATTATTCCTTGTAGTGACGGGTCGTTAACTAAAAAGCAAAAAACGCATTTAATAAATTATTTTAGAGATAACGTTTGTAAAAAAATAAAGAAAAATAAAGGCGTTTTTGAAAGAAAGGCATTTGCATTTAGCGAAAGCATTAGATTTAATGACGTAGATTATTTTAGAAGAATATTATATAGTGTGTATGAAAACGGTGGCAAATACGTGCCTATCGGTGTTAGCAATTATTTTGTTATTGACGGTGATATCACTGAAAAAGAAAAAAGAGAATTAAATAAGAGAAACGAAAATAGAGAAAACACAAAAATAATATATTTATTAGAATTGCTAAAAGATATAAAAAGTCTTAAAAAAATAGAATTTATTGAAGATAGAAATATTTTAGCGAAATTAAAAAACGACTTAAAGAATAATAAAAAGGGGGGATAGTATGGAACAAATTTTATTTGAACTTGAACTTTGTATTAGTATTATAGTGTCGGCAATACTCGGTTTTAGTATAGGTTTAGAAAGGAAAATTAGAAATAAGGAAGCAGGTATTAGAACTCATACTATATTATGTTTAGGCTCTTGTTTAATGATGGTTATATCTATGAATTTAAGTAATGCTATTGATTATGACCCTGCAAGAATAGCGGCGCAAATAGTATCTGGTATAGGTTTCTTAGGCGCTGGTATGATTATTTTTAAAAGAAATGAAATTCACGGGTTAACTACCGCTGCCGGCATTTGGGCAACGGCAGGCGTTGGTATGGCTTGTGGCGCAAAATTATACGTTATAGCGGTACTATCAACTATTTTAATTATTATTGCGCAATGGCTTTTACATACCGATATTAAAATTTTTAAACGCAAAAAATATTATTTAGTAAATATAGTATTTAAGCAAACTAACGTAGAAAATCAAGCGATTAAAGACTTTTTTAAGGTTGATAGATTTAACCATTTAGTAATAAATAGAGAAGGGGACGAAATTTTCTATAAAGCAACTTTAAAAACTAACGTAGAGTATTCTTCAACACAACTTGATAATTTTGTAAAAAACAATAATTTTATTGTAAAAGTTGAAAGGTGTGACGATATTTAAGGTGGATTATGAGCAATAGGCGTATTTATAAAAAAATACTAACTAATATTCCAGACGTTTTAGAAGATTTTTTAAACCATTATAAAATGAGTGGATTTACTTCAACTTGTCGTTCTTATAAAAGGATTTTAGAGAATAATAAAGACGTTTTAGACTACGTTTATGCATCTTGCAACTATGGTATTAGCGGTGGCTATAAATTGCACCCAAAAAAGTGTGTTTCTTTTTTAGCGATGGCTGATATTCACGGTTGTTACGAGAGATTAAAATCGGCAATTTATTATCTAAATAAAGTTGATAGTTTAGATTTTGCTATTCAACTTGGAGACGTACAACCTTCGGGCTTTTCGGATAACGACGGCGTTTGGTTTTCAAAACTCGTAAATAAAAGCAAAAAACCTTTTTATAGCGTAGTTGGGAATCACGATGGCGGTCATACGCAAAAAACGGGTTATTCAGGCACTAAACAACAAGTTTTTGATAAGTATTTTGCTCCAACTAAAAAGGCAATGAAATTACCTTTATTAGATAAAACTTATTATAGTGTAAACTTTGACGAGTATAAAATAACTCTTTTAGTTTTAGATAATTATTTACAACCCGAAGATAAAGATGAAAACGGCAAGTTTATTTTCAAAAGGGGAATGGATTGTTATAATCAAGAGCAAATAGATTTTATTATAAAAACGTTAAGCGAAATGCCAAGCGATTATCATTTGATTATAGCGTGTCACTCATATTTTGAAGATAGTATAACTATTGATACTTCGTTTACTCAAAAGGACGCAACGTTTAACGTTTACGTAACGAAAGCGTATGAAGACAATAACGTTATTGCAATCATTGTTGACGCATGGACAAACGGCAAAAAAATAGACTTTTCGGTTAAGCCGTTAGAAAAATATGCAAATTATAAAACTATTAACGTAAAAGCCGATTTTACGGATAAAAAAGGAACGTTTGTCGGTTATTTTACGGGACACGTTCATAAGGATATAGTTGGAAAAAACGCTAAATTTAAAAATCAAAACGTATTTTGTTTTGCATCGGCGGGCGACGTTTATCACACGTCTAATACCGATTTAGCAAGAATACAAGGTACGAAAAGCGCCGATTTATTAACGGTGTGTAGCGTTGATACGGAAAATAGACTTGTAAAATTTGTAAGGGTAGGTTCAAACGTAACCACTACAATGATAGAAAGAAAGTGTATTGCAATTGAATATTAAAAAAATAAAGGTCAAATCGTAAAGCACTCTTCTCTTAGGGATTTTTTGACAATGTAAAAGACTAACGAATAATTTTCGTTAGTCTTTCTCTTTTAATGTTTTGCACGAAGAAATTAGCATTTTCCGAATAACACCACAATCGTTATTAAGTTTTTTATATTGAGTTTCTTCTAAATATCCTGTTTCAAAAAGTAATTCTAACCAATATTCACTTTCAAAGCACTCTTTTAACGCTATTTCAAGTTTTGAAATAAAATCAGCCGTACCTTGTGCATATTGTGCTTCGTGGATATTTGCACCAATACTCGTTCCAGAACGAAGTAGTTGATTAGTCAATACGCTTTCTTTATTACTTGACTTAATTTCTCTTGTAATAAAAACGATATTTTTAGCAAAATCTTTTGCTTTTTCTCTTAAAATACTTTCACTCATAATTTAATTATATCATATATAAGGTTTTAAGTAAAGTGATATTGTTTGCGATAGCAAACAGTTATATTTTTAGACAAGTCTAAAAGTTATATTTTGACTTGCAGTCAAAGTTATATTATATTTGCCATAACTTACCCTATGGGTAAATATAACTTTGCGTAGCAAAATATAACTGCGAAAGCAATATAACTTGCCGATAGGCAAATATAACTAGTGCGTCAATAATAATCTCTATTACTGACGCACTAATGATTTGACCTTATTTTTAATTATAAAATGTGTATGCCGTATTTTTCTGCTTCTTCTTCAAGCCCGTCTGGCCAAAGTGAAACTTGTACTTCGCCGATATGTGCTTTTTGTAAAATAAACATACATATTCTTGATTGACCTATTCCGCCACCTATTGTTAATGGTAGTTCGCCGTTTAATACTTGTTTATGATATGGGAAAGCAAGTCTTTCAGTTTTATTTCTTTCTTCAAGTTGTGATATAAGTGATTTTTCGTCAACTCTTATACCCATACTTGATACTTCAAACGAGCAATCTAAAATTTCGTTATATAACAAAATATCGCCGTTTAAATCCCAATCGTCATAGTCAGGGGCTCTGCCGTCGTGTGGCTCGCCGTTTTTAAGTTTTTTGCCTATTTGCATTAAAAATACCGAACCGTATTTTTTAGTTAAAGCAGTTTCTCTTTCTTTCGGTGTTTTATCAGGGAACATCTCTTCGGCTTCTAACGTTGTTACAAAAGTAACTTCCTTAGTCATTTTAAGAGTTAGTTCAGGGAATAACGCTTTCGTTTTTTCATTTACTTCGTAAATTACGTCAACAATATCTTGAACGGTCTTTTTAAGATATTCAATAGTTCTGTCCTTTCTATCTATAATTCTTTCCCAGTCCCATTGGTCAACGTATATCGAGTGAATATTGTCAAGGTCGTCGTCCCTACGAATTGCGTTCATATCGGTGTATAAGCCCGTTCCCGTAGTAAACCCGTATTTTTTAAGGGCAGTTCTTTTCCACTTAGCAAGAGAGTGTACTATTTCAGCATTTTTACCATCAAGTTCTTTAACGTCAAACCTAACGGCTCTTTCAATGCCGTTTAAGTCGTCGTTTAAGCCTGTATTAGAAAAAACTAAAATAGGTGCTGAAACTCTTATTAAAGAAAGTTTTTCGCTTAATGCTTTTTCAAAATTATCTTTTACAAACTTAATTGCTTTTTCAGTAGTAATTAAGTCTTGCTTACTTTTATAGCCTTTTGGAACATATAAACGCTTCATAATAGCCCTCCTTTTAATCAACTTAAATAATGATAACAATATTAAATTAATTTGTCAATCAAATAAAGATAGTGAAAGAATAGTTTTTACCTTTTTATAGTATATATATTAACTAAGAGGTTTATTATGGGGTTTGGAAATTGTATTTTAAAATGTCTTAATCTTGAAGATAGTAATTTGATACTTGATTACAAAATGAGCCTATTTGGCGACAGAGGTGGATATATTGAAGGGGTTTTAAATATTTTAGATATTAAAAACGATATTATAGTCGTCAAAGTTAAAAATGCTAAGTTAAATATTTATGGTGATAACTTAAAAGTGAAGTCTTATTTTGAAAAAGATTTATCTATTTTAGGTAAAATAACTAAGGTGGAATATATAAAATGAAAAAAGGCATATTAAGAGTAGAGTATAGTATAAAATGCAGTAATTATGAGTATTTTATTCAAGCCGTGCACAAACGCAATATAAGTATATATAAAATAAATTATAGTAAAGATAACGTATTAATTATAGTTATTGATTACGTAGATAATAGTAAAATTTTTGCTATTTGCAAAAATATGTGTTATAATATATTAAAAATAAAGTATAAAGGGTTATTGTCGCCTTTTTTTGTTGCATTTAAAAATTTAGGATTAGTAATAGGCGTTATATTATTTTGCATAGTAAATTACTTTTTAAACGATTTAGTGCTTGGCGTTGATTATACGGGCTCGGCAAGTATTTACAAAAATCATACGGATGAAATTATTAGAGAATACGGCGTAGAAAAATACTCTAAATTTTCATCAATAAACTTAAAAGATTTAGAAACATATATATTAGAAAATAATTCGGCAATAAGTTACGTTTCGTGTAAAAAAAGTGGCAATAGGTTGATTATTGATAGTAGTTTAAGTAAAAATTCGCCACCAGCGATATCACGTCAAAGTAAAAATATCGTAAGTGACGTTGAGGGCGTTGTAGAAAAGATAACTATTTTAAGGGGAACGCCACAAGTTAACGTTGGCGATTACGTATTAAAAGATAGTGTTTTAATAGGTGGTTATCAATTAGATAAAGAGGGCGAAATGATTGAAAGTTTTGCTCTTGGCTACGTTAGTATTTTATACGATTATACAAAAACTTTTGATAGTGAACTAATAAACGATGATTTTATAGATAAATGCATACAACTTGCAAAGTTTGATTTAGAAGACGAAGTAATTGAAAGCAAGTATGAAGTGTTAGATAATAGCGTTAAAGTAACGTTAAAATGTAGGCACGTAACGTTTGGGGGTTAATTTGGAAAAAATACAAGTATTAGTAAAAATAACGAAAAGGGACGTTTTAACTGCTCTTTTAGGTGTTTTTGATGAAAATTTAGAACTTATAATGCGAGAAACTGACGTTAACGCCGTTGTTAAGGAAGAAGGTATATTATTAAATGGCGAAAGTGAAAACGTAGTTCTTTGTGAAAAAGTTATAACAAAACTTAGTGAACTTATTAGTTTAGGGGAAACGGTAGATAAGTCAAGAATAATTTATTGCATAGATATAGCAAGAAGCGGTAGTATTGAAGGCATAGAAAAGGTTATGAGTGGCGTAGTTGCCGTCACTTCAAGAGGAAAGCAAATAAAGTGTAAAACGTTCGGTCAAAAAAAGTACGTAGAGGCTATAAAGAATAACAGTATAGTATTTGGTGTTGGGCCTGCTGGAACGGGAAAAACTTATTTAGCGGTGGCTCTTGCCGTACAGTCTTATAAAACTAAAGAAGTTGAAAAAATCATATTAACAAGACCAGCAGTTGAGGCGGGTGAAAAATTAGGTTTTTTACCGGGAGATTTACAAAATAAAGTAGACCCTTATCTTCGTCCGCTATATGATGCGCTTCAAGAAATGTTTGGTCTTGAAACGTATCAAAAACTTATAGAAAGGGGCGTTATAGAAATTGCACCTTTGGCGTATATGAGAGGAAGAACTTTAAGCGATGCGTTTATTATTTTAGACGAGGCTCAAAACACTACTAAAGAACAAATGAAAATGTTTTTAACTCGTATGGGACAAGGTAGTAAAATGGTTATAACGGGTGACACGACGCAAATTGACTTACCTACGGGTAAGCAAAGTGGGTTAAAACACGCCGTTAAAATATTATCAAACGTTGAAGGCGTTGAAGTTGTAAATTTAACGCATAAAGACGTTGTTAGAAATCCGCTTGTTGCGGAAATTATTAAGGCTTATTCAAAAGATGAGAAAAGTAAAGTTGAGGATTAAAAATGGCAGATAACGTTAAAAGAATTAAATGGAAAAAATCTGATTTTGTAAAACAAGCAATATTATTGATTTTTCAATTCATGGTACTTGCTTGTCTTGTCGTTGCTACGGTATTTTTAACTAACGGCGGACTTAATGGGGTTAAAGAGTTTTTTAATGATGAAGAAAATATAAAAATGTTCGTTTTTGCGTGTGTGATAACGGCGTTATTGATAATAACTACTTTCGTTTATTTTTACCACGTAAAAAGTGATTTTATTCATAAGGCAAGTAACGTTTTTATGATTTATTCAATACTTATAATTTCAGTAATTGCAAGTTATGTTTTTGGTAAAATAAACATATATTTTAGACCTTTTAGTTTATGTTGTTTACTTATTTTATACGTAACGGATAAGCGTTCGGCGGTATTTATGAGTATAATTTACGCATCGTTTATGCTTGTTATAGATATATTTACCTACGGCTTGATTGATATACCAATTATATGTGCTTTAATGTCAATAGTAACGGGAATTATAGCCATATTTTTAATTGATGGTAAAGGGTCAAGACTTAAAGTTTTGTCTATGGGTGTAATTATATCTTTACCCGTTATAGTAATGGCGCTTTGCTTAGAAATTTCTAACGAAGTTTCAAATACGTTACATTGCGTACTTTTTGCATTAGGAAGTGGTATTTTAGCCGATTCTTTATTTATAGTTATTTTACCTATAATTGAAGTTTTATTCGGCGCTATTACAGATTTTAGACTTAGTGAGTTAACCGATCACAAAGTTAAACTTATTAAAAATTTAATGTTAACAGCGCCCGGCACTTTTAACCATACTATACTCGTTGCTTCATTGTCCGAGGCGTGTAGTAACGCAATAGGCGAAAATCCGTTATTAGCAAGGGCTTGCGCGTATTATCACGATGTAGGTAAACTTAAAAACCCTGAATATTTTGCCGAAAATCAAGTTGATGGAAATCCGCATGACGATTTGCTCCCAGAGTTATCAACCGATATTATTAAAGCACACGCAAGAGATGGGGCTGAACTAATTAGAAAAAGACGTTTACCAACCGTTTTATCTGACGCTGCTGAACAACATCACGGCACGCTACCTATTAAGTATTTTTATGCAAAAGCAAAGAAGTTTACTGATGGGGATCTCGATATTGAAGATTTTTGCTACGCTGGTCCTAAACCACAAACTAAAATAAACGCAATTATAATGATTTGTGATGCTAGTGAAGCCAAAGTAAGAACTATTAGTAATAGAACTCACGAAAACGTTGATAAAGCCGTTAGAGAAATTATAGAAGAAAGAATAGAATTAGAGCAATTTACCGAGTGTGATATTACTTTGAGAGAACTCGATATTATTAGGCACACAATAACCGATACTTTGGCTGGCGTATATCACGGTAGAGTTAAATATCCAAAATTAAAAGTGGGTGGAAAAAATGCAAACTAAGTTAGTTTTACAAACGAAGAAAGCGCCTTTTAGTTTTGAAAAGTTAGCAAATCAAGTTTATATTACCTTAAAACAAGTGGACAACCTTTTTTTAGAACTTGAATTTGTTTCTAAGCAAAAAATAAAAAAGTTAAATAGTCAATTTAGAAATATAGATAAAGTTACCGACGTATTGTCTTTTCCCAATTTAGATAATATTAAAGGTAAAGTTTTAAATAGAAAAGATTATCCGTTAGATTTAACTGAAGATGGAAAAGCAATTTTTATAGGCTCGATAGCGGTATGTACTAAAAAGGCGCAAGAGCAAGCAAAGGAATACGGGCATTCAATAGAAAGGGAAGTGACTTATTTAGTTTGTCACGGAATACTTCATTTAATGGGGTACGACCATATTGATGAAAATGATAAAATTGAAATGAGAAAAACAGAAGAAGAAATAATGAGTAAAATCGAGGTTACAAGATGAAATGCGGTACGGTTGCTGTCGTAGGAAAGGCTAATGCGGGCAAAAGTACGTTAGTAAACGTGC
Source organism: Christensenellaceae bacterium (assembly GCA_045536405.1). Classification (GTDB taxonomy): domain Bacteria; phylum Bacillota; class Clostridia; order Christensenellales; family Borkfalkiaceae; genus HGM11412. Next base: position 49,865 of record JAZSNM010000065.1, read on the forward strand.
TTGTAGGTGAAAAGGTTGCTATCGTTTCGCCAAAACCCCAAACAACGAGAGATAGAATTTTAGGAATTTTAAATAGTCAAGATTATCAAATAGTTTTTGAAGATACGCCTGGTTTTTATAAATCGGGTACGGCTTTAAACAAAAAAATGCAAAAAACGGCAAGAAGAACGGCGAAAGAAGTTGACGTTATCGTTTTTGTAATTGATGGTCACGACGGTATTAGCGAAGAAGAATTTAATATTTTAAGTGGAGTTTGCCAAGGTGACGTGCCCGTTATCGTAGCAATTAGTAAAACCGATATTACTTCAAAAGAATTAATACCAGAAAATTTAATAAAGGTTTCTGCGATTGAAGGCGTTAGCGAAATAATTCCCGTTTCGGCAAGAAAGGGTAAAAACGTAAAAGAATTACTTGATTTAATAGTTAAATACTTACCTGTTAGAGAAAAAATTTATAGTGATAATATAGTTTCAAATAAAAGTGAAAAATTTATGATTAGCGAAATTATGCGTGAAAAAATTTTACTTAAATTTGATAAAGAAATTCCACACGGAATAGCCGTTATCGTAAATGAGTTTTCAAGGCGGTCTAATGGTATTTACGATATTAGTTTAGATATAATTTGCGAAAAACAAAACCATAAAGCAATTTTAATAGGAAAGCAAGGTAGCGCCATAAAAGAAGTAAGCGCCTTTGCAAGAGAAGGTATGGAAAAGTTTTTAGGAGATAAAGTATTTTTAACTACCTACGTTAAAGTTATAGAGTCTTGGCGAGATAAAGAAAAGTATTTAAAAGAATTTGGGTATAGTGATAGTGGTGATTTACTATGAGAATGCGTAGAAAGAAAAACTTGCCTTTAAGGTTAGAGGGGTGTAAAGAATATGTAATACTTAGTGTAACGGGCGAGCATTTTCATTTAAAAGAAGAAGATAGATATAATTTTTTAGACACGAAAGCAATTTTTAATAACGACAATAGAATTGAAATGGAAATAGGTTGCGGTAAAGGAGGGTTTTTAGTAGAAAAGGCTAAAAGAAATCCAAACGTAAACTATATAGGTGTTGAAGTTAGCGAAAACGTTATTGTTTCCGCTGGCGAATTAGCAAAAGAAAACGGTCTTAAAAATATCGTGTTTTTAAATATAGGTGCGGAATTACTTAATTATTTTATTAGGGAAAAAATAATTACTAAATTATATTTAAACTTTTCATGTCCTTATCCTAAAAAACAGTATGAAAATCATAGATTAACTTATAAATATTTTTTAGATATTTACAAAAGGTTATTAAGTGACGGCGCAAAAATAGAATTAAAAACGGATAACGACGGTTTTTTTGAATATTCTAAGAATTCGTTACAAGAAAACGGTTTTATTTTAGAATACGTTACTGATGATTTGTATAGTCAAGACGTAAGTGATAATATAGCAACAGAATACGAAACTAAGTTTGTTTTAAATAATTTTAAAATACATAAACTTATTGCAAGTGTAAAATCTTAATAAAAGGACTAAATAGTTACGTTATGTTGAAAAGACAAGAAGAAATAATTACCAAATGGTATAAGCACTTTTTAAATAATGAAGAGAATTTGCAATTACTTTTAAGTAGTTATAGTGAGATAGACGAAGATATGCCTATAAAACAACTTATTGAAAACGGCGATACTTTGTATAATTTGGCTTATTTATTATTAAAAGTTGAAAGCGCTTATTGTGAATACGTTAAAAAAGGCATTAGCATTAAAATATTTAACGATACTTTTAGCGATATTCAAAAATGGGTAGATAATTATTATATTGAAAGTGGTAAATTTGGATTTAAAGAAATTGTTTGGCTAAGCAATCATATAAAATTAAACGTTTTCAAATTGGGAAGACTTCAGTTTAAATTTGGTTATAGTAAAATAGACTACGAGCCTTTAAGTGTAAAAATAGGCGATATGGTAATAGAAGTACATATTCCGCAAGGCGAAAAGTTAGATTATGAAAAATGTAAACAATCTTACGAAATGGCAAGAGAGTTTTTTACTAAATATTATAGCGACTATAATATAAAAGTCTTTACTTGTATGTCGTGGTTACTTGATGAGAGCATTTGTAAAATGGTTGGAGAAAAGTCAAACATTTACAAGTTTGCAAAAGATTATGATATAGTTTTTAGTGTTGAGCGTAATTCGGCAATCCGCTACGTTTTTGGTGACGCTTACGTAGATAAAGACGTAAACGAATATCCTACGAATTCTTCACTTCAAAAAAATATGGTAGAATTTTTAAAAAACGGCGGAATTTTAAAAGCCGGTTATGGAATAAAAAAATTTTAAAAATAATTTAACTAAAAAACACAACGAAAAATTTTTCGTTGTGTTTTTGTGTTTATAAAGCAAATTAAATTCGTAATATAAATGTTTGTTTAATTATTATTTGTTTTTATTAAAAAATTTAACGTTATCAAGCCATATTATTTCTTTTTTTACTTCAATGTTTATAAGACTGCCACTTTTGTTTTACGATAGTCCAAGCAAGGAAACAAACATTAAAAATGATATTCCGTAATAGCAACAAACTGAAATAAAGTCGTTTAGGGTAGTGATAAGTGGGCCTGATGCAATAGCGGGGTCAATTCCTACCTTTTTAAAAAACATAGGTATAAGCGTACCCATAAGCCCTGCAATTATCATTGCAATAAATAGCGAAATGCCAATACAACCCGATATTGCAAACGGCGAAACGTTTAAGTGTGCTATATCGTTGGGAACGATTAACGTTAAGTAAAGCCCTACGAATAAAAATGAAATCAATGCAACTATAATTCCGTTTAGTACGCTAACCCTTAATTCTTTAAGTATAAATGAAAGTTTTTGTTTGGTTGTTAGGTCTTCATCGGAAATAACTCGTATCGTTACGCCAAGACTTTGTGTACTCGTGTTACCGCTCATACTTAAAATTAGCGTTTGGAAAGAGTAAATAATAATAAGTGAAAGTGGTATAACGTTTTGGAAAAGTTGCGTAACGTAAGAAATTCCAAAACCAACGGCAAGTAAAATTAAGAGCCAAGGAATACGCTTTTTAACGCTTTTAAAAATAGGCTCGTCTAAATCTTCTTCACTCGTTAAGCCGGCAAGTTTTGCGTAGTCGTCGCTAATTTCTTCAACGGCAACTTCAACAACGTCACTAGACGTTATAACGCCTATAAGTTCGTTGTTTTCGTTAAGTACGGGAATAGAGTCTTCCGAGTAATCTTTTAAAAACTCTATACAATCGCTTATCGTTTCGTTTGCGTAAACGTAAGGGTAGTTCGTTGAAATTATGTTTTCTAACGGAGTAGTTTCCCTTGCAACGACTAAATCTCTTAAATTTATAGCGCCGAAAAACTTTTCGCCGTCAAGAGCGTAAATGGTTGAAATGTTATCGTTATTTGCCGCTTGTTTTATTACGGAAGCAGTTGCCTTTTTAACGGTGGAATCTTTACTGATAGTTACGTAGTTGGTAGTCATTTTACTACCTATAACGTCGTCACTATAAGAAGTAATAAGTTCAATATCTTCTAAAACTTCTTCATCTTCAATTAAACTTATAATTTCACTTTTTCTTTCTTCATCTAAAACTTCTAAAACGTCAACGGCGTCATCGGCATCCATTGACTCGATAATATCGGCAACTTTATCATTTTCAAGTTCGCTAATATAGTCTTCTACGTTATCAAGATAAGCAAATACGTTAGAAGTTGCCGTAATGCCTAAGATTTTATAAAGTTTTTTTCTTTCCGTAGCGGTTAAAAGGGGAATAACTTCGGCGATATCGTTATCGTGATAATCGCTCAAACTATCTTTTAACTGATTTTCAGACAAATTGCTTTTAATTAAACTTAAAAGTTCGTCTTCATAATTCCTTTTTTCAGGAATAATAACTTCGTTGTTTTCATTAAGAATATCTTTTTCGTTCATAACTCACCTCATAAAAGGGCATAAAAAAAGCCCGCTAAAAGTCGAGCAACTTAAAAAATCTCTTTTCTATATATAATATATAAGAGTTTATTATTAAAAAATTAAATTGCTAAACTTGTTAGGTACGCAAATAATTTTTGCGTACGTCATTAAATTGTATACTACTTCGCACGCCGTCAGATGACATAATAATTACCTCCATTAAACAAATTGTACCATTTAATTTGAAAAAAAGCAATAATTTTTTTATATTAAATAGTGAAACAATTATTTTTTTTGTCAAAATAACACTATATATTGTATGCGAAAAATATATTTAAAAAATATTTAGAAAATTAAAAAAAAGTGCTAAAAAACGTTTGACTTTTAAGTTAAGATATTATATTATATTAAGGCTGTGTAATATAGGGTAGAGACGAAAAGTTACTTTAAACTTTTTTCGCCACTTTTAAGTTGTGCAAAAAAGAAGATAATTTTCGTTGACAAATGTGAGGGTTTAACCCTTGCGACTAACCGCCCATTAGGTGTAGAATATCATTCGCATTAACACACAGCAGCGAGTGATTTTTTTATATTCTAAGGCGTGACACACACGGCAATGTTGACCACATTAACAGTTAGTATAAAAAATGGAGGCAAAAATCAAATGGCAGGACAAAGAATTAGAATTAAATTGGCTGCATACGACCACAGAATGGTTGATCAAGCGACTGAAAGAATCGTTGAAACAATGAAAAAAGCAGGCGCTAAAATTAGCGGACCTATTCCTCTTCCTACTGAAAAGGAAATAGTTACTATTTTAAGATCGCCACACAAGTATAAAGACAGTAGAGAGCAATTCGAAATTAGAACTCATAAGAGATTAATTGACATTTACTCTTCAAATGCAAAAATACTTGATAGTATTCATTTACCAGCTGGCGTAGACGTAAAAATTAAGTTATAATCAAGAAACAAAAAAATTTAATGTAAATAATTTGGAGGTGAACTTTATCTATGAATAAAGCAATCATTGGAAAGAAGTTAGGTATGACGCAGGTCTTTTCCGCTGACGGAAAAGTAATCCCCGTTACCGTAGTAGAGGCAGGCCCTTGTTCAGTTGTTCAAATTAAAACAATTGAAAAAGACGGCTATGAGGCTATTAAAGTTGGATTCGGTAAAGTTAAAGAATCTAACCTTAATCAACCTGAGCAAGGTCAGTTCAAAAAAGCAGGTGTTGAACCACAAAAAATTCTTAAAGAGTTTAGACTTGACGATATTAAATCATATCAAGTTGGTAGCACGCTTACAGTTGAACAATTTGCAGCAGGTGACAAAGTAGACGTTGCTGGAACGTCAAAAGGTCATGGTTTCAGCGGTGTTATTAAAAGATGGAATCAACAAAGACTTAAAATGACTCACGGTGTAGGCCCTGTTCACAGAGAAGTAGGTTCTATGGGTTCAATCAGTTCCCCATCAAGAGTATTTAAGAACAAACACATGCCTGGTCAATACGGACATGAAAGAGTAACTGTTCAGAATTTGGAAGTTGTTAAAGTAGACGTTCAAAGAAACGCACTTTTAATTAAAGGTGCAATTCCTGGTCCTACTGGTGGCATCGTTATAATTTCTGATAGTGTTAAAGCATAAAGGAGAGTAGAGATATGCCAAGCATTAAAATTTATAATATGAAAGGTCAAGAGACTGGTAGTATGGAATTAAGCGACATCTTTGCTATCGAATACAACGAACCTTTAATACATCAAGCAGTTGTTACAAGACTTGCTAACGAACGTCAAGGTACGAAAAGCACGTTAACAAGATCAGAAGTTAGAGGTGGTGGTAAAAAACCTTATAGACAAAAGGGTACGGGTAGTGCTCGTCAAGGTTCAACAAGAGCACCACAATGGATTAAGGGCGGTGTTGTATTTGCTCCAAAGTCAAGAGACTTTTCTAAGAAGATGAACGTTAGAGCAAAAAGAATCGCACTTTTATCAGCACTTTCAAAGAAAATTGTTGATAATGAATTTATCGTTGTTGATGAATTAGCAGTTGAAAACGGTAAAACAAAGGAAATGGTTGCATTTTTAAAAGCGTTTAATTTAGAAAAAACCGTTCTTATGGTTATGGCTAATGATGACGTTAAAGTTATTAGAGCAGCCGCAAATATTCCTGCACTTAGCACAATTCCTGTTGAACAACTCAATACTTACGACGTTGTTAAAAACGCAGTAGTTGTTATGGCTAAAGGCGCAGTTGAATCAATCGAAAAGTTTTATGAGGAGGTTCAAGGAGAATAATGGATGCAAGAGATGTAATTATTAGACCTCTTTTAACTGAAAAGAGTTATGCTGAAATAGCAACTAAGAAATACGTATTTATCGTTGCTAAAAATTCTAACAAAACCGAAATTAAACTTGCAGTTGAAAAACTTTTTGATGTAAAAGTACAATCGGTAAACACAGTAAATTGCCATGGTAAATTAAGAAGAATGGGTAGAAACGAAGGTTATACTCCTGATTATAAAAAGGCAATTGTTCAATTAAAGGCAGATAGCAAGAGCATTGAGTTCTTTGACTCTTTGTCTTAATAGGAGGATAATATAAATGGGTATTAAGAGATATAAACCTACCTCTTCTGCACGCCGTTTTATGACAGTAAGTACGTTTGAAGAAATTACTTGTACAAAACCTGAAAGGTCTTTACTTGAAGACCAAAAACATAGTGCCGGAAGAAATGCTCAAGGTAAAATCACTGTAAGACATCACGGTGGCGGAAATAAAAGAAAATACCGTATTATTGATTTCAAAAGAAATAAAGATGGTATAAATGCAATTGTAAAAACTATCGAGTACGACCCAAACAGAACGGCAAATATCGCACTTTTAGTTTATGCTGACGGTGAAAAGAGATATATTCTTGCGCCTTTAGGTCTTAACGTTGGCGATACAATCGTTAGTGGTCCTACTGCTGATATTAAACCAGGTAACGCACTTGCTATTGAAGATATTCCTGTTGGTACAATGATTCATAATATTGAACTTCAACCAGGTAAAGGTGGTCAACTTGTAAGAGCGGCTGGTATGTCTGCACAACTTATGGCTAAAGACGATAAGTATGCTCAAGTTAAAATGCCAAGTGGCGAAATGAGACTTATACTTGTTAAATGTAAAGCAACGGTTGGTCAAATAGGTAATATTGACCACGAAATTATTAGAATAGGTAAAGCAGGTAAAGTTAGACATATGGGTATTAGACCAACGGTTAGAGGTTCTGTTATGAACCCTTGCGATCACCCTCACGGTGGTGGTGAAGGTAGAGCACCTATAGGTAGGTCTGGTCCTGTTACGCCTTGGGGTAAACCTGCTCTTGGCTATAAGACGAGAAAGAAAAAGAATAAAACTGATAAGTTAATTCTTAAAAGAGTAAATTAATAGGAGGGAGATAAAATGAGTAGAAGTGTTAAAAAAGGTCCTTTCGTGCAAGAAAGATTACTTAAAAGAATAGATGCGCTCAATGCTGAAAATAAAAAGGCCGTAGTTAAAACTTGGTCAAGAGCATCTACAATATTCCCTCAAATGGTTGGACACACTATTGCTGTTCACGATGGTAGAAAACATGTTCCTGTATATATAACCGAAGATATGGTTGGTTGTAAACTCGGTGAATTTGCACCTACAAGGACATTTAAGGGACACTCTGGTTCTAAAACGTCAGATGGTAAATAAGGAGATTTCAAATGGCTAAAAATATGAAATTAAAGACTCAAAGAATTGAGGAAAATAAAGACAAAAGAGCAAAAGCAGTTGCTAAATTTGTTAGAATTTCTCCTTATAAAGTTAGAGTCGTACTTGATAATATTAGAGGTAAAAGCGTTAAAGATGCAGTAGCAATTTTAACAAATACGTCTAAAGCAGGTGCTGAACCTATTAAAAAGGTAGTTTTATCAGCCGCTGCTAATGCTGAGCATAATCTTGGTATGAATAGAGATGATTTAATGATTGCTGCTTGCTATGCTGACCAAGGTCCAACACTTAAAAGAATGAGACCAATGGCTCATGGTAGAGCGTTTAGAATTTTGAAACGCACAAGTCACATCACAGTTATTCTTGATGTGATTGCAAAGTAGGAGGAATTATGGGACAAAAAGTTAATCCACACGGATTGAGAGTCGGTATAATTAAAGATTGGGATACTCAATGGTATGCTGATAAAAAAGGTTTCTCTCTAAACATTAAAGAAGATTACGAAATAAGAAAATTTATTAAAAATACTTATTTCCAAGCCGCTGTTTCTACAATTAAAATTGAAAGAGCAGCAAATAAAGTTTCAGTTACGGTATTTACTGCAAGACCAGGTGTTCTTATTGGTAAAGCAGGCGCTGAAATTGAAGTTATGAAAAATAGCCTTAGCAAAATTGCTAAGAATAAACAAATCGCTATTAACATCGTAGAAATTAAAAAGCCTGATTGCGAAGCACAACTTGTTGCTGAAACGGTTGCATCTCAACTTGAAAAGAGAGCATCTTTTAGAAGAAGTATGAAGCAAGCAATTTCAAGAGCAAGACGTCTTGGTGTTAAGGGTGTTAAAATTATGGTTAGCGGTCGTTTAGATGGTGCTGAAATCGCTCGTAGTGAACAATATCACGAAGGTTCAATTCCACTTCAAACTTTAAGGGCTGATATCGACTATGGTTTTAGTGAAGCACATACTACATTTGGTATTATCGGTGTTAAAGTATGGATATACAAAGGCGAAGTTTTAGGTAAAGTAGCCAAAGTAAGTGAAGGAGGCGAAGCATAATATGTTGATGCCTAAGAGAGTTAAAAGAAGAAGAGTTCATAGAGGTAGAATGACAGGTAAGGCAACTAAGGGTAACCAAATTGCTTATGGTAAGTATGGTCTTGTTGCTATGGAACCTGCATGGATAACATCAAATCAAATCGAAGCAGCTCGTATTGCTATGACTAGATTTATTAAACGTGGTGGTCAAGTATGGATTGATATTTTCCCTCACAAACCTATCACGCAAAAACCTGCTGAAACAAGAATGGGTTCAGGTAAAGGTTCAGTAGAATATTGGGTAGCAGTTGTTAAACCAGGTAGAGTATTATTCGAAATGGATGGTGTTGATGAAGTAACGGCAAGAGAGGCTATGCGTCTTGCTGGACATAAACTTCCTATCAAAACAAAGTTTATGATTAAAGAAATTCAACAAGAAGGCGGTGAAGGTTAATGAAAAGTCAAGAAATTAAGGGTATGACTAATGATGAATTAGTAGCAAAACTCGAATCGTTAAAAGAAGAATTATTTAACCTTCGTTTTCGTCATGCGACAGGTCAACTTGAAAATCCTAACGTTTTAAAAACGGTTAAAAAGGATATTGCAAGAATTAAAACAGTTCTTAGAGAAAGAGAACTTAAGGCGTAATGGAGGAAACTTATATGGAAAGAAATTTAAGAAAAGAAAGAGTTGGTATCGTTGTTTCTGACAAAATGGATAAAACCGTTGTTGTAGAAGTTACTGACAAAAGCAAACATCCTCTTTACAAGAAAACTATTACTAAAACTGTAAAATTCAAGGCTCATGATGAAAATAATGAGTGCGGAATCGGTGATAAAGTAAGAATAGTTGAAACAAGAAAACTTTCAAAGTCTAAAAACTGGAGAGTTTCGGAAATAATTGAAAAGGCTAAGTAATAGGAGGGAACAAAAATGATACAACCACAAACAATTTTAAAAGTTGCTGATAATAGTGGCGCAAAAGAAATAATGTGCATAAGAGTTCTCGGCGGTTCATTTAGAAGAACCGGTAATATCGGTGATGTTATTGTAGCTAGCGTAAAGAGTGCAACACCAGGTGGTGTTGTTGGTAAAAAAGACGTTGTCAAAGCAGTTATAGTAAGAAGTGCAAAAGGTCTTCGTAGACCAGACGGTACTCATATAAAATTTGACGAAAATGCAGCAGTTATTATTGACAATAATAAACAACCAAGAGGTACTCGTATCTTTGGACCTGTTGCAAGAGAATTAAGAGATAGAGATTATATGAAAATCGTATCTCTTGCCCCAGAAGTGTTATAAGGAGATTGCTATGAAGGTTAAGAAGAACGATACCGTTGTTGTTTTAACGGGTAAAGATGTTAAGAAAACTGGAAAGGTACTTATGGCATTTCCAAAAACAAACAAAATTGTAGTTGAAGGCGTTAATATTCAAGAAAAGAATAAAAAGGCTCGTTCAGCACAAGACGTTAGCGAAAAAATTAAAAAAGAAGGTCCAATTGACGCTTCTAACGTACTCGTAATTTGTCCAGTATGTGGCAAAGCAACAAGAGTTGGTTATGCTATCGTTGACGGCAAAAAAGTTAGAGTATGTAAAAAATGTAGCGCGTCACTTGATGCAAAAGTTGTAAAAGCCGAAGCAAAAAAGAAAACTACTAAAAAAGCAACTAAAGAAGACGACGTAGTAACTACGCCAGCAACTGAGGAAGTAAAACCAGTTAGAAAGCGTAAAACAACTACTAAAACTGCTGAAGAAACGGCAGTAGCAGTTGCTGAAGAACCAAAAGTTGTAGAAGAAAAGCCAATAGAAAAGAAAACTACTACGAGAAAAACTACAACTAAAAAAGCAGAAGATGCTGACGGCGAAGCAAAAGAAGTTAAAAAGACAACCACAAGAAAAACTACTACTAAAAAAGTAGAAGAAGATGGTGAAGTTAAAGAAGTTAAAAAGGCTTCAACAAGAAAAACGACTGTTAAGAAAGACGAAGAAACAGTATAATAAAAAATAAGGAGAACCTATTATGGCAGAAAAGACTCAGGTTGCTAAGGTAACTGCAACCGATTCGACATGTAGAGTAAGAGAACAGTACAATAACGAAGTTGTACCATATCTTATGAAGCACTTTAACTATAAGAATATCAATCAAGTTCCAAAACTTGTAAAAATTACAATTAACGGCGGTCTTGGTGATGTTAAGGATAACGCAAAAAGCGTTCAACAAGTAGAAAAAGAATTAGCACTTATCGCAGGTCAAAAACCTATTCTTACAAAGGCTAAGAAATCAGTTGCAAACTTCAAAGTTAGAGAAGGTATGACAGTTGGTATCAAGGTTACGTTAAGAGGCGAAAGAATGTTACAATTCTTTGATAAATTTGTATCAATAGCTCTTCCAAGAGTAAGAGATTTTAAAGGTGTTCCTGCAAAATCTTTCGACGGTAGAGGTAACTACGCAATGGGCGTTAAAGAACAACTTATTTTCCCTGAAATTCAATACGATCAAGTGGAAAAAATAAGGGGTTTTGATATTTGTTTCGTTACAACGGCGAAAACAGATGAAGAAGCATACGAATTACTTAAAGCAATGGGTATGCCTTTCAAGGCTAATTAAGGAGATATACAGTCATGGCAAAAAAAGCAATGATAAACAAACAACAAAAGCAAGCAAAGTTCTCTACGAGAGCTTATACGAGATGCAGTATTTGTGGTCGTCCACACTCTGTATTACGTAAGTATGGTATTTGTCGTATATGCTTCAGAAATTTAGCGTATAAAGGACAAATCCCAGGTATAAAGAAGTCAAGTTGGTAATAAGGAGGAACATAAAATGACAGATACAATTGCAGATATGCTCACACGTATAAGAAATGCGTTAGTAGTAAAGCATGAAACGGTTGAAGTTCCGGCATCAAATATTAAAAAGGAAATTGCCAGACTTCTTTTACAAGAAGGCTATATCAATGGTTTTGAAATCGTTGAAGACGGCGTTCAAGGTAAAATCGTTATAACTTTAAAATACGGACCAAACGGAGAAAAGGTTATCAATGGCCTTAAAAGAATTTCTAAACCAGGTCTTCGTATTTATGCAGGTCACGACGAACTTCCAAGAGTTCTCGGTGGCTTAGGAATCGCTATTATTTCTACACCAAAGGGTATTATGACTGATAAAGAGGCTAGAAAAGCAAACCATGGTGGCGAAGTTCTCGCATACGTTTGGTAATAGGGAGGATATGAATTATGTCAAGAATTGGTAGAGCACCTATTAAAATGCCACAAGGCGTTGAACTTAAAGTAGAAGGTAATCTTATTACGGTAAAAGGTCCACTCGGCACACTTACTCAAAATTTTGATAGTGAAAACATTGGTATTACTCTTGCTGATGGCGTTATTACTGTAACAAGAGCAAATGAATTAAATACAACAAAGGCTAAACACGGTCTTTATAGAGCACTTTTACAAGATATGGTAATCGGTGTAACAGCAGGTTATCAAAAAACTCTTATAATTAACGGCGTTGGTTGGAAAGCAACTCAAAACGGTAAAGATATTACTTTAAATATCGGTTACAGTCACCCTGTTGAATATAAAGCAGTAGAAGGCATTACTCTTACTTGTGTTTCTATTACTGAAGTTACGGTAAAGGGTATAAATAAAGAACTTGTTGGTGGTGAAGCCGCTAAAATTAGAGCACTTAGAAAACCTGAACCTTACCACGGTTACGGAATTCGTTACAGCGATGAAGTAATTGAACGTAAGGAAGGTAAAACTGCGGGTAAGTAAGGAGTAAACTGATATGATATCTAAAATTGATAAAAATGCTGATAGATTAAAAAGACACGCAAGAGTTAGAAAAAAGGTATCTGGAACAGCAGATTGCCCAAGACTTTGCGTTTATAGAAGTCTTAATCATATTTATGCACAAATAATTGATGACGTAAAAGGTAATACTTTAGTTGCTTGTTCAACTGTTGAAAAGGCTGTAATGGAATTAGTTAAAGGCTTAACTAAAAAAGAAGCAAGTAAAGTTGTAGGACAAGAACTTGCTAAAAAAGCCCTTGCAAAAGGTATTGAAAACGTAGTATTCGATAGAGGCGGTTATTTATATACCGGTCGTGTTGAATGCTTAGCAGACGGCGCAAGAGAAGCCGGACTTAAGTTTTAATAGGAGGTAAATGGATATGGCAAGAGAAAACAGAGCCCCTAGAAAACAAGAAGAAAAGGACGGCTTAATTAAAAAACTTATATCTGTTAACCGTGTAACTAAAGTTGTAAAAGGTGGTCGTAAAATGCGTTTTGCCGCTTTAGTTGTAGTAGGTGACGAAAATGGTAGAGTTGGTTGTGGTATGGGAAAAGCAAACGAAGTACCAGAAGCAATAGATAAGGCAACTGCACAAGCGAAAAAAGCAATGAAGAAAGTTGCACTCGTAGGCAGTACAATCGCTCACGAAACCATTGGTAAATTTGGTAGAGGTTCAATCGTTATGCTTCCTGCTGAAGAAGGTACCGGTGTTATCGCTGGTGGTCCTGTTCGTGCGGTTATGGAAGCAGTTGGCGTTAAGAACATTAGAACAAAATCTCACGGAACAAGCAATCCTATCAATATGGTAAAAGCAGCAATTGCTGGTCTTTATGGACTTAAATCTATTGAAGAAGTTGCTAGACTTCGTGGTAAAACTGTTGAAGAAATTAAAGAGTAAGGAGAAGAATTATGCAAATAAAAGTTACACTTGTAAAAAGTACAATTTCTTGTTCTAAAGCTCAAAAGGGTACAGTTTTGGCTCTTGGTCTTCACAAAGTAGGTCAGTCAAAAGTATTTGCTGATTCTAAAACTTTACAAGGTCAACTAAACGTAGTTAGTCACCTTGTAAAAGTTGAAAACGTTTGAGAGGTAGAACTATGAGAATAGATACAATACAACCTGCTGAAGGTAGCAGAACTACTTCTAAAAGACTTGGCAGAGGTATCGGTTCAGGTCTTGGTAAGACAAGTGGTAAAGGTCACAAAGGACAATGGGCTAGAAGTGGCGGTGGTGTAAGACCTGGTTTTGAAGGTGGTCAAATGCCGTTAACTCGTAGAGTTCCAAAGCGTGGTTTTAAAAATCACTTTAGAAAAGTATACGCCGTTGTTAATTTAGATGTATTAAACGCATTTGAAAGCGGTGCAGTTGTTGATTATGAAACACTTAGTTTAGCAGGTCTTATAATGAGTGTTAAAGATGCTGCTGGTCTTAAGGTTTTAGGTAATGGCGAACTTAACGTTGCATTAACCGTAAAAGCAAAGAAATTCTCTGCTTCAGCGAAACAAGCAATCGAAGCTGCTGGCGGTACGTGCGAAGAAGTTTAATTACCTTACTTGGAGGTAAAAAATGTTTGAAACTTTAAAACAAGCGTTTAAGGTAAAAGAAATTAGAATTAAAATATGGTATACACTATTATTTTTACTCATTTATAGAATTGGTTGCTATATTCCTGTTCCAGGAGTAGGAACTAACTCAATTATCACGGGTGAGGCTGCTAATTTATCTTATCTTAACATTATGAATATGATGACGGGTGGTTCGCTTATGAACGGTACGTTATTTGCTATGGGTATAGGTCCATACATTAATGCATCAATCATAATGCAACTTCTTTCAGTTGCTATTCCTTCACTTGAAAGACTTTCAAAACAAGGAGAAGAGGGTAGAAAGAGAATTTCTCAATATACACGCTACGCAACTATTATTCTTGCTATTATACAATCACTCGGCATAATATTAAGTTATGGTGACAGTATTGTTGAAAGTAACGACTACACTTCAATAACGTCAATGCTTTTTAATCAAAAGTGGCTTGCCGTTACAGTGCTTATTATTTTCTATACTGCCGGTACGGTTATAACAATGTGGATAGGCGAAAGAATTACTGAATACGGAATTTCTAACGGTATATCACTTCTTATCTTTGCTGGTATTATCGCTTCTGCGGGTTTAGCAGTAATTGATATGATTAAAAATATCGGTGGCGCTGACGCGTTAAAGAATTTCTGGTTATTAGTTGCTTTTGTTATTACTATTTTAATAGTATTTGCCTTCATTGTAACCGTTGACCTTGCTGAAAGAAAAATTCCTGTTCAATACGCTAAACAAATTAAGGGCAACAAGATGTATGGTGGTCAATCACAAATTATTCCTATTAAGGTTAATTCAAACGGTGTACTTCCGCTCATCTTTGCGTTCTCAATTTTAAGTTTTCCTGAACTTGTAATGACTCTTTTCGGCTGGCAAGATGGATTAGTTTGGTGGCAAACTTATATCGGTACTCAATCATGGGTATATATGGTATTACTTTGCTTATTTATAATATTCTTTGCTTATTTCTATACGTCAATTCAATTCAATGCTGACGATATTTCAAAGAGTATTCAACAAAACGGTGGTTTTATTATGGGTATTAGACCAGGTAAACCTACTAGCGATTATCTTAAAAAGATAAGCAATAGAATTACTTTATTCGGTGCTTTATTCTTAGCAGTATTAGCACTTGTACCATCAATATTATTCCAACTTATAAATCCATCAGTTTCAGGCGCGTTTACTGCAACGGGTATGTTGATTATAGTATCAGTTGCTATGGAACTTAACACAGCGCTTGAATCACAAATAATGATGAAGAATTATAAAGGATTTTTAAAGTAAGATGAATATTATTTTACTTGGTGCTCCGGGTGCGGGTAAGGGTACGCAAGCAGTACAACTTGCAAAACAATATAATATTCCGCACATTTCAACGGGTGATATATTTAGAGCAAACATTAAAGGTGGAACGCCTATCGGTGTTATTGCTAAAAGTTATATTGATAAAGGACAACTTGTTCCTGACGAAGTAACCGTTGAAATAGTTAAACAAAGACTTGAAGAAGACGATTGTAAAAATGGTTTTCTTCTTGACGGGTTTCCAAGAAATATCTTTCAAGCAACTGAACTTGATAAAATTTCAGTTATTGATAAAGTTATTGACATTGAAGTTGATTTTTCAAAACTTTTAAAAAGAATAACGGGTAGAAGAGTTTGCTCTAAATGTGGCGAATCTTATCATATCGACTTTTTAGAAGGAAAGACGGCTTGTACTAAATGTGGCGCTGACCTTATTCAAAGGGCAGACGATAACGAGGAAACCGTAAAAAATAGACTTTTCGTTTACGAAAAGCAAACTGCACCTTTAATTGAATACTATTCAAATCAAGGTAAAATTTTGAAAATTGACGGCGATAATGCTATTCAAGAAGTTTTTGAAGAAATTTGCAAAAAATTAGGCTAAGTATGATATACATTAAGTCAGATAACGAATTGAATTTAATGAGAGAACCTTGTAAGATTGTTCGTGACGTATTACTTTTAGCAGAAGATAGAATACAAGCGGGCATGACGACGGGTGAACTTGATAAAATTTTACACGATTATATAGTATCTTGCGGTGCAAAACCTTCATTTTTAGGGTTATACGGATTTCCGTGCGCAACTTGTATATCAATTGATGAACAAGTAGTACATGGTATTCCGGGTGACAGAGTTATAAAAGAAGGTGAAATTGTTTCAGTTGACGTGGGGGCTTGTATAAACGGCTTTCACGGAGATGGAGCAAGAAGTTTATACGTTGGCAAAATATCCGCTGAAAAGAAAAGACTTATTGACGTTACTAAAGAAAGTTTCTTTAAGGGGATAGAAGGTGTCTTGATAGGTAGTCCGTTAGGAGATATAGGTTATCAAATACAAAACTACGTTGAGGCACAAGGATTTTCAGTAGTTCGCGATATGGTTGGTCATGGAATCGGTAGAGAAGTTCATGAAGACCCGCAAGTACCAAACTTTGGAAGAAAAGGCACGGGCATAAGACTTAAAAAGAATATGACGCTTGCTATAGAGCCTATGGTAAATATGGGCACTTACAAAGTTAATATTAACGGGTGGGATTGTATCACTAGTGATAAAATGCCGTCAGCGCACTATGAAAATACGGTAGTTATTACCGACAATGGTGTTGAAATATTAACACTATAAATCTATTATATGCTGAACGCTGATGGAAGCGTAAACTAAGCCAAAAGGATGAAGCAAAGCATATAAGCGATATGAAAAGCGTTTTAAAACGCGGTTTATAAAAAATATGGAGGTATTACGGTGTCAAAAAATGATGTCATAGAAGCAGAAGGCGTGGTTGTCGAAGCGTTACCTAATGCAGTTTTTAAAGTGAAACTATCAAATGGTTATATGATAACCGCATATATTTCAGGAAAACTTAGAATGAATTATATAAAAATTATTCCTGGTGACAACGTTAAAATTGAAATGAGTCCGTACGATTTAACTAAGGGAAGAATCGTTTGGCGTAGTAAAAACTAACATAGTATTTATAAACTAAAAAACAATCGGAGGATTAAAAAATGAAAGTAAGACCATCAGTAAAACCTATGTGCGACAAATGCAGAGTCATTAGAAGAGAAGGCAAAGTTATGGTTATTTGTTCAAAGAATAAAAACCATAAACAAAAACAAGGTTAATTACTTCTTACAAACCAACGTTTCTTAATTGAAACAAAAAATCAAATTAAAAAATTATTTAAGAAAGATAATTATTGGAGGTTACAAAAATGGCTCGTATTGCCGGTGTAGATTTACCTAGAGAAAAGCGTGTTGAAATTGGTATTACCTATATCTTTGGTATTGGTAGATCAACTGCTAATAAAATTTTAAAGGAAACAGGCATTAACCCAGACATAAGGGTTAAAGATTTAACAGAAGATGATATAAATAAATTAAGAATTTATATCGAACACAATTTAAAAGTTGAAGGTGAACTTCGTAGTGAAGTAAACCTTAACATTAAAAGACTTAAAGAAATTGGTTGCTATCGTGGGGTAAGACATAGAAAAGGTCTTCCAGTTAGAGGTCAAAGTTCTAAGAGAAATGCGAGAACAAGAAAAGGTCCTCGCCGTACAGTAGCGAAGAAAAAGACTGCGTCTAAATAAGGAGGAATAGGAAATTATGGCTAAACAAGTTTCAAGAAAACGTAAAGAACTTAAAAAAGTTGACAAAGGTCAAGTTCATATTCAATCTTCATTTAACAACACAATCGTTACAGTTACAGATATGAACGGAAATGCCATTGCTCATTCAAGTGCTGGTAGTCTTGGATATAGAGGTTCAAGAAAAAGCACTCCATTTGCTGCGCAACAAGCGGCAGAAGTGGCTGTTAAAGCGGCTATGGAGCACGGTCTTCGTAGTGCGGAAGTGTACGTAAAAGGTCCAGGTCAAGGTAGAGAATCTGCTATCAGAGCTTTGGGAGTATGCGGTGTAGAAGTTACGCTTATTCAAGACGTATCACCTATTCCACATAACGGATGTCGTCCACCAAAACGTCGTAGAGTTTAATGGGAGGTAAATAAGAAATGGCTAAATATACAGATGCAAAATGTCGTTTATGCAGAAGAGAAGGATGTAAACTTTTCTTAAAAGGCGAAAAATGTTATAAAACTTCTTGTCCTTTTGAAAAAAGACCTGTAGCTCCTGGTCAACACGGAGCAGACAGAAAGAAAGTTTCTGAATACGGTTTACAACTTCGTGAAAAACAAAAAACTAAAAGAATTTATGGTGTGCTTGAACGTCAATTCAGGTCTTACTATGAACAAGCCGATAGAATGAAAGGTATAACGGGTGAAAACATGCTTTCTTTATTAGAAAGAAGACTTGATAACGTTGTATATAGACTCGGTTTTGCTTCATCAAGAACTACTGCACGTCAACTTGTTACACACGCACATTTCCAAGTTAACGGTAAAAACGTAGATATCGCTTCTTACCAAGTTAAAGTTGGCGATGTAATTACGGTTAAAGAAAATAAAAGAGATAGTAAATATTTTGTAGCATTAAAAGAAACTGAAAGAACTATAAACGTTCCAAAGTGGCTTGAATTAGATGCTGAAAAACTTGAAGGTAAAGTAATTGCTCTTCCTCAAAGAGATGATATTGACTCTCAAATTGCTGAACATATGATTGTCGAATTATATTCTAAGTAATATATTTATTATTCTAAGAATTATAAAAAATCAAAAAAATCAGGAGGTAAAATTTCTATGATGGAAATTGAAATGCCTAATATAAACGTTGAAGAAAGCGAAGATAGAAGTTACGTAAAAATTGTTGTTGAACCACTTGAAAAAGGTTATGGTATTACAATTGGTAACTCTTTAAGAAGGACTTTATTATCAGCCCTTCCAGGAGCGGCAATTCAAGGTATTAAATTCGACTCTTCACTTGGTGTAAAACACGAATTTTCAACGATTAAAGGCGTTAAAGAAGACGTTACCCAAATAATACTCAACTTAAAGAGTATTGCTATTAAAACTGTCAGCAATGATACAGAGTACAAAAAAGTTTTAAAAATAACAAAGACTGGACCTTGTGTTGTTTATGCTGGTGATATCGAAGCGGACGCTGAAATTGAAATTTGCAATAAAGAACAAGAAATTTGTACAGTAGGTGAAGGCGTTTTTGATGCTGAAATTACTGTTGGCAGAGGTAGAGGTTATAAAAATGCCGATAATAATAAAACGGGCGAAATAGATTATATCGCAATTGATTCAATTTACACGCCTGTTAAAAAGGTAAGTTATAACGTAGAAAATGCAAGAGTTGGTCAAAATATCGATAAGGATAGACTTATTCTTGAAGTGTGGACAAACGGTACTTATACGGGTAAAGAAATGGTATCACTTGCTGCTAAGAGTATTCAAGAACATATTAGTATGTTTATGAATTTATCTGATATTGCAAGCGGATTTGGTATACTTGTAGCACCACCAACAGATCCACTTCCAAAGATACTTGAAATGAGTATTGAGGATATGGATTTGTCAGTACGTTCATTTAACTGTTTGAAACGTGCTGGAATACACACAGTTGAAGATTTAACTAAGTTAACCGAAGATGATATGCTTAAAGTTAGAAATTTAGGTAAGAAATCACTTGATGAAGTTATCTTAAAACTTAACAGTTACGGTCTTAAATTAAAGGAACAGGAGGATTAAGACAATGCCAGGAAGAATGGGTATAACAACTAAGGAAAGAAAAGCAGTTCTTAGAAACCAAGCGTCTAACCTTTTATGGTATGAAAAAATTGAAGTTACTGCTGGCCACGTAAAGTCACTTAGAGCATATACGGAAAAAATTCTTACTCTTGCTATTAACACTTATACTGACGTAGTTGAAGAAAGTGTTACTACTAAAGACGCTAAGGGTAAAGAAATTACTAAAAAAGTAATTAAAGATGGTCCTAAGAAACTTGCAGCAAGAAGAAAAATTATGAGTTTAACTTATGATATTCAATTCACAAAAGATGCTAAGGAATCTAAGGCAGAATTTAAAGCAAGAGTTAAGGGTATAAATCACCCACTTATTGAAAAAATATTCAATGAACTTGCTCCTAAGTATGCTGAAAGAAACGAACAATTAAAGCAAGCAGGCGGTTATACAAGAAGATATCTTAAAGGCGAAAGAAAAGGCGACGCTGCCGAAGTAGCCATTGTAGAACTTGTTTAATTTGTTAAAATTCATAAAAAAAGTCGTAAATTTTGTTTACGGCTTTTTTGTTTTACGTTAGTATTGCAAAAGTTTTCAAAGTATAGTATAATAAATAAAAATTTATATGAATAAATTTATGCAAAGGAGAAAATTATGAGTATCGTAAAAAACGAACCGAAAATAAAATTAAAACTTTTACAAAAAATAAGAGAACAATTAGAACATAGAGCATTATGGCTATATTTATTGTGTGACGAGGCTAAAAAAAGGGGATTAGACCCTAAGGAATTTGCAAGTGACGCTATTAAAAGGTGTGGTCATATTCACGGTGATAACTTAGTAGAAAAAGGCGGTACGGATAGTTTAAAAGGCTTAAAAAAGACTTTATTTACAAAAGCGGCACAATGGGTTTTTGAAATGAAGGTTTTAGAGTCTACTGACGATAAGTTATCATTAGATTTTAGTTATTGTCCGTTAGTTAAGGCTTGGCAAAAAGCGGGTTGTACTGATGAGGAAATTGCTATGCTTTGCGATATTGCAATGTGTGGCGATAACGGAATAGGCGAAAAATACGGAAGCGTTTTAGATTTACCTAAATGTATAGCAAAAGGCGATGACGTTTGCTCGTTAAGGTATCGTAAAGTTGATAAAAAGGATTAAGTATGAATAACGAATACAGTTATCTTTTAGAAGTAAATTCTCGTTTATGTGATAATAATTGTAAAATAAAATTTGATAGTGTTTTAGAAATTTTTCAAGATGCGACTAATTTTCACTCGTATATAATGGGTATTGATAAAGATAGTTTAATTAAGTCGTCAAATGCCTTTTTTGTTCTTACAAAATTAAGGTTTTCTATTAGTCAAGACGTGTTTTTTAACGATACTATAAGCGTTCGCACTTGGCCACTTAAAATAACTTCGCCTATTAGATTTAATAGAGAATATCAAATACAAAAAGGCGGATATAGTTCGATAAACGGACACTCTGAGTGGTGTGTTTTAGATTGCGAAACAAGGCAATTAAGAAAAGCAAGTTCAGTAAAATATCCAAGCGAATTAATACATAACGACAAAAAAAGCGACGATAAAAGTTTCAATAGTTATTCAAAAATTGATAGGGGCGAAAAAGTGTATACGCATAAGGTTAGGTATACCGATTTAGATTTTAACAATCATACAAATAACGTAAGTTACGTTAAAATGGCGTTAAATTGTTTTTCTCCAAGCGAATTTTCAAACTATAATTTTAAGGGATACGAAATACATTTTAATAAAGAAACAACGTTTAATGATGAAATAGAAATATATAAGAGTGTAGTAGATAATGGCGTGTATATTGAAGGTTTATTAAATAACGTTAAAATTTTTGAGTGTATGTTTGAAAGATAAAAAAAATAGGTCTAAACTTGAATTAGACCTATTTTTTATTTTATTCAACTTCTTCGCCTTTGAAAATTACTTTTTGAACGTTTAAGTTTTCATCCATAAAAACAAAGTCGGCACGCATACCTACGGCAATATAACCTCTATCAGTTAAGCCCATAACCTTAGCAGGAGTTTTTGAAGCCATTTTACTAATTTCACATAAATTAACTTTTGCCAAGTCGTGCATTGTTCTAACAAGCCTATCGGTAGTCGCTACGCTACCAGCAAAACTTGTTCTATCAGGTAGTTTAGCAACGCCGTCTTCAATAATAGAAAGAGTTCCGCCGTCAAGTTTACCAAGCATAAAAGTTTCGCCGTCATTTAAGCCACTACCTCTCGTGCCGTCGGTGATAAGACAAATTTTATCAGCGCCCTTAAATTTATAAATAAGTTTTAATAAAGAGTGTGGTAAGTGTTTGCCGTCAGCAATAATTTCTACCGCCAAATTATCGCAATAGTAACCGCCCTCAATAGCGCCAGCCTCTCTATAAGCATTTTTTCTAACTACGCCACGCATACCCGAGTAAAAATGCGTCATCAAATTAAAGCCCGAATTTGACGCTTTAACAACCGTATCAAAGTCGGCGTCAGTGTGACCTATACTCATAGAAATTCCCCAACTTTTACCGCATTTACCAACCTCTAACGCACCGTCAAGTTCAGGAGCAAGGCTAACTCTTTTAATAAACGGATATTTTCTCTTCAATTCTTCAAATTTTTCAACCGTTGGAAGAGACATTGTAGAAGTATCTTGCGCACCGCATTGTAAAGGTGAAAACCAAGGTCCTTCTAAATGAACGCCCGCAAGCGTTAAAGGATTTTCAATAGTAGCGTATACCTTTAAAGCGTTTTCAATACTTTCCATTGTGTCAGTTAAAGTTGTAGCGTATAAAGTAGTAGTGCCGTGCTTTAAGTGGAATTTAGAAATTTCAGTCATTTCACTTTGAGTTGCGTCCATAAAGTCAAGACCGTTACCGCCGTGACAGTGAATATCAATAAATCCGGCAAATAAGAAATTTCCTTTTGCATCTATAGTTTTATCAACTTGTTGCTCTTCGTTACCAACGTACGTAATAAAGCCGTTATTAAAAGCAACAACGCCGTTATATAAAATTTGGTCGTCTAAAATAACTTTTGCATTTATAATTTGAGTTTTCATAAAATACCTCTTTAAATTTATATAGATATTATACTACACTTAAAATATAAAGTAAACAGTTATTTTAATTATTTTTCAAAAAGGTTAAGAAGAAAAATAACTTGAAAATGCTTGATTTATTTCTTCACTTGCAAAATCTTTAATAGGCGAAACGTTTAAAGACTCACTTTGTGTAAAATTAACTTCTTGATTTGCTTGCGAAGTAAAATTTTGCTTAGACATAAACGTTTTTAATAATGGTGTAATTATAGGTAGAATATTTTTAATATCAAAACCATTTTCAAATAAACCCTTTAAATTTGTAGAAGAAATAGTGTTTAAAACGTCTTTATCAATACCTAGCATTTCTAAAATAGGTAAAACGTTAGATAAATCTAAATTAGAAAGTAAATTGAATAAATCATTGTTTTTTCCTTTAAAAAGAAAAATTATTACTAAAAACAATAACATATAACTCATAATTTAACACTCCGTAACATTATATTTTATGAAAGCATAATAATAATTGTATATAAAAGGAGATAAAAATGCGTAGTTTTAACGATTTTACTAGCAATAGTGACAATAACGAAAGTAATTATATGAACATACTAAAAAGTTTTGCATCAAAGTATGAAGGTGCATCTCAAAGCGACATTGTTTTGGCAATATTAGCCGAAGCCGAAAAAGGAAGGCGCAACGGCACGTTAAAAGACGAAGATATTGATAGGTTTGTTCAAATGTTAAAACCTATGCTAAATAGTAGTCAGTTAAAAGAATTAGACAGCGTTATTGCAAAAATTAAAAGCATTAAATAAGTTGTTTTAACGCTGAAAGTAAAAGGACTAACTCATTTATAGTATTAGCGGGCGATAAAGAAACTCTTAAAAGCCCGCTTTCTTCCGTTTTTAAAAATTTATGCATTAAAGGTGCGCAATGAAAACCACCTCTAGAGGCAATATCGTATTTAGTTGACAAAATTTCAGCAAGTTCTATCGAGTTTATGTTTTTCATGGAAAACGCAACTATACCCGCAATATTTGGCTTACTATAAATAGTTATATTTTGTAATTTTTGTAAATTTTCTATTAAAAATTTAGTTAAATTCATTAACGAAGTGGATATGTAGTCTAAATTGTTTTCAACGTAGCAAACTCCTTCGTAAAGTGAACAAATACTTGGCAAATTTAACGTTCCAGCCTCTAATTTTTCAGGATAGCAGTCGGGTTGAGTCGTGTTAAACGTTTCCGTTCCCGTTCCGCCTTGCATAAAACTATTTATATCTATATTTTTATTAAGGACAAGTATGCCACTTCCTTGTATGGCGTATAAACCTTTATGACCGGCAAGGCATAGAATATCAACGTTAGATTTTTGCATATCTATTTTTAAGTGTCCGCCAGACTGTGCGCCGTCAACAATAAAAGTCGTATCTTTATCTTTTAAAAATTCACCTATGCTATCAATATCGTTAATGCTTCCGTTTACGTTAGAAATATGATTTATTATTACTACTTTCGTTTTAGGCGTAAATGCGTTTTTTATATCTTCTACGTTTATAAATTGATTGTTTTTAGGAGATATTATAGTTAAAGTGATTACCCCTTTATCTCTAAGAGTAAATAAAGGCCTAAGTACGCTATTATGCTCGAATACGCTCGTGATAACGTTGTCGCCTTGAGATATCGAGCCGTATATTGCCATATTAAGAGCCTCAGTACAATTTTTAGTAAAAATAATCTTTTCAACACTTTGATTATTGAAAAAATTACTAATTTTTTTTCGGGCATTAAAAATAATATCACTTGCCGTTTTAGACAGTCTATGACCGCTTCTTCCAGCGTTTGTAGATAAATATTTGATAACGTTAATGGTGTTATCTAAAACGTTGCTTGGCTTGTGTCCGCTCGTTGCTGAATTGTCAAAGTATATCATAAAATTCCTCACTTAATTTATAATTATTTAGTATAAATATATTATAATGGGTTAGTTTTTATGCAAAAGGAGGAATAATGAAAAATTGTTATGCTTTGTTTCGTTCAAAAACACAAGCGAATATATTTAGAGACGTTTTAAATAGTAAAGGCGTTATATGTAGAATAGTATCGACTCCAAAAGAAGCACGTTTAGGTTGCGGTTATAGCGTTGTTTTTCAATTAGTCGCTTTAAACGAAGCCAAAAAAATAATTTCGAGTAGAAGGTTTGATGCTTTTAACGGCTTTATAATTATAGAAAAAAACGGATTAAGAACGTCAACTATAAGAATTTAATATTAAAATGATTGAATATTACGCTTGTTTGTGCTAAAATGTATAAGCACAAACAAGCGTTTTTAAGGTGAGGGTATGGACAAGCAAACTGCAAAATTAATAATAGAATTATTAAAAAATGAATATCCTAATGCTCAAACAGCCCTAAAATATAACACGACTTATCAACTACTCGTTGCCGTAATATTATCGGCACAATGTACTGATGAAAGGGTTAATAAAGTCACTAAAGATTTGTTTTTAAAATATCCTACGCCTAATGCTTTAATAAATTTAACTCAAAGTGAGTTGTCGTCAATAATAAGACCCGTTGGTTTATTTAATTCAAAAGCAAAACACATATTACAAGCAACGAAAGATATTATTGAAAAGTTTAACGGCGAAGTTCCTAACACTTTTGAAAATTTAATATCGCTTTCAGGGGTTGGCAGAAAAACTGCTGACGTTATGATTTCAGTCGCTTTTAACGGAGATGCTATTGCGGTTGATACTCACGTTTTTAGGGTGGCGAATAGAATAGGTTTAGCAAATGCAAAAAGTCCTTTAAACACTGAAAAGCAATTAATGAAATTAATAGATAAAAGCGAGTGGTCAAAATCGCACCACTACATACTTTGGCACGGAAGACTAATTTGCAAAGCAAGAAGTCCAAAATGCGAAGATTGTTGTTGTAAAAACTATTGCAAATATTATAAAAAGGTAAGTAAAAATGATAACTGATAATTTTATTGATAGAGAGAGTATTTTAATAAAATCGGGCGACGGTGGAAGCGGTTGCATTTCGTTTATTCGTTATAAAGGTGTGGCTGACGGCGGACCTGACGGCGGAGACGGTGGCGACGGCGGTGCCGTTTATTTAGTTGGAGATAGGCATAAAACAAGTTTAGCAGACTTTCAATTTAAGCATAAATTCGTGGCAGAAGACGGAGCAAAAGGCGATAAAAAGAATTGTCACGGAAAAAACGGTAAAGATTTACTTATAAGCGTTCCGTTAGGAACGGTAGTTACGGACGTTGAAAGTGGCGAATTTATTTGTGATATTTACGAAGACGGTCAAAAACGCTTAATAATGAAAGGTGGTAGAGGTGGTAAAGGCAACGCAAAATTTACAACTTCTAGAAGACATTGTCCGCACTTTTGCCAAAGCGGAGAGAAAACTGAAATTAAAAGAATAGGTTTAGAGTTAAAAGTTATTGCCGACGTTGGTTTAATAGGCTTTCCAAACGTAGGAAAATCAACGCTACTTAGTAAAATATCGTCAGCAAGACCAAAAATAGCAAACTATCACTTTACAACGTTATCACCAAACTTAGGCGTTGTTAGTTATTATGACGAAACTTTCGTAACGGCGGATATTCCAGGGCTTATTGAAGGGGCGTCAAACGGTGCGGGATTAGGGCACGAGTTTTTAAGGCATATCGAAAGAACGAGAATGCTTTGCCACGTTATAGATATAAGCGGTATAGAGGGTAGAAATCCAATAGAAGATTATAAAAAGATAAATAAAGAACTTTCTTCATATAGCAAGCAATTAGCAAGTTTAAAGCAAATTATAGTTTTAAATAAATGCGATTTGTACGGCGCGGAAGAGAATATTATCGAGTTTAAGAAAAAGGTTAAAAAATATCCAATATACACGATATCAGCAATAAACGGCGAAGGGACGGAAGAGTTAGTAAAGGCTATTTATGAAAAGTTAAAAGATATTCCCGTTGTATTGCCGAAAGAAGATAGCGGATTTACTTATAACGTTGATAACGACGATTCGTTTGAAATTGAACAAGATGAAGACGGAGCGTTTATAATCGTAGGTAATTTAGTTAAAACTCTTTCAAGAAACGTAGTTATTGACGACTTTGATTCAATAGCGTATATGCAAAAATATTTAAGAGTAAAAGGTGTTATAAAGGCACTTAGAGATAAAGGAGCAAAAGACGGCGATATCGTTGTAATAGGCGATATTGAATTCGATTTTGTTGATTAGGAGGTAAAAAATGTTTACGTCAAAGCAAAGAAGCGTACTTAGGGGTTATGCACAAAATATAGAGCCGATAGGACAAATAGGAAAAGGTGGTATAACAGATAACGTTTTAAACTTTTATAGTGAAGCGTTAGAAAAGAGGGAGCTTATTAAAATAACCGTTTTAAACAATAGTGAAGACGATGCTAAATGGTTAATTCAAGAACTTAGTGAAAAATTAAAGGCTGAGCCTGTATGCGTAATAGGACATAAAATAGTGTTATATCGTAAAAGCAAAAGAAAAGATATAGAACATATTAAGTTTTAAAAAATGCGTGTGTAATTTACACACGCATTTTTTATTTAACTATATAAAAATTATTTACAAAGTATATTACTTAAAAGTATTGCGTAAGATTCGCACGCTTGGGTAACCGTAGTCGAATTTAAAATATTTATAAACTTTTGTGGGAAAGGAGATTTATTCTTTTCCTTTGAATAAAAGTGAATTTCCATAACCCCTATAATTTTACCTTCAAACATTATAGGAAAGCCAGCAATAAATCGTAGGTTTGGTGAAACGACTTGCCTATATTCTTCGGGTTGTTTTAACCAGTCTAAGTAATTTAGTGGAATAAACTTAAATTGCGATGCGTTCATTAAATTTTGTTTGGTCGTAGAATAGGTGTTTATTAAACTGCCCATATCGCCAAAATACAAGTCGTAAAGTTTATTTTCTTGAGTATTTTTAGGGTACTCGTACATTATTTTACGCTTATTATTGTCAAAATCGCATAGTTGTATATTTATATATAATTTAAAATCGCTTTTAACGAAGTTAGAAGATAAATAGCCGTTTAATAATCCAAGTAAAGTTGCAACTTCTTCTTGACGAGATTTATCGTGTAAATAGTGTAAATCGAGCCAATATTTTGAAGTAATTTCTTTAGACTTTATTATAAATTCATCAATTAACTCAAGTGCTTGGTCACTATTTTGAACGTCTTTAAGTCTAAAAGTTTTAGCAATATTGTTTACAAGCGTTAAAACGGAGTCACTTGTTAATTGACACGTTTGCCTATGCCCAAAAGGTAAGTTTTGAAGTGAAATATTGTCATTTAACAAAAGGGCGGTAAGGTTTTTAGTTTTTCCTATTGAAAGCCCGCCAACTTCGTAGTTCATCCAAACCGATTTAACGTTGTGATAAGTTACGAAACAAACGCCGTAAGACGAATTTTCTAAATTGTTATTGATATTGTTGTACCAATTTATGCCCGCTTCTATCTTAGTTGACAAAAATATTTTATTTTTAAAAGACGGACCAAACACTTTGCAAAGAAGGTCGGCAAATTGTTCCGCTACTTTTTTACTCATTGTTTCCGACCAACTTAAAAATAGTTTGGCGCTTGACATTTCTTTATAAAGTTCGTACGTTTCAACAAGGTTTTTAGTAATTAAAGTAGCGCCGGCATCGGTAAATTGTTCCGCCGTTGTTTTGCCTGTTGTTACAGCGATAAATTTGAGCCCTATATTTTTAGCGGTGTTATAATCAACAATAGAATCGCCCACCATACAAATAGAGTCTTTATTATAAGTAGGGAAGTGCTTAATTATGTTTTCAACACCTTCAGTATTAGGTTTTGTGTTTTTAACGGTGTCTTCGCCAACAATTCTATCTATATATTCTTTAAATTGAAATTTTTCAGCAATTTTATTTATAGTATAAGTGTCTTTTGCCGATAAAATTGCAATTTTATGTTGTTCTTCTTTTAATTTTTTTAAAACGTATAAAGTGTCTGTAAAAACTTTTGCCTCTTCCGTCATACACTTTGAAGAGCATTCCATAAAATACTTGTAAAAAACCTTGTAGTCTTCTTCACTATCGTTTCCTGAAAGTTCATAAAAAGCCTCTTTTAATCCCCAGCCTATCGTGTTGGAAATTAAACCGTCGGAAAAAGTTTTGCCTATCGTGTTTTGAAAGGCGTAGTTGAAAGATTTTATTATACCTTTTGAAGTATCTACAAGCGTATAGTCAAAATCAAAAATAAATAACATAATACCACCTTTAATAAGTATTATGTTATCATAAATTGTATTTAAAGTCAATATTAGATAATACTTTGACTATCGTTTTTAAGGCTTTTTGCAAAGAAACGTAGGTAACTACCTATAAGCATTAAAACGCTACCTACCACTATATAAAAAATAGGATATCCTATAAGGCTTGAAGATAGCATTATAACTAAACCCGAAATTAAAAACGGCTTTGCCTTTTTTTTATTAAATATTAAAGAAAGTTTATCTTTTAAAGGTGGTTTTTTAGTTTTTTCTTGTATACTTTTTTCAATTAAAGAAAATTTTTTCAAATTTAAGTAAAATTGATTTACATCAACAATTTTTACGTTTAAGTTTAAATTTTTTATTATTAATAAGCATTTTGTTGAAGGTGCTATGGTATAAATTATAATTTTAATTTTGCTATCGTTTACTTTTTTTAAAATTTTAATAACGTCAGTCGACTCTAAATATTCGTATTGAAAAATAGGGTAAATATAACTATTTTCATTAGGAAGTATTATTTTATTTTTACTTATAACGTTGTCTACGTTGTAGCAGTTTAAAAGTTTTGATATAAGTTGCAAATTTTTATTATCAGAGTTAAAGCATAGAGTGTTCGTTAATTTTTCTATATCTTTTTTATCTATTGATAAAGAAATTTTTTTATTGTCGCTCATAACTAAAAAAGTGGTAAATATAAAGGTTAAAATACCGCTTAAAATAGCGCCTAAAAATAAACTTAAAACAAAAGATAAATTATTTGCTCTTAAAATATAATATAAAATAAAAAATGAAATAGTAAAGAAAAACGTTATATCGTTAAATATATATAATTTTAATTTTTTCATAAAAATATTATTGTCTAAAATCGGTTATAATAAACTTGAAATAATTAAAATAGTATGTTAAAATTAAATTATGCAAAAAATAGGAATTTTTGGCGGTACGTTTAATCCACCGCATAAAGAACATATAAATATTGCAAAAAAAGTTGTTAAAGAACTTGATTTAGATTTTTTAATTGTAGTTCCTACTTTTATTTCCCCACACAAAATAGGGAAAGACGTTGCAAGTAAAAAGGCAAGATTAGATATGCTTAATCTTGCGTTTTGTAATGAAAAAAATATTATAGTTAGCGATTTTGAATTAAATAACGAAGGCGTTAGTTATTCGTATATTACCGTAAATTATTTTAGTGACAAGTATAAAGATAGTAAGTTATATTTTTTAATGGGTAGCGATATGCTTGAAAATTTTCCAACTTGGAAAAATCCAGAAATTATAGCAAGTAAAGTTGAAGTGGGGTTAATTGAAAGACCTTTTGAAAACGTTGACACTAAAAAGATTATCGCAACTTACGAAAAATTATATAATAAAAAAGTTATAGTAACAAAATACAAGGGCGAAAAAGTTTCTTCTACTGAAATTAGGTTAAAAGCAAAATTAAACTTACCTATAAATTTTGATACGAGTGAAGAAATTGCAAATTACGTTACGAAAAACGACGTTTATAAAAAAGATAAATATTTTTCTTTGGTGTGTGAAAAACTTACTGAAAATAGAAGAAAACACACCTATGGCGTAATTTTAACGGCTGAAAAATTAGCAAAACAAGTAGGTGCAGACGAGTCTAAATGCACTCTTTCAGCCCTTTTACACGATATTGCTAAGTATGAAAATGTTGAAGACTATAACTTTACTATTCCAAAAAATACGCCAAGTGCGGTTGCACATCAATTTTTAGGCGAGCATATTTGTAAAACTATTTTAGATATCACTGATGATGAGATTTTAAACGCCGTAAAATATCATACTACGGGGCGTGAAAATATGTCAATAGTAGAAAAAATAGTTTTCGTTAGCGATTTAATTGAAGAAAATAGAACGTTTGAAGGTGTAGAAGAATTAAGAAAGCAAGTATTTATTGACTTTGAAAAAGGCTTTAAACTATGTATTAAAGAGTTGTATAAACACTTAAAAAATAGTCAAAATGATATTTATTATTTAACCAAAGAAGCGTATGATTTTTACGTAAAAAACTGACTTTTATTTGGTTATAATATAATGAGAAAAGTGTGCAAAATTCTTATAACTTTTTATATTGACAAGGTACGTTAAATATTGTTTAATACTAACGCATTGCGATTTTATTAAAAGTTAAAATCATAAAAGGAGATAGTATGAAAAAATTAAAAATAGGTTTTATAGGTTTAGGCGGTCGTGGTACGGGCTTGGTAGGGTTAACGAGAGAGCAAACGAAAAATGATAATAACGTTGGTGGCTTAATGGGTAACGTTTTTGGTTTTAAAAACGTTGTTGTAACTGCCGTTTGCGATACTATGATTGAAAGAGTTGAAAGGGCAGGAAGATTAGTTGAAGCGCACAAAGATCCAACGCCGTTTATGACTACTGATTATAAAGAACTTGTAAAGCAAGACCTTGATGCCGTAATAATATCAGCCGCTTGGGAAGTTCACGCTGAAATTGCAAACGCTTGTATGGAAGCGGGAATTGCCGTAGGTTTAGAAGTTGGCGGGGCATACGATATTCAAAGTTGCTGGGATATGGTTGACTGCTATGAAAGAACGAAAACACCTTTTATGTTTTTAGAAAACTGCTGTTATTATAAAGACGAACTTTTAGCAACGAGTCTTGTTCGTAACGGAGTTTTAGGTAAAATTTCGTACTGTCAAGGCTCATACTGCCACGATTTAAGAAAAGAAATTGCCGATGGTAGTTTTACTCACCATTATAGGCTTAGAAATTATTTAAGTAGGGATTGCGAAAACTATCCAACTCACGAACTTGGTCCTATTGCAAAAATTCTTAATATAAATAGGGGCAATAGACTTGTATCGTTAGTATCAATGTCTTCAAAAGCGCAAGGTATGGAAGAATATATCAATGCTAATAAAGAAACTTACAAAGAACTTGTTGGTAAAGAGTTTAAACAAGGTGACGTTGTTAACACTTTAATTAAGTGTGAAAACGGCGAAATGATTTTAATTAAACTTGATACTACGCTTCCAAGATTATACGATAGAAATATCACGGTTAGTGGAACGAAAGGATTTTACTGTCAAACAACAAAAGCGGTTATTTTAGATAACGGCGAATTTGACCACGAAACGGCGGGTTATAGCGATGCTTTCTTTACTGATAAAAACTATGACGAATACGTTGCTGACGACTGGAAAAATATTACCGAAGAGCAAAAGAAAGCAGGGCACGGCGGTATGGACTTTATTATGCTTAAACACTTCTTTAACGCACTTTTAAAGGGTGAAGAAATGCCTATTGACGTTTACGACGGGGCTTTATGGATGAGTATTACTGCATTAAGTGCTGAATCTATTGAAAAGGGAAGTGTTCCTATTGAAATTCCCGATTTCACACGCGGAAAATATAAAAACAGACCGTCAAAAGACGTTATTCCTATAAAAATAATTAAAA
The DNA here is from genome assembly GCA_045536405.1 of Christensenellaceae bacterium. Classification (GTDB taxonomy): domain Bacteria; phylum Bacillota; class Clostridia; order Christensenellales; family Borkfalkiaceae; genus HGM11412. The sequence continues at coordinate 82,430 of JAZSNM010000065.1, forward strand.
AATAAAAATTGAAAGTTTAGTACAAAAGATAAGTGCGTCAGCAACCATTGTTGCTGACGCACTTTTTATATTTATTGATTTTTTTTAAATTCTTCGCCCTTAATTAGATAATCTATTGAAACGTTAAAATAATTAGATAAAGAAAGCAACGTATCAACGTCAGGACTACGTTTTCCGTTCTCATAATACGATATTACTTCTCTACTAATAGACAAGTCCATTGCAACTTTAAGTTGAGTTATTTTTTTCTTTTTACGAATTTCTTTTAATCCCTTTAGTTTCATAATTCTCTTGACAATATTGTAACACAATGTTACAATACTAAATGTAACAAATTGTTACATATATAATTTTTTGCAAAAGGAGTAATATTATGAAAAAACTTTTAACAACTTTATTTATAGTTTTTGCTTTAAGCACGTGTTTATTCACTCTTACGGCTTGTGAACTTGAAAATGAGCACGTTCACGAATATAGTACGCAAGTGGTACAGCCAAGTTGCACCGAGCAAGGTTATACTACGTACGTTTGCGAGTGTGGTGATACTTATAATGATAATTACGTAAATGCAGAAGGTCACTCTTTTACAAACTACGTTTCAAATAACAACGCTACTTATGAAACCGACGGCACAAAAACGGCAACTTGTAATAGAGATAATTGCAATGAAACTGATACTATAATAGACGAAGGTAGTAAACTTATTTCAAGAGGTTTAGAATATATTTTAAATAGTGATGGTCAAAGTTACTGTGTAACGGGCATAGGTACTTGTGAAGATACTAATATTATAATACCTTCAACTTATGAAAATAAGCCCGTAACAAGTATAGGTAAATTTGCGTTCTTTGATTGCAGATCACTTACAAACATAACCATTCCAAACAGCGTAACAAGTATAGGTTATCGAGCGTTCTGTTATTGCGATTTACTTGAAAGCGTAACAATAGGTAATAGTGTAGAAAGTATAAATAATTATGCGTTCTATGGTTGTGATAATTTAACAAGTATAGTAATACCAAACAGCGTAACAACTATAGGGGATCATGCGTTCTATAGTTGTGATAATTTAACAAGTGTAATAATAGGTAACAGTGTAACAAGTATAGGTGATGGGGCATTCTGTGGTTGCAGTAGTTTAACAAGTGTAGAAATATCAAACGGCATAATGAGTATAGGAGATTATGCGTTCGCTTATTGTGATAATTTAACAAGTATAGAAATTCCAAACAGCGTAACAAGTATAGGTTATGGTGCGTTCGGTGGTTGTTATAGTTTAACAAGTGTAATAATAGGTAATAGTGTTGAAAGTATAGGTAATTATGCGTTCGCTGATTGTTTTAATTTAACAAGCGTAATAATAGGTAATAGTGTTGAAAGTATAGGTAATCAAGCGTTCGATCATTGTTATAATTTAACAAGCGTAATAATAGGTAATAGTGTTGAAAGTATAGGTGATTCAGTGTTCTCTGATTGTTATAAATTAGTAGAAGTAATAAATAAATCAAGCCATATAACTGTAACAAAATCTACTAATAATGGTTATTTAGGCTATTATGCTTTAGCGATATATAATAGTGGAGATACTTTTACAGGCACAAAACTTTCAAACGATAATGGTTATATTGTATATACTGAAGGAA
>JAZSNM010000041.1:0-19377 GCA_045536405.1 Christensenellaceae bacterium
TCCTTCATATCCTTCTTCTAGATATTTACGTTCCCAATTCAATATGCGACTATGTGAATTAATTCCATATTTTCTTGAAGTTTCAACATACCCTAATTGGTGTTCTCGCATATCTAGTATAACAGATAACTTAAACTCTGGCGAGTATTTTTTAAATACTTGTCCTTTTTTTGCCATAAAAAATGCACCTCCTAAAAGTGTCTAACTTTTGGGGTGCATTTCATGTAAAAGACTTTTTTAAATATTATAGTATTATTAATAATAGTATATATTGAGTGTATTTTCTTGACAAGTTTTTACATTTTTTGATATAATTACTTTGAAATAATAAGAAATTTATCTATTTTAGATTAAAAATAAATTAAGTGTGGTATATTTAATGGTAGAATTTTTACAACAAACGTTTTCAAATCCTATACTATTAGTTGCCGTTGTGCTTACCTTAGGTGTAATTTTAGTAAATGGTTGGACTGATGCTCCAAACGCTATTGCAACTTGTGTTTCTACAAGGTGTATGTCTGTTAGGGGAGCAGTTTTAATGGCTGCAATAATGAACTTTTTAGGCGTATTTTTAATGACTATAATTTCACCATCAGTAGCCCAAACAATAACTAAAATGGTTGATTTTGGCTCGGGCAATGATGCAATTATAGCGCTTTGCGCAGCAATGTTTTCAATAGTGACATGGGCAACACTTGCTTTTTTATTTGGTATTCCAACAAGTGAAAGTCATGCATTAATAGCAGGTTTAACGGGTAGTGCAATAGCGCTTCACGGAAGTTTGGCTGGTGTAAACGGTGCTGAGTGGCTTAAAGTGCTTTACGGTATAGCAATTTCAGTTTCTTTCGGTTTTATTTTAGGTTGGGGAGTTTGTAAACTCGTTACAATCATTTTTAAAAGATGTGAAAGAAAGAAAGCCCAATCATTTTTCAAGGGTGCGCAAATAGTAGGTGCGGCATCAATGGCGTTTATGCTCGGCGCGCAAGACGGGCAAAAATTTATGGGTGTATTACTACTTTGTGTATTTTTAGCGCAAGGTCAAACAGTGCCAACGTCATTTACTCCTGAACTTTGGATAATGATTTTAGTTTCTTTGGTTATGGGCTTAGGAACTGCTATCGGCGGTAAAAAGATTATAAAATCTGTAGGTATGGATATGGTTAAACTTGAAAAATATCAAGGTTTTTCCGCTGATATTGCCGCTGCGTCATCACTTTTAGTGTGTTCGCTTTTAAGTTTGCCTGTTTCAACAACACACGTAAAAACAACGTCAATAATGGGTGTAGGTTCAGTTAAAAGATTGTCAGCAATAAATTTTGGAGTTGTAAAAGATATGGTTTTAACTTGGATTTTAACTTTCCCAGGTTGTGGATTGATTAGTTTTTTAATAACTAAGTTATTTATGTTTATATTTTAAGTAAGGAGAAAAAATATGTCTAAAAAAACCGATAGTTTTTATTTTGAAAATTTTAAAGAAATAGCAAAAATATGCGTTCAAGCATCTGAATATCTTGTTAATTGCTTGAAAAATTACGATATTAATAAAATACAAGAATGGCTTGCTGAAATGCATGAATTCGAGCATTTAGCCGACGATAAAAAACATGAAATGAGCAAAGTTTTATCAAAAGCGTTTATTACACCTATTGAAAGGGAAGATTTGGCTGAAATGAGTTCAAAACTTGATGAAATTGTAGATACAATTGAAGAAGTTTTACAATGTTTTTACGTTGACGAGCCTAAGAACGTTACGAACGAGGCAATTTTATTTGCTGAAAAAATTAACGTTATAGTAGTTGCGGTATGTGAAATGCTTGACGAGTTTGAAAACTTTAAAAAATCAAATAAACTTGACGAAGCCGTTGTTAAAATTAGTACTTTAGAAGAAGATTGTGACCGTTTGTATTTAGATGCGTATAGAAACATCAAAAAACAAACGAGTGATTTAAGTGAAGTTATTGCATGGCGTAAAATTTACGATTATTTTGAAAATTGTGCCGATGCTTGTGAGCACGTTGCCGACACCATTGATTTAATTCTTTTAAAGAATACATAAAATAATGTTTAAAAAAGTGGCAAAAGTTTGCCACTTTTTTGTTTTAAAACAAAACTTATAATTGTAATTTTTTAATGCGTTAAAAAAAGTTTTAGTAATTGACGTCGTTAGTGTTGATTTTATAAAGAAATTAGTATATAATATATATGTATTTTAATAATATTTATATATATGTGGGAGATTATTATGGCTAATAATTATAGTAAATTATATACACTTGCTACAAAAGTTAGCGAGAAAGTAAAAAGTGAAAACGTAAATTGGGCAACACAATATCATATGTTTTTTACTGCTTTATTTTTAATTAAAGAGTATAAGAATAAAAGTTTCTCTCAAAAAATCCTTAATGATAAAGAGTATACTAAGGAATTAGATGAATTAACTAACGTTTTATCAAAATATAAATTTGATTTAGATTTTGCTTTATCAAGTTTATATTTTAAAATGAATAACAGTGAAGAAAGGCAAATAATTGCCTATTTAACTATGAAAAAGACTATATTTTCTTATCAAAAATATTGCGAAGAAAATAATAAGGTAGTTACGTTTAGTGAACTTATAAATCGGTTTATTGCATCACCAGCGCCACTTGTTAGTCATTTTATTTTAGATACAAAAAATGCGCCAAGCGAATTTAAAAAAGTTTCTCAATATCAAAAAATTACTGTTATTGAAACAAAAAAGTTAATTGATTTTATAAACGAAAGTACTGACGAGGTTGTTGAATTAAAACCATTTGATATTCCGCCGTTAAACGCATCTTCTAAAAAGACTGACGATAGTGTTGAAGAAGAAACGGCTTCAACTTCAACTGCTCAATCATTTGATGCTGATATTTTATCTTCATTTAGAAAAGTGGCTGAAACACCGGCAGTTGATACAACTACGTCAACTAAAAAAGTTTCACAATCACCTAAGGTTAACGAGCATTTTTTAAGTAAGTTATTAAAGCAAACTAAACAAATGCAACAACAATTAAGAAGTGAAATCTTTGGTCAAGACTATGCTATAAAATCATTTATAACAGGATATTTCCGTTCGGAAATTTTTGCTCAAATACATAAAAATAGAAATAAACCAAGAGCAACTTTCTTATTTGCAGGTGCGCCGGGTGTTGGTAAAACGTTTTTAGCTGAAAGTGTTGCTAAAATTTTAAATTTACCATACAAAAGATTTGATATGAGTGAATATGCCGATAAAGAAGCAAATATCGAATTTTGTGGTAGTGACAAAGTTTATAAAAACGGTAAAGCGGGTAACGTTACTGAATTCGTTGAAAAAAATCCTAAATGTGTATTATTGTTTGACGAAGTTGAAAAATGTCACCAAACGGTTACTTATTTATTCTTACAAATGCTTGATGCTGGTAGGCTTAGAGATAACTTTACCGACAATGAAGTATCGTTTACCGATGCAATAATTATATTTACTACAAATGCTGGTAAACAACTTTACGAAAATAACGATATTCCCGTACTTGCTGACGTTTCAAGAAAAGTTATATTACAAGCGTTAAGTGAAGATATTAACCCTGTAACGCAAGCGCCGTTATTCCCAAGAGCAATTTGTTCAAGGTTTGCTTCGGGTAATATCGTAGTATTTAATAACTTAAATACTATTGACTTAATTAAAATAATTAAGGGCGAACTTTATAAAAACGCAATAGCATTTAAAAAGCAATTTAAAACTGATATAATAATTGATGAAGACGTAGCGTCTATATTGTTATTTGCCGAAGGTGGCAAAACTGATGCAAGAACTATCAAAAGTAGGGCGGGCGCTTTCTTTAACGACGAATTGTATGAATTACTTCGCTTAATTACGCGTAACGATGAAGATACGTCAATCAATGCGCTCAAAAAAGTAAAAATTCAAGTTCAATTACCTAAAAATGATAAAGAAATTACGGAACTATTCGTAGATAGCGAAAAGCCAGAAGTTTTAGTTTGTGCAAGTGAAGAAACGTTTAACTCTTTAAGCGTTGTCAAAGGCGTTAAGTTTATAAGAGTTGATAACGTAAAAGACGCTGAAAAAATCCTTGATACTCATAGAATTACAATGGTATTAAGTGATATAATGTATGGTGGCGAATTTGATGAGGTATTAAACTTAGAAGATAGTTCTTCACAAGGTAGAAAACTTATAACTCTTGTAAATGAAGAATACGATATTCCATTATATATCTTAGATAATAGTAAAAGAAAACTTACTGATGAGGAAATTTTCTCTTTTACTAAATATGGAATATACGGTGTATTCTCTGATGAGAAATCTGAACACAAACAACCAATTAAAGATATTTTAGATGAATGTAAAGAGTGTTATAGACAAAAATCTTTACAAAACTTATCTAAGGAAAATAAAGTAATAACTTATTCAACGTCACAACAAATATCTCAAAACGGCGAAGTTGCAACAATTAATTTATTTAATTTCAATGCAAAAATTGCCGTTGATGCAAAAGACTCTAATGCGCTTTTATGTTCAACTGAAATGCCAAACGTTACGTTTGACGATATTATAGGCGCAAATGATGCTAAAGACGAGTTAAAATACTTTATACAATATCTTAAAAAGCCTTCATTATTTATCAGTAAAGGCGTAAAACAGCCAAAAGGCGTATTATTATACGGACCTCCAGGAACAGGTAAAACAATGCTTGCTAAGGCTATGGCGAAAGAAGCGGGCGTTACCTTTATAGCCGCTGAGGGTAATGAGTTTATTAAAAGATATTCAGGTGAAGGTCCTGAAAAAATTCATGAAATTTTCCGTTTAGCAAGAAAATACGCTCCAGCAATATTATTTATTGACGAAATTGACGTTATTGCTAAATCAAGAGATGGCGCTGAAAGTGTTTCAAGTGACGTTTTAACTGCGCTTTTAACTGAGTTAGACGGTTTTAAAGAGAATAAAAAACCTATTTTCTTACTTGCTGCTACAAATTATAGTATAAATTCAACAACTAAGTGTTTAGACCCTGCAATAGTAAGGCGTTTTGATAGAAGTATAAACGTTGATTTACCTACAAAGGCTGAAAGAGAGCAGTATATTACAATGAAAATTAAAGGTAAGAAACTCTTTAAAGTATCGAAAATGCAAATTGAAAATATTTCTCAAAGAGCAATCGGTATGAGTTTGGCTGAACTTGAAGCGGTTATTGAAATGTCTTTAAGAAACGCAATTAGACTTGAAAAAGATTTCATTGACGATGCTGATTTTGAAGAGGCGTTTGAATCTTATAATAACGGCGAAGTTAAAAAATGGGATTTAAAAACGTTAGAAAGAACGGCAAGGCACGAGGCTGGTCACGCCGTTGTATGTGCGGTATGTGGCGAAATGCCTTCATATATAACAATCGTATCTCGTGGCGACTTTGGTGGCTATATGCAACACGCTAACGAAGAAGATAAATTTGGTTATACAAAAAAAGAATTGTTAGGTAAAATAGCAACTGCACTTGGCGGAAGAGCCGCCGAACTCGTTTACTATGGTAAAGATGATGGCTTAACTACGGGTGCGTCAGGTGACCTTCGTTCAGCAACGTACTATGCTAAAAACATTATTTGCACGTATGGTATGAGTGAAGAATTTGGTTTAAGTACGTTATACGGTGATGAAAATACAGCCGTTTACACTGAACTTAGATTAGAAGTAAACAAAATATTAAACGAGCAATTACAAGCAGCAATTAAAATTATTGAGGACAATAAAGAAAAGGTTGATAAACTTGTAAAAACTCTACTTGAAAAGAACAACTTAAAAGAAAACGAAATAAAAGAAATTTTAGGTTAAAAATAGTAAGCAAATAGTCTTTCGACTATTTGCTTAAATGGAAAAGTACTCAAGTGGTTCAAGAGGCGTGACTCGAAATCTCGTAGGTCATTAATTTGATGCGTGGGTTCAAATCCCACCTTTTCCGCCAAAATGGGCTAAATTGTTGAAAAATCAACGATTTTAGCCCTTTTTTTATGCTAAAAACGGCTATTTTAACGTTAAAATTTCTTTTTTTTGTATTTTTTTTTGTTAAATTTTTGTTAAAATACAAAATTTAATATGTAATATTACTTGCTACTTCTTGTTGATAGTCCATAGGAAAGTGTGTATAAACTTTTGCTGTCATATTACTGCCTATGCTGTGACCAGCCCAGTAATTTACAAGTTCGTTACTTGCTTTGAGCGAGCAGTATGTTTGAAATGTATGTCTTAGCCAGTTTAATCTTCCTACTTTAACAAATTTTATATACATTTTTTGTAAATCATTTACGCTAACGTCTTTCCAGGTCTCAAGCATAATTTTATCTTTGTATTGTAGTAGATAGGGCAATATAGGTATTTCTCTTGTAAGTTGCTTTTGGTACGCTTTAAGTTTAGAATTTTTTATTGTAACCGTATTTTTGTTAAAATCAAAGTTGAGTGAATTAAACTCACTACCTCTAACGCCGGTGTATAATAGTATTAAAAATGGTATTTCGTATTTAGTGCCTTTAATTGCGTTTTTTAACTCGGTAATTTGTTCCGGTGTTAATGCTTGTCCGTTTTCTCTAACGTGACGTAAAACTTTAACGGCTCTCATCGGGTTTACTTTAATTAGTTGGTTACCAACAGCGTATTCGAATACTTGATTTAAAAGAGTTTTCACGTCTTCCGCAATCCTGGTAGAGTAGGAAGTTAATTCTTCGAAATAACCTTGTAGGGTAATTGCATTTAATGAATTTATTCTTAAATTACCTAATTGCTCTTTAACGTGCTTATTGTAATTCTTTTTTATTGAATTATAATATAATTGCGAAACGAAAGGCTTTTTTAAATTTTCTAAGTAAAACGTAGCAATATTGTTAAGCGTGCTAAGGCTTGTAGGGTTGCTATGGTTCATAAAATCTTCTAAATATTCTTTAGCGTCTTTAATGGCGCTAGTTTTATTTTTTCGTGTTAAAGATTTTTTCATACCTTTGTAGTTTATACGTACAATGTAATATTTTTCTCTTTTGTAAATGTAGATATGTTTTAATTTTGGCATAGTTTCTTGCTCCTTTTTGTTTATTTTCCGGACGTCCGGAATAACTGATGCAGGAACTAATGCCGAATTTTCAGTTGTGGTAACACCCCCTTTTGTAAAATCTTCTTTAGAACGTAAATCTCGTTCAGCAGTTAAAGCGCCTAATACTTGATTAAGTGCATTATTTGCGTTGTGTATTATTTCTTCAATTTTTGTAAGTGCTGTAATGTAATTTTCGATATCCATAGTAAAACGCTCCTTTTACTATATTGTATCGTTAATTTTGCTTTGTAGCGTAATACTATAAATATAAAAAATACAAGGTAATTTTTATAAAAAAAGATTAAGTTATAAATACGCTTGAGTACGCACGAAAGCCTATTAAAAGGCGTAAAGTAACGTGTCAAGTGTTTTTTACACTTTATGCCTAACGGGAGATAAATTGTAAAAAATACTTTACACAGTGGCTACACGCACTCACACTATCCCCGTGAGGGGAACGACAAAAATTTGCCGTTCCCCTCTGCCTTAACGGCGAGTGGGAACAATTCAATATAAAAAACAATCCAATCAAGCGTTTACGCTTGACTAAAAAACAAATCAACGAAGATTAAAAAAGACGGAAGAAATTGCGGATAAGCCTGCGCGCAATTCTTCCGTCTTTTCTTGTGTTTTAACTTAAATTTAATTCAATTTTAAAATGTTCTTTTGCTAAAAATTCAACTTCTTCCATTATTCTTGACATTAAACTTTGAGTGTCTTTTATATCATCTTTTTGTATTTCAACTAAAGGTAATCCGTATTTTTTGTATAATTTTATTTTTTCGTTTTTGTTTTCAATATAGTCTGGCGTATTCATACCCCAATATTCTATATAAATACCGTTGATTTCGCTTGTGACAGGTATAAACCAATCACAATAAACAGCACGTTCTTTAATTCTATTTACCTTATTTCCATAACTATGAATAAGTCGTATACGATATAAAATTTCATCAATTTGTTTTTCGCTATCACTTTTAACTCTATGTCCATCAGCGGTTCTAATAATTTCTTCAATGTAACTATCTGTTTGATTTTTTATGTTTAAACTTTCTTCATCTTTATTATCGTTTTCGTCGTCTTCCGGTTTTCTTCTACTTATAAGATATTCAATGTCTTTATAAACTCTATCAGTTAAAGACTTATCATTATTTACTCTTTCATTTAAAATTGCAATTGCTATAAGTCTGTTGCAGTTTGCTTTTACTTTATCAAAAGACCATATTTTATATATTACATTTTTTAAATTAAAATAATGTTCTCTAAATTCAAATGCTTGAGCATTTTTATTTAAGCCATTCAAATGCTCTAATGTTTCTTCGTAACAGTCTTTACATTGTGGTTTTCCATTTGAATTTGCTCCACAAATTATACATTTTGTATTAATGTTTTTTGTGTCTTTGCAATCACAGTCATCATTGATATTATTCCATTTTCCACAATCTGGACATTGTTTAATTAAATTGTTTTTTAACATATCTTTATGTTCTCTACAAAGTTTATCTTCTCTATAATTTCCATAATAACTACTTGTTGGTTTTCCGCAAATTGGACATTTGAAATTTTCCATAGTTTTCTCCTTTAGTTTTAATACGCTAACGCTTGTACGTAGCCTAAAACTTTGTTTTGGTCTCTTTCGTTTAACGTTTTAAATAACGTAAGTAACTGATTTTCAACTTGTGTTAATTCGTTTTTAGATTGTATAATGCCGAACTCGTCTTCTCTACCTAATAAATAATCTATACTGCAGTTAAAGTAATTTGCATAATTCATTAAAGTGTCAAAATTCATTTCGATTGTTTCACACTCGTATTTGCTAATCATTTTTTGTGTTGTGTTAAGTTTTTTTGCTAATTCAGTTTGCGTTAAATTTCTTTCTTTTCTTAAGTTTTTTATTCTATTGCCGTACATTTTTCTTGTCCCCCCTTATTATTTTAAAAAATTATACTAAAAATTTGCGTAAAAGTGTTGACAATCGCAAATATTGCGTATATAATTTAAGAAAATACTAAATAATTGAGTATTTTAAAACAAAAAATAAAAAACAACATATAGGGGTGGAATATGGAAAAGATTAGTGTGTGGGTTGATAATCAACTTTGTTTTTGGGTTGATACTGTTATTATGTTTGACGAGTATTATTATGCTTGTGCAGTTTTAATAGTTGTAAGTAATGGAAGTGTTTTTTTAAGAGAAGTATCAAAAATTAAAGTAATTGATAGTGATTTTATATATTAGATATGAATAGAAGAATTAGAATACCTAAATTTGAATTAAGTTTATATGAAAAAAGTAGTAACAGGTTATTACGTGTTATTACGTTTGAAAATGCTTTTAAGGCTAATAAAGAGTTAGAATTTTATAATTCAACGCTTAATTTATATGCTACTTTAAAAGCAGTTTAATAGTTAAATAATAAGTTACGGTGTAAATTTTTTTATAGAAAACTCCTTATTTTTCCTTGTATTATTACATTTTAGCAAAACTTTTATTTCAAGTTAGATTGCATATAACTATTAACCGTAACTATTATAAATAATACGCAAATGGCGTATTATATCCACCTCTTAGCAGGTATACGTAAACGTATGCCTGCGTAAAGGTAGGAAAGTAACGTTGGTATAAACTAACAGGGACCGCCTATAACGGCGGTATTACGGTACTGCCGTTTCCCTGTTAGATTATATAAATATTATTTTAAAAGACCGTAGGTACTACGGCAAAGGAGAACATTATGTATATTTTTAATCAAGCATTTTCGGCAAAGTCGAAAAAAACAAACGAACCTTTTTATCAAGTAAAGTTATTCGAACGTAGGCAAAAGCAAGATAAAACTTATTATTTTAAAGATTTATCTATTTTTGTTGAAGAAGAAGTATTTAATGAAATTGTAGAAGGTAATTTTAACTTTGGTGATATCGTCGAAGTAGAAAAAGGTGCTCCACTATATTTTGGTGGTCCTGAGCAACTTGTAGGTTTAAGTTTGGTGGAATCTTCACCCTATATTGACTAATTTTTATGTAAATATATAAAACAATAGGGAAAAGTAGGGAATAACGGGGAAAATTACCCTTTTATTTTTTTACTTATTATTATTACATAATAATACGTGCGCCCTAGGTCTTGTCCAAGGGCGCACGGGGAATTATAGGGAAAAGTAGGGAATAAATTTATTTTTATTAAAGGCGGGTAAAAATGAAATTAAAACATTACTGGTTCTCGGTAACTCAGCAGTATTTAGAAGAAAATAAAATAGACTTTATAAATGAACTATTAACAAGACGTACTATAAAAAAATGGTCTTATATAGTCCACGATAAAGATAATTACACTAAATACGATGAAATTGAAAACCCTGAACATAAAGCGGGTACACATAAACCTAACCACGTACATATATACGTAAATTTTGGTGATAATTCAATACCGCATAAAGACGTAGCAAGGTGGTTTGGTGTAAATGAAAACAGCATTAAAAAGATAAAATCAAGCGCAGCGAATTGTTTATTGTATTTCGTACACGGTACACCGGACGCAATTGCTGAAGAAAAATTTCAGTATAGTTGGGACGAAGTTAAACATAGTTCAAATTGGAACCCTGAATTATTTACTGAAGAAGCGCGCTTTGATAATTTTATTGGCAAGTTTGACGAGTATTCGTACAAACAGCAAATAGAAAAAATACATAGCGTCAAAGATTTAAAATTAAGAATTAAATTACAAAAGCAATTAGACGACGCATTTTTAGGTGAGTTAAAATACCGTTCAACGTTTATAGATAGGTTTGTACAAGTAATGTTCGTAACCGGGGCGACGGGAACGGGAAAAACGACGTTCGCAAGACAATTTGTTGAAAAGTTAAACTATTTTGACATTGTACCCGAACAGTTTTGGCGCAAAAAGTCGGTTGACGGTGAAAGACCGTATCGACCACTTGACTACGCCGTGTCCGGTTCAAGTAACGACGTTTTTGAAAATTACAAAGGTGAAGACGTGTTTATACTTGACGATATGAGAGATGATAGTTTTTCGTTCACGGACCTATTAAAGTTTTTAGACAATCATACTAATTCACCTATAAAGTCAAGATTTAGTAATAAAGTTTTCTTTGGTGTATTGATAATCATAACGAGTGAACAAGAGTTAAGTAAATGGTATCGATACGAAGACGACGATAATAAAAAGGCAATAGACCGTAAAACGTTAAAACAACTTTATCGTAGAATATCTAATTACGTAGTTGTAAAAAAAGATAAAATTTATTTATACGACCAAATAAACGATAGTGGCGAACCTACGGGCGATTGTAAGGTTATAGCAAATACAACTGCTGAATATTATAAGGACAAGCCAAAACCTATAAACGTAAGTAGTTTAATATGTGGCGTGTTTAAAGAAATAAAGCCTTCAACAATTCAGGTAGGTCAAGTAACGTTAACTGAAATAATAGACGACGGGCAGTTACCGTTTTAAAAGTAAATAACCTGGCTCCCAGGGTAAAGGGAACGTGCAAAGCACGATGGAGATATATATGGCAAAAAAATATGGTAAAGATTACGTACAAAAAAATGCAGTTGAACGAGAAGGTAAACGAGTTGGTACTGAACTTATTTATGATGATGGGACAAGAGTTGTATTATTAAATTCTCACGGAAAAACAACAAAATATTTTAATGAAGTTACTACTGGTAAGTTATTGACTAATGATTTTTCGCCGAAAGTAAATCCTAAAAGCAATAAACAATATACTTTACGTGATATGCAACGTAGTTTCCGTGCTGGTTATTTACAAGCACAAAGTGATAATGCAAAAGCATACAAGGCAAAAAATGGTATAAAGTTAATAAAATAAAAAATCAATAGTCGTGCGGACTTTAAACGTAAGGATTAAAAAATGGCAAGATATAGTTATTATGGTAGAAAAATAAGTGGTTATAAATGGGCAATTGGAATTGTAACGTTTTTAGCAATTATTGCTATAGGTTTATGTATAATAACCGGTGGCTTTAAAAATTGGAACGCAAAAACGTGGTTTAACAATGAGCCGGAAATTGTTTGCGAACACGAATTTGAAAACGGCACTTGTATAAAGTGTGAAATGGTTGAAGAAACGTGCGAACACGAATTTGAAGACGGTGCTTGTATAAAGTGTGAAATGGCTGAAGAAATGTGCGAACACGAATTTATTGACGGAACGTGTGCAATTTGTGGAGATTTAGAATTAACTGAATAATTAGTTTTAGGAGTTTTTTATGAAAAAATTTATAGTTTTGTTTTTAAGTTTAGTTTTAGTTTTAGGCTTAGGCGTAGGCTGTAATAAGACTGATGAAACGTTAAATAATAATGCTGATATTTTTTTCGAGTCGTTATCTAACGTTGAAGATAATGAGTTAAGAATATCGTTATGTGCTGAGGAAGTTACAACGAATAGTGAATATATTGAGAAAAAATTAACTGCAACGATTACGCCTTATGATAACTTTGTAGCGCAAGCTATTAATTGGAACATTGCATGGGAAAATGGTCCCGAAGAAGATATTAGCGATTATTTAACGATTACACCTGATAGTTCTAACAATTTAGTTTTATACGTGCGTTGTTATAAGGCGTTTAGTGATTATTCTGCTCTTATAACTTGTAGAGTAGGTGCGGTAAAGTCTAATTGTCGTGTACTATTTAAAAACAATGAAATTAACGTAACTTTCAATCCAGATGAAAGTAATTTGTCTAATAAAGTAAAACAATACAACATAAATGGTGAAGTTGTAAATATATATCATATTCCACACGATAATACGTTAGATAGTACTACTTACGTGTTTAAAGTAAATGCATCTGATATGTTTGGTGATGATGTAACCAATCACTCTTTTGATTTAAGAAGAGTTAATGTGTATGGTTCTATAGTTTGCGATAGTTTTTTTACTGCTTTTCCAGAAGCTACTAGTTTAAGTGTTGAATTTGGTAGTGATTTGTTTTCTCCAGGTTATTCTATTTCTTTATCTGATTTTAAAATTATGGATATAGGTTATAGTTCCCCATTGAGAGATTTAGAAATAACTATATGTGTTTATAAAAATTTAGATATAGGCAATAAATTTGGAGATTCTTTAGGTTTTACTATTGAGGAATATTTTGATGGCAGTATACCATATATTGAATTTATTGTTGAAGATACTGTTACTAATTTAGAATATAAATTATGTGTTACGCCTATTACTTACGTAGATAATATAACTTTACCAGAAGAAATTGAAATTCAATAATTGGGTGTATTATGAAAAAGTTTATTATTGTTTTTCTTATAATTCTAATAATAGTAGTTTGTGTTTTAGTTGTTTTGTATTTTAATGGCATTATACTTTTAGATTTTCAAGAATTATTAAAACTTTCTACTAATTTACCTAATGCAAATAATAATCAAATTAGTAATGATTATAATCTTGTATTAACAGATAGAATTATTTATTTTTAATATATTAGGTTGATTTATGAAAAAGTACAAAATAAAATTTTTATTTTTAAATTTATTTATAACAATATTATCATTTACGTTTATATTATCTAATAATAACGTTGTTAACGGCGCTGTTTCTAATTCATATGATAAAGTTAACGTTTTAAGCGATATTTACGATATGAGTTTTGGCGGCGTTAAATTCAATTTAGACAACTATAAGGCTGACAAAAACAAAGATACTGAAGTATTAACGTTTATGGAATATTGTTATTCTAATAATTTAAATGATTTAGATAAATATAATCTTTATTTGTATTTATATAATCCAAAGCAAATTGAATTAAATTATTATAATGAACTAAATAATATATCAATATCATATGGCTACAACGCAAACAATTACAAAAAAGTAAAACTTATATTTTGTAATACTGCTGAAGATATGCTTTTTATAAAATTTAAATTAGATATTCAAGACGATAAAAAAGTTATATACGATAAGTTATTTACTGAGTGTCGTGAGTATAGATTAGGTGAATTAGAGTTTTACGATATCGATAATCAAATTTATACTGTAGACGTTGGCTCTACGTTTAAGTTCAGTGGTTATGCTAAAGGAATCAATGGTAATACCGAGTCTACTTTACAAGTTACAAGTGATAGATTAAAAACTTTATCTTTAAAGACGTATGATACTTTTTTTAGACCGGACGGAACGAGTAAAGATAAATATACGCAAGATACTTTACATAGCGTTTATTTTTCAGTTTCTAACGAGATTTTAAATACTTATGGTGGAATTTCAAAAATACACGCTGAGTGGTTAAAAGCACGCTTAAAACCTTTTTTAGTTATATCTGACGTAGACGCTTATAACGTATTAAAAAATTACGTAGGTAAAAACTATATAGGCTCTGAAGAAAATATAAGGGTAGTAGGTGGTTATGAGGTATTGCCTACAGATGGAGGTTCCGGTAATTTGAAATATTGGAATTTCTCGTACAGTCCTTACAATTCGCCAACGTCTTTTCCATTTAATGGTTTAGTTGAACGTAAGGGTTATGATATAGACGTGTTATACGGTTTGTTTTACTCTGAAAACTCTGACGCATATACTTTAACAAGTGAAGAGATTTTAAATTTTATGCGTGATAGTAAGTATAAATTTGGTGGTGAACTCGTTTTAGATAAGTACAGTAAAAGTATATTTGAAAGTGTTGATAGTGAGTTTACTGACGTTAATATATCTATTGAGGACAAGTATAATTTCAGCGCCGAAACGATAACTTATAAAAATCTATGGCAAAAGTTTTGGGGAATTGAGACTATTATTAGTGAAGAATATCAAAACATTTCAGCCATTTATAAGGTGCAAGAAGAAGATTTAGTAGGTACTGATGAAGAGATAAGTAAAAGAATTTATATAGCGAAAGATGACGTTAGTTCTTTTAGAACGTTTTATCAAAAAGCACAAAAAAATAATGAGAGTGTATATCTATTTAGATTTGATACTACTGATTATATATCTCAAGAGGCGAACGTTCAAGAATATAGTTTGCTTGGCTGGAATCATGGCGATACTAATGCAAGTTTTAGACAAGGTTACGTACATTTGAATTTTGATATTATTGATATAACGTTTCGTAGTGGTGATAAAGAAACTATAGTTCCTGTACTTCATACGCCTGTGGACCTTGTTGCTGATTTTACGCCACCTGTATATATTACAGATGATTTTTATATTCCTAAGTATGTTTGGTGGCTTGTAGCGGGTATTGGTTTATGTTTAATAGGTTTTATATTAACTTTTAATAAAAAATCGAGGTAATTATGCTAGCAAGTTTTTTTATATGTTTTATAACAATTTTACAGTATTTAGGTTGGAAAGGGCTAGCAAAGAATTTTGAGTTCTTTGCTAACTCTTTAAATTATTCTTTGAATGTTATGTTTGGGGGTATAACTATATTTTTATTATTTTTAATAATAGGAATAGTTAAGTTTATTTTTAAAAAATGATAACAGCAGTATGTGGGCTTCCGGGCGTTGGTAAAAGTGCCCTTTTGGCTTTTTTTGCAAAAACTATATATAAAACGCAAGGTCGTAATTTATTACGTAATAGTGTAAATGCAGTTAACGTATTAAATGAAAAACGTAAATGTAAACTTACTGCACCTACAAAATGTCCTATTTTTAGCGATTTTGAGATTAAATTTTTAATTGATTATGAAACGTATTATTCTACGTATTTTATAAATGGGTTTTATGTAGGTTTAGGTAACGATGACGTTCCTATTATAAATACGCCACCGTATTCTACTTATTTTTTAAGTGAAGTTCAACGTTATTATGATAGTCGTAAAAGTAAAACGTTGCCAGACTGGGTTTCAAGGTGGTTTGAAACTCATCGGCATAATCATTACAATATTTATATGGACTTGCAACGTATAGGGCTTTTAGACCTTAATATTCGTGATTTAGGTGCTGAATTTTTAGAAGTAGTAAAAATGGAACATAGTTATAATTCTTTTGGTTTTATAACTGCTACAAAGTGGTATTGTAATAAGTTTGATACTTGGGAAGATTTTGATAACTATTTATCTTCGGGAAAAAAGATTGCTAATGTTGTTGTTTATGAACATCGTGGCAATATATTTAATTGTTATGACAGTTATGCATATGCTGATGAGTTTGTTCCTGGTGTTCGTGATGATTATACTTATTTAGAGCATAAGTCTGAAATTGGTTCTATTGGTGATTTACAGGCTAAATTAAGGCAATATTATAAGTTTGATATGCCTGAAAATTATAGAAAAAGGGGTGGTTCTTCGTGTTAGATGATTTAAAATTATTAAATGAAGAATTTTTTATTTTGTATGGTAGATTATATCATAATTTAGAGTTAATCAGTGAAAAACAATATTCTTTTATGGCTGATAAGTTATTTGAGCAGTATAAAACTGAGTATACTAAATTAGCAATTGAAAAGGAAATAGATGATAAAACGGTATTAAAGGCTTTAAAAATGCGTTTTGGAGGATACGTTCCTCGAAGAAGTTTCTTCTTTTTTAAAAATACTGCTTTTAAACTCTTAAAGAAGCAAATCAATAAAGAATTAGATGAATATTTTACTAGCAATTTTAATAAATTGAAAGAAATTTTACCGGTTGAAGAACCTGGTGTAGTGCCAACTGAAGAACCGGCAAAAGACAATAAGGGGAAAAAGTGATGAGAGTTTTTGTAACGACTGAAAAGTTAAAAAAACAATATTCTGTTCCTATCGGAACTACTATTGATTTTAAGACCGATAAAACGGTGTATAGTTATCCATCGGGTAAAACTTACGTTAAGCATAAATCAATGAGTGAAACGTACGGCAAAGCGTACGATTTCCGTTGTGATGGTTAAATTGAAAATTCTTTACAATTTATAATAAAGGTGATATAATATGGGTAAAAAGATAGATTTTAATCAACCAAATATTTATATAGTTGCTAATGGTAAAAGACCAGAGCAGCGTAATAGAGAAAATAATTCTATTAAAGGTAAGCGAAATTCTAAAATTAGATTTATTGAAAAGCCTTATAATACTGTTATTAGGGTAAGATATATAGGTGATGATGGTAAGGCTTATAAAGATTTAGATGTTAAAGATAATAAACACTCTAATAATCATAAGCATGTTTATGATTATAAATCTAAAAAAACTAAAAGAACTTTATCTAATATTACAATGAAAGAAGCAAATGTTTTACGCAGTATTGAAAAACAAAATAAACGAAAAATAAGTAAAGGGAGAATAGGAAATGGAAAAAATAGAAATTTTTAAGGGTTTATTAGACGTTGGTGCTGAAGTTGTCTTTGTATATAATGGTCAAATTTATAATATAGGTGTAGTTTATAATGATAAAGGTGTTGTTTGTGCTTATGTTTTTAATAACATTGAATATGATAAGATAGAAGATTTATTAGAAGATACAAGTATAGATAATATTCCTTTGAAATTTGTAATATCTAATGCTACTGATATTTATGAAGATTAAAAGAGTCTATTGGCTTTTTTAACAAATTTATTTTTGTTATTTAAATATTAAAAAACTAAAAATTCGGCATTATATCTGCAATTTTTCGATTTATTGTCGGGTTCAAATCCCACCTTTTCCGCCATCAAAGGGCGATGAAAAAGATATCGCCACAAAAAAGCCTTGATTTTCAAGGCTTTTTTGCTTTTTTCGGGCGAAATTTTTATGTTCGATTTTGTAGATGAAAAATGGGTATTTTCCAATACTGAAAGGATTTGAACTCCCGTGAGAACAAAAAACGCCCACAACACACAGCACAGAGAAAGAAAAGCTCTGTGCTTTTTTTGTACCAAAAATAGTTAAAGCTCCGCGTCGGCGAAACGTCTACTCTTTTTTCTTTGGAGATTCTCCAAAATGTTTTTTATAAGCCTTTGAGAAATTAGTTTGATCATTATAGCCGACGGCGAGTGAGGTATTACCGACGGAATATCCTTTTTGTAAGAGAATTTGGGCGTGCTCCATCCGCGTTTTTATGATATATTCCTTGATCCCCACGCCTAAGTGATTTTTAAAAATTCTGTAAAGATAACTTCTCTCATATCCAAAATAATTAGAGATAGTTAGCACGGAGATGTTGTCCATATAATTGAAATCTATATACTGCCTTATTTTTTCTGGAATAGACGAATTGTCCTTTTTTTCATTAAATAGATAATAAATAAGTTTGTAAATTAAGGAAAGGAATATGGCAGGGTTAGTTTCTCTGTCTATGGAAAATTCACGCAACGATAGACCTATCTCAATCGGGAAAGGATATACTGATCGATCGGTATTAAAAAGATCAGCTAACTCTCCTCCGAATGCGACCCAAGAGTATTCCCATGGGGTGTTACCGTCCGCTAAATAAGTAGTGGTTTCTCCAGGACGGATAATAAAAAGTTCGCCCTGCTGAATTGTATGATTTCCAAATTTATCAATAAGCACTCCTTTACCATTTAAACAGAAATGTAGGAGGTAGTAATCTCTTATATGTGGGCCGTATTTATGGTTTTTTTCGCACACCTCGTGGCCGGAAAAAATAGGGATAATATCTTTGGTGCAGATATCATCTATCATATTTTGCAACATAGTATAGCACCTCCTTATTTAACAATATTTTACCATAAAACCACAACAAAAAGCAATAGACATTGCAACATTTTTATGATATATTTTTTAAAAGGAGGTTGACTTATGAAAATAACTTTTATGGGAGCGGGAAGCACCGTATTTGCGAAAAACGTTTTAGGTGATGTTTTGTTGACGGAGGCGTTGACAGAAAATCTTACTATTGCTTTGTATGATATAGATCAGTCGAGGCTTGAGGATTCTTTCGTCCTCGTCGAACGTCTTAATCATAAATACAATCAAGGAAAAGCAAGTGTGCGGAAATTCCTTGGCGTGGAAAACCGAAAAAAGGCGTTAGTCGGAGCTTCTTTTGTTATTAACGCCATTCAGGTTGGCGGATACGAGCCTTGTACTGTGATTGATTTTGAAATACCCAAAAAATACGGTCTTCGCCAAACAATAGGCGACACCTTAGGTATTGGTGGTATTTTTCGTGCACTGCGTACTATCCCTGTGCTTGAAGACTTTGCTAAAGATATTGAAGAAGTATGTCCCGATGCCTTGTTTTTAAACTACACAAACCCAATGGCAATAGTTACAGGATATATGCAAAAGTACACCCGCGTGAAGACTATTGGTTTATGTCATAGCGTTCAGGTATGCACGCAGTCTTTGCTGTATTCGCTCAATTTGTTGG
>JAZSNM010000058.1:0-29008 GCA_045536405.1 Christensenellaceae bacterium
TAGCGCAAAAGTAGTATCTAATTGGGAAGAACTTACGGTTGGCTCTAACGATGCTATTGTTCCTGTAGAAATTGAACTTCCAGAAACTGCAGGCAACGAATATCAAGAAAAAACTTGCACTATTTCTTATAAAGTAGAAGCCGTTCAAGGAAATGCTAAAACTTTTGATGATACTTGGGATGGTGCAGCCGATACGTCTTGGTATAACGATACCGACACCGAATTTACTCTTAATACGGCCGAACAAGTTGCTGGGCTTTCTAATTTAGTAGACGGTGGAAACGATTTTGTAGGCAAAACTATTAAGCTTGATGGCGATTTAGATTTTGGCGCAACGGATGAAAATGGAAATCGTGTTCAATTTAACCCAATTGGACATAGTTCAAATGATAAAGCTTTCAAAGGTACTTTTGACGGACAAGGTCATACAATTTGTAATTTATATCAACAAAGCGACCTTGGTGCATGGCAATATGAAGGAGAATATTACGGTCTCTTTGCTTACACTAATGGTGCAACCATTAAAAACGTAAATGTTGACGGTGCATATATTTCTAGTGGAAGAAATGAAGCTGCAAGCGTTGTAGGTAATGCAGTTGATACTACATTCGAAAACATTAATATTGCTAACACTACTTTAATTGCATACAATAATTCTGCAGGTGGTGTTGCAGCAGAATGCTATGGCAATTGTTCATTCACAGACATTACCGTTGACGAAAACACTGTTGTTGGACCTCTTTGGGGAACTTATGACGTTCGTCTTGGTGGTATTGTTGGCTTGGTTCAAGCGGGCAACAACGTAACCTTTAAGGATATTACCGTTGCATGTAAACTTGATGCTATTAATGACGTTGCGGCGAACTATCAATATTGGCTATATCGTTACTGTGGTATGTTGATTGGTCACGTTGATAGTGTGAATGGAGTTGCAGACCCAACTGGATACGTTACTTGTGAAAACGTAAAAGTTATCTATGGCGATTGGGTTAACTATCATTATTGTGAAGATGCAGACCTTGGCGCAGGTACTTATAATGGTCCTGGCAATTATAAGTATGCACGTGTTGAAGCAGGTACTGGTACTGACGGCATAGATTTATCATCTTGCAACCACAATGAAGATGAATCTCATAACGTTCTTATTGTGTTCGACCAACTTTTTGGTGGTGGACAAGGCATTGCAGGAATGAAGACATACGACGGTGTAGAAGTTGTTTATAACAATAAATAAATACAAATAATATAAAACCATATCTAAAAAATAAACGGCAAGGTGCATTTAAGCAACTTGCCATTTAATCTTTTAATTTTTTATTTGTTACATTATTCTCCTATTAAAGAAACTACTGCGTTGGCGTACTTCCTTGGATGCTTTGCGGAACTAACGAAATAGGTGAGGCAACTGCAAACAAAATGAAAGAATTTCGTCTTGTAGTATGGGGTATGCACGGCATTTACGGAGCAGGCAAAACAATGGACGAAACTTTTGGTCTTATTGAAACGGTAGAAAAAGCCGCTCAAATTTATATGCTTACAGCACATCTTCCTCGTATAAATACTATCAAAGATGAAGAAATGGTACGCCTTGCTGAATTTTTTGGTGTAAAGTATAGAAAAGATTTTTTAAATTAAGGTGTAAAATTCTAAAAAATTAAAGTAGGTTTAAAATTAGATAAAAGCGTTAGTGAACTACTAACGCTTTTAATATTGTAGTTTTATAAGTCTATTAGTATTAAAAGCAAAATGTTTTTTATTTTATTGCAATATAAATAAAATAATGGTATAATTGTTTTATAAAAAATTTGGAGGAGATAAAATGGCTCAAGTAAACGCTAAATGTCCAAATTGCAAAGAAGAGATAACTATAGATAGCGAAAAAGAAGCGAATATTTGTTTAAAATGCAACGAGGCTCTAATTACGGAAAAGGCAATAAAATTATATAATGAAAGCGATAAAAACAACGTAAAAGGTAGTGTAAAAAAGAAAAGAAACGTTTGGAAATCTCTTGGGAAAGGACTTTTAATGATTTTAGAGTGTGTAGGATATTTAATTTACGTTTTACTTTTATTATGGCTATTTATAGATATTACTGATGGGTTTAAAAAAAACAAACGTTAAAGTTTTCAAAAGCGTTAGTTAATTCTAACGCTTTTACAATTTTTAAAACGATACGTTTTGACTAAATAAAAGCGTGAGTTTTTTACTAAATATTTGTGATATAAAAAATTTATAAGTTTTCACGTTAAAAAAAGTATAAATTAAAAAGTAAAAACGCTTACTTTAACTAAAAACATAATGTTAGTAATGGATTTTTTAGTTGCAAAATACTGATTGAAATTATTTAAAAAATTTTTTTAAAAAATAGTCGAATATATTTGACAATAACAAAAATTTTATATATAATACTAGGGCACATAAGCAAATGAGCAATTCATATGGCGGCGTAGCTTAGTTGGTTAGAGCGGCCGGTTCATACCCGGCAGGTCGTTGGTTCGAATCTGACCGCCGCTACCAAAACATCCGCTACGTAAAAAATAAGGCCCCTTGGTCAAGCGGTTAAGACATCGCCCTTTCACGGCGGTATCATGGGTTCGAATCCCGTAGGGGTCACCAAACAAAGTAAAGACGAACCCGTTTCCTTTAGGAGACGGGTTCGCCTTTGTTTTTAGACTAAAGCATAGTAAAAGTGGTTGAAATAATACCACTTTTTTGCTATAATTAGTATAGAGGCTAAAGATGAAAGTATTTTATGTTACAAATGCAGAACCTTGTTCTTATAATAATGTGAAAAAACGAGCAGTTTTCAAAAATACAGTTCAGTCAGAATTTAACACAAAATATGCTCGTTTATATACGGGTTTACCAATAAACAATAAAACACTTAAGGCACATGTTGTATGCATACACCAATTAGAGCCATCCCATACTCCCGATGCCGATAATCTTAGTAAACCATTTATAGATGCTTTTTGCGGAATTATATATAACGATGATAGGCAAGTAATTCGACGAACTGCAGATATATTAAGACTTAATGATTTTGATTTTATGACAGTTGATGCTACGGATATGCCAATTGAAATATATGATGATTTTGAAACCTTCTATTCAAACAGAGAAAGATCAATATTGTTTTTTGAAGTTGGAGAATTTTTAAGTTCGCAAATCAAAATAGGAGAATTTTAGTATGAAACTTGGAATAAATGAAATTAATGAAGGTATTTATATAGCGGCAATAAATAAAGTATCTAGCCAATTACAAAGAGATGGTTTTATCGTTAAAACAGATTATCCGATTGAAGCCAACCATAGAATTCGGCTCGACCTATTTGCTCAAAAAGGGATAGATAAAAGAATTTATGAGTTTAAAATAGGAAAAAATAAAATACAAAGAGAACAATTTGCTTTCTTGCAGAATTATGCTAGAAACATAGGCGCTCGACTATTTATTATTTATTTAGAAGTTCCTTATTCAAAAAGAATTTCTTTTGAAGGAATTGAAGATGTTATTTATAAACACTTTTTAAGAGATACACCAGAAGAATTATTAAATCTTGCGCCTAAAGTGTATGTGGATAATGTTGATAATATTGACATTAACGATATAGATGTGGATTTAGATAATATTATAGAATTAAGAGGAAGCGGCACCGTTTATGTTGAAATTGAAGTCGGTTCTAGATATGATATAAAAAGAGGCGATGGATTAAATGAAAAATTAAAATTTGATTTTTCATTCAGATTGAGATTAGACCATTTAGATAAAAAAATTCTTTCTTCGTACTATAAAATTGATACAAGTTGGTATTATGAATAAAATGAGAAAAAGCGGTGAGGAAATTAATCCCCACCGCTTTTTACCGCCTCTTGCGGTCTAAAACTTCATATACAATGCTCCTATGATTACAATGGAGCTACAATTTTTTGATTTTTAATATTAAGTTGTCGTTGTTTTTGCCATTCGGCAAAATCTTTTTTACCCTTTTCGGAATTGCAATATTCTATTATAGAAGAGTATAAAACTCTTGCGATAGAATCGAGTTCCGAATCGGGCAGTCCCGTAGTGTTCTTGCGCCTCTTTGTCATTAATATTATAGTTTATCATTCTCCCTTTCAAATTGTTTCCTAAATGGATTCCTCCTTTACACGTCCTATCGTGTGTGTTTTATTTTCTCTTGTCATCTGCGACTTTGTATCTATCGTTCGCGTATTATCATTCTAAGTCGCACCAAATCTTAAATAAAACCTTAATTTTCTATCCGTTCTCGACTACAACGGAATTACTTCGTCCACCAATTTTTCTTCTCGCTTGTGGTGGGCTTTTTCTTTTGCGAAATTACTTCCCGATAAATTTCCGGGTGCTCTAGCTTTAAACGGTCTAACACGGTAAGCGCTATCGAGGTTTTAACCTTGTGTTCTTTCAGTTGCTTGTTTTCTTTGTCAAGTTCTAAAACTTCGCCCATTGACGTGTCTAACCGTTTTTTAAGGTCGGCGTTTTCTGCCGTGAGTGCAACGATTTGCTTTTTCAGCCCGCCTTTCGACCAAGCAAATTCGCCTTGTTCGGCTTGGGTTAGAGCTTCGGCATAATCTTCCGTTTCTGCCTTCTTGCTTTTGGCTTCTTCTAAAATCTTTTTAGCTTTGTATTCGGCTGTAGATAAATGTTCAACGTCGTTTCCTGTCTTGCCACGTTCCAATCCGTACTTTTGTCCGACTTCTTTCCATATCTCTGTTTGAAGTTTTACAAGTTGTCCGTCAAACAATTCCTTTGCACATAACTTTCCGTCAACGATAGGGATAAGGTTTAGGTGCATATGTGGATTCGTTTCGTCTAAATGTACGATAGCAGAAAGCACGTTTTCTTCTCCGTATTTATCTTTGAAGAAGTTAGTAAAGTCACGAAAAAATCGTTGTTGTTTATCGAACGTTGCCACTTTGAAAAATTCAGGGCTTGCCGTCAATACGAAAGAACACATATACACGGCATCCGAGCGAACTTTACGTTTTAGGTTTAAGCCCGAAATTCTATCTTCGATAACGTCAAGATATTTCCCTTGTGGACATACCGTATGATAGTTTTGATGCGTTCTCGCACTGTCGATACAAGTGTTAGAGCCTTGATAGGTTTCATCACGTTCGTTCTCTTCTTCAACGGGTGAAACGTCCGATTTTTTGAGTTTGTCTAAATTGCAAATGATGTAAATAAATTTGTCCTCCTTATTAAAATTTTTAGCGAAACTATAAAAGTGTAGCTCACTACACTTATTGCGCTTGTGCTACATAAGTTTCGTTCGTCCTGCGGAGCTTTTTTGTCCACTGAACTATTAAAGTCCGATTGTTTAACGGCTATCGGCAAAGCCAAAAGTAAATCATTTTAACCACCTCCAAAAGTTTTAGGGCAAAAGAAAATCCCACAGTAGAAACTGTGAGACTTCAATTAAGTATTTAGTTGTGTTTTGCCCTCTCACTTATATAAGGACACACCTTGCCGTAAATTATGCAAGGATTTTTGAAAAGTTAAAAATTTTTATTTTTTTAGGTTTTCTAATCTTTCTCGTTCTTTCTTTGGTAAACGCTTAATTATCTTTTTAAGTTGTTCAGATACAGGGGTTGAATTATTTTCTTTAACTACGAAGAAGCCTAACTCTTTTTTAGCATAGGCCAAATTTTGCTTTGAGCATTTGCTCTTTAAGTAAGGCAAGAATGTGTTCTTAAAATATTCCATTGGCGTAGTGTTTGCCTTCTTTGCGATTGTTTTAAGTTCTTTGATAAAGCGATTGTGTTTGCGTGCTTTCGGCTTTTTAAATAATTCTTGTCGTCTTTCTATTTCTTTTTGCAAGTGTAAATATAACCATTGATATTCCAATGGCAAGTCCGTCATAAACTGCATAAAATATCCACGTGCCGTCAGGTCTTGTAAAGAAAACATTTCCGTATAGATATTTCGGTTTGAATAATCTTCTAATTTGTATCGCACTAAAAACTTTATTCCGTAACGATAAAGCTCGCTTTCCGTGAAAAACCAGCAACGGATTTTTTCATCTTCTTCGGGGAGTAGATTAGAAAGAAAATCTTCCATAGCAACGTTTTCTAAATGCTCTAATTTGCCCGTTCTTCGATAGTAGTCGTAAGCATAATCTACCTTTAAAGTAATCTCATTGCGAGTTCCGTCGTCTAACTTCGCTGTATAAATAATTTCGTCAAGTTCTTTTAATATACGGCTTACTTGGTATTGCTCTAAGTTTAACGTTTTGGCAATTTCTTCTTGCGTAAAGTCTTGTATGTATGAAAGCGTATATATATCTTGTTGTTCCTCGGTTAATTCCATTAAAATGTTTTGCAAGTCCAATCTTTCGCAAGTGTTTGCTTCGGTATAAAAACTCTCCGTATCGGCTTGATATTCCATTGGGTCGGCTTCATCACCATCTTCGTCTTGATAGATAGGGAAACGTGCAAAATATCTATCGTCGTAATGTTTTAGGTTGCTTCTATATAGCCTTTTGTTGAATAGATATAATTCTTTCCATTGTTCAATGGTTATTTCGGTTTTAGTAATAACGCCGTATATCTTTTGAAAATAATAAACCATACCTTCCGTTTTTGCTTGTTTCGGAAAGCGGTTTAAGTAATATTCTTCATTTTCTTGATAGCACATCACGTCTTTTGCGTGGAGTTGAACACGTTTTTTCATCCTATTACACCTTGACGTTATTATATCATAGTAAATATGACAAAATATGTCATATATTATAAAAAATTTCAAAGAAAATAGCAACTTTGAAATATCCAAAAGTTGGGACATCTTGGGCGAAAATCAAAATATTTTTATTTGCAAACAAAAATTTCTTGGCGAACGCAAAGTTTCTCTTGATTTTTATTTTTAGATGTGCTACAATGGTATAAACTACAATATGGAGAGTTGTAAAAATGGCAGTTAGCTACAAAAAACTATGGAAACTTCTTATAGATAAAGACATGAAAAAAGAAGAATTACGTATGGCCGCAGGGATTTCAACTAACACTATGGCTAAGCTTGGAAAAAATGAAAATGTTAATACCGAGATGCTCGTAAAAATCTGTTCAGCGCTTAAGTGTGATATAGCTGATATAATGGAAATTATTGAAACAGAAAAATAAAATATATGACATATATTGTCATATTTACTATGTTATAATATAATCAATATAATTAATCGAGGATTATATCAATGGAAAAATTTATCTTTAAGAATTGTGATTACAAAGAATTATTAATAGAATTAAAAGAAAAAAATATTAAAATTGATGCTGTTATTACAGACCCGCCCTATGGTGTAAGCAGAAAACATCAACTTGGATTTAGCAATATGGGTAGAGCTGGAATGGACTACGGCGAATGGGACTACAACTTTGACCAAAAGGAATGGATTCGCTTATGCGCTCCACTTATCAAAGATGGTGGCTCTATTATCGTTTTTAACGATTGGAAAAACTTTTCTTATATTGTAGAAGAACTTGACGAACAAGGTTTTTCAATGAAAGACGTTATTCGTTGGGTTAAACCTAACCCTATGCCAAGAAACACATCAAGACGTTATGTTGGAGATTTTGAAATGGCAATTTGGGCGGTTAAAGATGGTGGAAAATGGACTTTTAACAAACCTAATTCATCTTCATATCTTCGCCCTATTTATAAATGTGCAAGCGTTGGAAGCGGTGATAAACGTATTCATCCTACACAAAAGCCCTTGAAACTTATTGAAGATATTATGAAAGTTCATACAAACGAAGGTGATATTGTCCTTGATTTATTTACAGGTTCAGGCACAACCGCTGAGGCTTGTTTGAAAAACAATAGAATTTTCATAGGTTCTGAATTAGATGAAAACTACTATAAGAAAGCATTAGAGAGGCTTAAATGTTATATTCTCCAATAAATTATCAAGGAAATAAATCTCGAATTGTAGATAAGCTGTTAGCGTATATACCCAAAGGTACTACGGCAATTCACGAGATTTTTTGTGGAAGCGCTATCCTTTCTTTTGCTTCATCGGTTGATAATATTCATTTGAATGATACAAACCACTACATTTTAGATTTAATCGAGTATTTTCGTACGAATACTGCAGAAGAAATTATAAAAAAAACGGATAGTTTAATTTCACAATACGGTTTAACAAATACCTATTATGAGGGTAGAAATAATTATATTGAAGAAAAGCACGAAGGACTTTCTCGATATAATAAAGCTGCATATAATCGATTAAAAAGCGATTACAACAACGATAAAGACGTTGCAAAATTATTTGTTTTAGTAATCTATGGTTTTAATCATTTCTTAAGATTTAACGGTAAAGATGAGTTTAACGTTCCTGTTGGGAAAGTTGATTTTGTAGAATCATTAAGAACTCGCACCATTGATTACTGCAAGGCAGTTCAAAGCAAAAAGGTTACAATAACAAATTATGATTTTAGAACAGCGAGTTTATACGAAGCAAAGAACAAGAACGACTTGTTTTATTTTGACCCCCCGTATTTAATAACGCAAGCACCATATAATTCATTTTGGAATGAAAATGATGAAAAAGAACTTCTTGATTTGCTTGATAATCTTAGCGCTAAAGGATATAAGTTTCTTTTGTCCAACGTTATTGAATCAAACGGAAAAGAAAACACTCTATTGAAAGAGTGGATGAAAAAATATAAAGTAAAACACATAAAAAGGCAATACTTAAATTCAAGTTATCAAAAAAAGAATTTAAGCGATGCAGATGAAGTAATAATTTATAACTATAGTGAGGACGAGATGACTACAAACGACATCGGAAGAAGCGGAAACAGAAAAGGCTATAAAGTATTTTCAATAAACACAACAGTAAGAAACCCGAAGAGGAATATGGAATTTTTACGTCATTTTATCCCTTATGCAGGTAAGGATTTTGACGAAGGTTTATCTTACCAATATTTCTTTGATTTGGTTGTTGATGGCGTTTATAGACTTTCTGACATCCCCGAATATGTTAAAAAGAAAATTGCTGATGGAGAAAAACTCACAATTAGTGAAGCTAAAGAAGCAATTAAAAATAATCCACAAGCAACAGGTTTACACGGCAGAGTTATGACACAACTTCGCTCAATGAAAGACCAAGGATTTTTGCGTTTTGAAACTGTTAAACGTGGTGTTTATAAAATTTTTATTACTAATTTAGGACAAGAACTATTAGACGAGAAAACAGATGCTACTCTTATCTACACAAAGGCGATGATAGGTATGCACGCTTATAGTCCTATCAGAGTTCAATTGCTTAACAAGGCACGTCCGTTCCTTAATATGATTTTCGTTACAAATGAAGTAAAGAAGCAATGGGAAGCATTGGGTAATGAAGCAAAAGGTATTTTACGTCACGAATTTGCTGCTTTTGTTTTAAGCATGAAAGATTGCGATTATCAAAAAGCCGCAAACGAGATTATTAATTATCGTAAGAAATTCAAATACGAATTAAATATGCCATATATTAGACAATATTTAATCGACAATGATATTTTGCCCTTGGCAGAAGAAAGCATAAAAAGTGATTATCCCGACGATGTTTTTAGAAAATTTGAAATGACGGGACTTATTATTAAACGTGGAGCGTTTGGTTATACATACTACGATTTTTCAACATATAACATTGAAAAAATCGAAAGTATTTTATCTGTTTATAAAGGCTATAAATCAGAACACTTTGCCTCTGAGGTCGATTATTACGATTATTTAAGCAAAATTGAAATTCCTTGGCAGAAAAATGATATTGTTCGTAAGAAAATAGTAGAATCAAAAGAAAAATTGCTTGCTCAAAACGGCTTTATAATGAACCAACAACTTTCTTTGGATGAAAAAGAAAAGAACCTTGATAGATTCTTCTATAATATGAATCTTCAAAAAGCCGCAGACAAATATGACATTAAGTTGTTGAATAAAGAATTAATGATTTTAGCAGGACTTGTTAGGGATAAGTCCAAGTTTGAGGAAATATCTGAACCATTACGTTTAGAATATTTATTAGCATTATTAATCGGTAAAAAGTATGGCACAACGGGTTTAGTCTCTAATATTATTTATAATGAAGACGGTGAACCACTCCACTTTGCTCCTTCTGGCAAATGTGATATAGTTTATATTCATGAAGACGGATCATTTATTTTTGAGCCTACTATGCAACGTGGTAGAAATCAAGTTTTAAATAATGAGACTACAAATGTAGCAAGACATGTTGAAGAACAAACCAAAGAAACGGGAATTGAATATAGGGCAATGATGATTGCTCCGTATGTTCATCCCGATGTTGCAAGATTCTTTAAATTTGAATGTGTTGATAGTAAGATTAAAATAGCACCTATAAATATTGCCCGTATGGTTGGATTGGTTGATGACAGTGAAAAAGTTAAAAATTTAGGCGAAAATTTTGATAAAATTGTCGACGATTTATTAAACTTTGATAAAAACGAATATTCAGATAGAATAAATAGTTATAGACCGTCAAAAGAAAATTATGCTATAAATTAAGCCATGCAAGGAGATGAAACATGAGTGAAGTAAAAACTCTCATATTAAGATTTAGAAACTTATCTATTCCTGATACAGTACAAGCACATCAAGCCATTATAAAAGAGAAAGGATATGTTTGGTGGGGTTGGTGGTCTAAGCCACAAGAAAAAGTCGCATTAGAACTATTCGCTGAATTGAAAAAACAAATCAAAGAACAAGAAAAAATTGAACTTCTTTTGTTTAATTCTGGTGAATTGAGCATACATAAAGCGACTTGCATTGGTATAGAAATTAAAAATGGAGAAGAACTCTCTTCTCCAGACAAAGAGGCAACTCCACAATATTATTCTGAAAATCAATATATGATTTGGTTTAAATTTTCTAATATTGAAGAAAAAATATCTGAACCAAATTTATTTTTGAAAAAATATTCTTATGTTGAAATTGACGAGCATTTTGCGTCTAAAACGACACCTTTTAATATGTTTGACCAAAAAGTTGTATATAGTGTGGAGGAACTTTATCAACAACAGCGTACTATTTGGTTTTTAAGGGATAAGAAAACTTCAGACGAAGAACGAGAAATAACTTCATACAATCCCCCTAAAGAAAGTTATGAAAAGACTTTTACTTTAGATGAGGCTGGCGAAATATTGTGGTTAACCGATTTGCATTTTTCTAAGACCCATCATGCTTTTACAGAAACAGTAGGAAGTACAAATAAAATAAGTTCCGTTATAGAAAGAACCCTAGAGAGTTTAGACAATAAAAAACTATCAAGAATTATTGTTTCTGGTGATTTTACTTACTGTGCAAGTAAAACAGAGTTCCAGCAAGCGACAGAGTTTTTTAAGGATATGAAAAGCATTTATGGACTTTCTCCATCAAGATTCACTTTATGTCCTGGAAATCATGATTTTGAATACTCTAAAGATGAGTATAAGGAAGATGATGTAGTGAAGTTAACTTTTGATGAAGCGAAAAAGAATTATATTGACTTTTATGAAGGCATTAAGGAAGTTAGAGCAAATAAATACATTAATAGTATACAAAGATTTATTTCTAGCACAGGTAAACTTTTTGAAATAATTACATTAAACACTTGCATTCTTCAAGAAGACGGGAAGCATTTTAAAGGGATGGGTTTTGTTGGTAATGACCAATTGGAAGAGATTGCAAAGCAATTAAACAAAACCATAGACGTTAATGCTACAAGGTTTTTAGTCTTACACCATAATCTATTACCAGTTGCATATGCGGAAACACCAAGAGTAAATCCTATGTATTCCATGTTTCTAGATAGTGAAGCGGTTTCTCAATTTTGTATCAACAATAAAATTAAAATTATTCTTCATGGTCATACTCACAGGAGTTTTTATTCTCAAATTACACGACAGTTGAAAAATGGGAACAAATTTACCTATCATATTGTAGGGTTGAGTAGTTCTGGTGCAAAAAGAGAAGATTTAGGACAAGATTCAAAAAACGAGATTGCAACTATAAATATATCAAATGATAAACAAATAGAAATCTCTATTTATTGTCTAGAAACAACTGGCAATGTTCAAAAACAAAATCCTATTGAAAAATTTGAAATTATATTATAAATATGAAAAAAGTATTAATAACCGATCTTGATGACACATTATATAGTTGGATTGATTTCTTTATTCCGTCTTTTTATGCCATGATAGATGAAGTACATGCTATAACCGGCATAAAAAAAGAAACGTTAATCGAGGAGTATAAACAAGTCCATCAAAAATATGGAAACGTAGAACACCCTTTTTCTACTTTAGAACTACCTTCTATATTAACTCATTATTTTAATTTATCTAAGGTAGAGATTAAAAAAGTTTTAGATGAAGCCTTTCATAAATTCAATTCGATAAGAAAAAAGACATTAACATTATATCCTTCCGTTTATGAAACGCTAGAATACTTGTTTAACAAAGGCGTAATTATAATAGGATATACTGAATCAAGCTTAAAAAATGGGTTTTATCGTTTACAAAAATTGAACATAGAAAAGTTCTTTAAGCATGTATATGTTGGTGAATATGGTGGAATATCAACGAGCAACAATAAAGTATATGCAGTTAAAGAAAAAAAACCGAATCCTCTTATAATAGAACAGATTGCTTCTATTGAAAATGTATCAAAAGAGGAAATTATTTACGTGGGAGACAGTTTAACAAAAGATATTTACATGGCTATACAAGCAGGCGTTACTTCTGTGTGGATGAATCCCCAAAAAGAAAAAAATGATTACTATCAAAAGTTGGTCGATATTACAAGTTGGACTGAAGAAGATTTCAAGAGAGAAAAAAAGTTAAAAGAAACAATAAGTAATAACAATTTATCACCGGATTTTGAAATAAGTGAATTTTCTAGCCTAGTAAAGATAATTGAAAGTTTTGAATCGTAAAAAATAAGGAGAAAATTATGAAAGCGGTTATATATGCAAGGTATTCGTCGGATAACCAACGTGAAGAATCTATCGATGGTCAGCTACGTGAATGCAAAAAGTTCGCTGAATACAACGGAATAACGATTGTCGGCGAGTATATTGACCGTGCTTTCTCTGCTAAAACCGATAATCGCCCTGAATTTCAATGTATGATTAAAGACAGTTATAAGTCTATTTTTGATACTGTTATCGTGTGGAAGTTAGACCGTTTTGCTCGTAACCGTTACGACTCGGCGAGATATAAAGCGTTATTAAAGAAAAACGGTGTTAGGGTTATATCTGCCACTGAAAAGATTTCCGAAGATGCAAGCGGAATACTTCTTGAATCGTTATTAGAAGGCTATGCAGAATACTACTCTGCGGAACTTGCAGAAAAGGTTAAACGTGGTATGACGGACAACGCCTTAAAAGCAAAAGCTAACGGCGTGCGCGCTCCGTTTGGATATTACGTTGATGATGACGACCATTATCAAATAGACGAAACTCTTGCTCCTATCGTTAAAGAGATATATGCTCTTTACTTGGACGGCAAAAAGGTAACGGATATCGTAAAGATTATGGCGGAGCGTGGTATTAAAAACCGCAACTATCCACTCAACTATAACTCGATTTACCGCATACTTACTAACCGTAAATACATAGGCGAATACAAGTTTGGCGACGTGCTTCTCGAAAACGGTATTCCTGCACTTATTGATAAAGACACTTTTGAACTTGTGCAAAGCCGTATTGCAAGAAATAAAAAAGCACCGGCAATGCACCGCACCGAAGATGATTATCTCTTAACAACTAAACTTTTCTGCGGACATTGTGGAGCGTTTATGGTTGGAGAAATCGGCACGAGCCATACTTCAAAGCAATATCGCTACTATAAATGCACCCGTGCTAAAAAAGGAAACTGTAAAAAGAAAGCAGTTGGCAAAGATTATATCGAAAACTTAGTAATTGACGATATAATGGAACTACTTTCGGACGGCAACGTTTTAGAAGAACTTGCTAAAAGAATTTACGAAATGCAGTCTGAACAATCTTTTGCGGTAGCAACGCTTAAAAGTCAACTTGAAGAAGTAGATAAGAAACTTGATAACCTTGTGGAAGCAATAACAAACGGTATTTATTCAAGCAAAACCAAGCAAGTTTTGGACGAGCTTGAAGATAGAAAGAAAAATCTTGAAGAAGAACTTTATCAAGAAGAATTAGACCACCCCGTTGTTTCCGAAGAGCAAATACTTCACGCCTTATATCATTACAAGAGTTTAGATATAAGCACCAAAGAAGGCAAACAACGTTTAATCGACGGCTTTGTAAATTCAATTTATCTATACGACGATAGATACGTTATAACGTTTAACTACAAAAATAAATCAAAAACCGTAACTTTTGAGGAAATCGAAAGTTCGTCTTTAACATCAAAGGCTTCACCAAACAAGAATAAATCCGAATGTATCGAAATTATAGGCGATTCGTTCGGATTTATTGTTTTTTTAACCTAAAATAAAACTCGTCGATAAAAAATTTATTTCATTAAAACAGTAGGTTTTACCTATTGTTTTTTTGTTTTTTAAAACAATGTGTTCTCATAAAGTATTGATTTTTCACCTTTTCATGTGATATTAAATAATAAAGAGGAGGTGTTTTATGGATGAAAATATATTAAATCCACCAATCAACTTAACAGAAGAGGAAAAGATTGTGTGGGATGAATTTGTTGCAATGTTAAACTCAAGTACAAACTATAAAAAGATAATGACAGATAAAGAACTTGTTTTACAATATGTTCAATTGAAAATTATAAGGGATAAAGCATGGATATCGTGGATACAAAACCCTGAAAGATATGTAAGAATAGTAACTGGAATTTGTAGTGATGGAAAAACGCCCAAAATTATGGTTAAAGAAAACGAACATTATAAAACATATATGGAAAGCAATAAACTTATAGAAAAAATTTTAACAGATTTAAGGTTGACTCCAAAAGCGAGAAAGCCAAAGTGGTTATAAATTATGGAAAACAAAGAATTAAAAATAGAATATATAGATGTCAATTGCTTAACTCATCATAACAAAAACTCTAAAATACACACAAAAGAACAAATCAAACATATTGCAAATTCAATCATTGAGTTTGGTTTTAATGACCCAATAGGAATTGCTGGGGATGATAACATAGTATTAGAAGGCAATGGGAGAATAGAAGCGGCAAAATATCTTGGGATAAGTAAACTTCCTTGTGTTCGTCTTGACCATTTAAGCGATAAAGAAAGAGATGCCTATGTAATTGCTCATAATTCTACTAATTTAGAAACGGGGTTTGATGATGGTGTTTTGTATGAAGAATTAAAAAAACTACAAGAATATGATTTTAGGGATTTTGGTCTTGAAGCCGAAAAATATTTACAAACTATAGTTAGGGTTCAAAAAAGAATATTAAAGCAAATTAATAAAATCCATTATTTAATAAGTGGAGATATAAATAAAAACAACAAGATTATTTATTTTATAGACAAAATAAGAAAGATAGAGGGTGTAGAAATTGAGTCAACAACCAACTAAAACTGATAATAAATCTATCCCAAATAAAATATTTATAAGACAAAAAGCAATTGAGAATTTATCTGAAGTAAATGTTATGGATTTATTTGCTGGGCGAAATGTTTTATGGAATAATATTAAAACAAATAATTATTATGGCATAGATGTATCGGTCAACAAAGGTAAAAACTTAAATGTAGATACAAGAAAAGCGATTGATAATTTAGACTTATCTACTTATAACGTAATAGATTGTGATAGTTATGGGATTGCTTTTGATTTATATAAAAAACTTTTGACAAGAAAAGATGTTAAAAGTGGAACAATAATAATTTATACAGCCATAACAAATGAGTTTACAAAAATACAAAATGTGGCAAAAGAAGAGTTGGGATTTAAGAATTTTTATAATAAAGTCCCGTCGCTTTTTAATGCAAGAGCTATTGAGTTCTTTTATGAGTTTCTTGCAAAATATGGGATTGAAGAAGTTTATTATTATTCAATAAGAGATAAGTTCTTAAAACATTATGGATATTTTATCAAAAATTAAATAGATAATTGAAAAAATATAATATTTATGTTAAAATATAAATTACAAGAAATTAAATTTATTTCGCTTGCACTCATAAATTTGTAAAACTATCGTTTTACTGCAAAAACAACAGTTTATGCAACTTCAAATTTGAAAAAACATCAGTTGTGTGTCCTTGCAAGCAAACACCCAACTTTAGATATTATAAACATGAGTATTATATATAAACCAACGGGAATGGCAAGGGAATATAGTCCTTATGCCTTAAATATTTATATCGGATGCAGTCATAGATGCAAATATTGTTATGCGCCTCATACTCTTCAACGCACTGAAGATAGTTATTTTGGAAAGCCTGAGCCACGAAAAGATATTTTGAAACTTTTAGAAAAGGATTTGCAAAAAAACACATATAAAGAACAAGTTTTAATTTCATTTGTTGGTGACGTTTATTGTGATAATGCAGATAACAGTGAAACTACAAGAGAAGTGTTAAAATTGCTAAATGCTTATAACGTTCCCGTTGCAGTTCTTTCAAAGGGTGGCAGTAAAATGCTTAGAGATTTAGACGTGTTCAAATCTTTTGGCAATAGAATAACCGTTGGCACAACGTTAACGTTTTTAGATGAAAATAAAAGTAAAGAGTGGGAGCCTTATGCTTCCTTGCCAGAAGATAGACTTTATACTTTAAAAACACTTCATGAAAACGGAATAAAAACTTTTGCAAGTTTTGAACCGACTATAGAGCCAGATGAAAGCATTAAACTTATAGAAAGAACCCTAAAAGATAATTCCGTTGAACATTATAAAATAGGAAAAATCAATAACTATAAAAAAGCTGATAAATGGCAAAATTGGGAAAAATATTTGCAAAACTGCATTGATTTATTAAGACCAGCAAATAAGCAAGTCTATTATAAATTTTGTTTAAGAAAACTTGCACCAAATGTTGAGCTTTTTGCTAACGAGAAAAATCCAGATTTATATAACGTTAGAATATTAGAAAACGAACAATTAAAATTTTTATAAAAACCTAGGGGATGTCGTTTTTAGCGACATCCTTTTTAACTTTAATTTTAATTATTAAATCAATTTGTTGTTGACAAAAGCCTATAATTTTAACAATGATGGCTATAAAAACAGGTGTAAAAACTGCAAAAAAACAGCAAAAATTTCTTACATATGATAGCGGGTGTTTGATTGCACCTAAAAACTTCTTGATTTGACAAGGGCTTTTATAAATTTTTGCTTGGCGAAAAAGTCAAAGCGATTTCGTTTAAGATAATAGTAAGAGTGGCGAAATAGTGAGTCCACCGCCCGAACAAAGTGAGGGCGGTGGACAATATATAAACTCTATTTTGTTATATAACACAAACATACTTAAATAAAGATAAGATAATAGATAAGTAGGTTGCTGTCTTGTGTTTGCGGAATATGATGTGTGTGGTGGGAAAACAGACTATTAAACTATATTTGTGATACTGATTTAAAAAATAAAGAAAAACCAGCACCCACAGGGCAGTCATAAAAAATGGATTAAACTCTAAAAAGTTTTAGTATTAATATTAATTCTTGTTGACAAGAAATTATGCTTTTGCTATACTTATAATCCCCTAGTAGATATCCATTAGGGAAAACACTTTCATTGTGTTTATTCTTTAAGGTCTTTATAAAAGACATAGTTTCAAATCTTCCTAGAGAAGATATAGTTTCATTAACTAGCATTAAGTTGCTGTGGATATCAGTTATTAGTTTCATTAAATACCGTTAGAGAATAATATTTGTAATTTATGCAACTCAAATATTTAAATGAGCTTTCTCTATGTGAGACGAAAAATTTGTCTTCGGTAAAAATCAGGTTTCAATAAATTAGTTTAGAGAATCTTTAAAATTTTTGTGTGTTAAAAATATAAACGCAAATGCTCACAACGTATAAAGAAAATCTCTTTGCATCCTAAATAAACCATTGCATAAAGTGGTGTGTTTTGAGAACAGGGATAGAATATTAGTCGTTTGATAAAAATAAATAGCCAAATCGTCTAAACCCAAATTATGCCTTGGGATACGTTCTTTTTATTTTAATATATCAAACGCGGGGTGGTTTCCCTTTGGTGGAAACAAAGTAACGACATTTCAATTTTTTTGAGAGGTCGTTTTTTTCGTGCAAAAAATTAGGTTTTATATGGCATAACAAGGCTTTTAAGCGAAAAACCACAGCGCTTAATAAGTATATCGCCCCGTATTTATACTAGCCTTGTATTAACAAGTGGTTTGGTTTTGGAATATGCCAAGAAAATCGTTCCCCCCTTTTACTAATCAGCAACGGGTAATTTTGTAGATAGAATTGTTAAAGGAGCATATTATGAATTTTAATGAAAAAATTATTGATAGTAACAACGTCACTTTGGATAAACTCAATGAAAAAATGGGGCTTATCCAACACACTAAAACGAATAATAACGAAAAGGAATTCAGTAAACTTTCGTTAGAGTACGTAGTTTTAGCAGAAGAACTTGTATCCAAAGCCAGAGATTTAGCGATTTATACTGGTGAGGAAAAGTCGATACAAGTAATACAAACGGCAATTAAAGCAAATTCACCCGTGGATGTTTACTTTACAGAAGAGGGTTGGTTAGTTATTAGTATTCCTGCACTTCTTCCTAAAAGAAACAAAGGTAATCCTCAATATATTCGTGAGATTGTGCAAGATGCATTAAAGGCATTTTTCGATGGAAAGAATTTTAAGAAAATTGAAAAATGTATTTTTATCTATGAGCATGTTTATGATGAGCATAGACCGAAAAGGCAATGGCGTGACCACGACAATATTGAAGTAAAAGCAGTTACCGATATTATTTCTTTATTCGCCTTGCGTGATGATAGTGCCTACGTTTGTTCTAACGTTCATATCAGTAGGTCGGGAGAGAAAAACAGGACAAATATCTATTTAATTCCTGAAACGGATTTTGAGAAATGGCGAAAGCAAAGGAGGGTTTGGGTATGATTCATTTTAACGAAAAGTGTCAAGCGTATCAACTTGTTTCAACAGTAGCATTAACTGGTGAATATCCACTTTGTTTGTTAGAACGTTTGGGCAATAAAAGAATGTTTCGTGCAACTCTTAAAAAAATGATGGAATTGCAAACATATTTTAACGACAAAACAAAGGAAACTATAAAGATTAAGGTGTTTACTATTGTTGGTAAAGGACAAGGTCGTTGTATCCGTTTTTTGAAAAGTTCTTACCCTATACTCAAATGGGCTAATTTATATGAGTATTACATAAATTCTTATAGACAAAATAACTTTTCGGGTGGCGAAAAGCATAAGGAAAGGAACTTTTTGATTGCGGAAACTGTTGGATTATTAAAATCCGCTGGATTTGAATGTAATCCAAGCAAACTTCCAAATTTATGGCAACCTAACACGGGAAATTTATCTCTAATGCCACAGCCTTGCTTTTATCATATTAGAGACCTAAAAGGCAATAAGAACTTTGAGTTAAAGAAAACCATTTTTACAAGAAGTGTTGGCTCATTCTTTCTACACAATAAAATGTATACTTTGTATAATATAGGTGGGCAAATGATTAAGTTGTGGGAAAACGGCGAAACAAAGATGCGCCATAGTTTATGCGAATTGTTTTGTAAAAACTCAACGTTACAGGTTTTGCCGCACAGTGCAATTTTATTCGGTAAAGATATATTTGATGGGGTTAAAACTCTGCGATTTATCTACAACAAGAGAACAAACCGCCGTAAAAGTTATACGGACAGCACTTTTTATTCAAAAGTATTGTTTGTGCCGTCAGATGAAACGGGTATTAGGTTGTTAAGATGTATGGTTGCTTGTGAAAATTTCCATTTTGAAGCAATCAAGTATTGTAAAGACGTTAATGAAAGCGAATTGTTTTCCACAATATATTATACCGCCATTGATAGAGGCGTGGTTTATTATAATCTTTTAAGTTGCAATATATCATATTTCTTGTCATTGAAAAAATTGCAAGAAGATAATCCGCATTACAAATTCGTTGTTTTTTGTCACGAACATCAATTAGAACTTGTTAGAAAAATTCTTCCTAAAAATAAAACAATTTATTCCTTTTCTCTAAAAGTTATAGAAAGTATAGCAGGTTTGCGTCCAAGCCCAGAGGCATCATACGAAGAGAACGAAAAACAAAACGGGGATACCTGATTTTGTTATTGATGCAATGGCAAGAGCTATTTTACCTGCTATACGGCAATATTTAAAAACAGAAAAAGGAAATGAGGAATACCAAAAATGGATACAGGATAGAAAACAATTAAATAAAAATCCATCTAAAGAATAATAGATGGTCAGGTTTGCCGTCACCCTGTCTCAAAACGGCAATCAAAAAGCAGTTCAAAATTTTGAACTGCTTTTTCTTTTACAATAAATCAATTAACGCTTTTTGCTTTTTAGGGGGAAGTTTTCTAAAACTTTCTAAAAGGCTTTTTTCTTGTTCGCTTAAAACCTCTATTTGCTCATCTTCTAAAAAGAACTGTGCAAGCGTTATTCCAAATGCGTTGCAAATCGCTTGCAACGTGTCTAATTTTGGTGGCGAATTTCTTGCTTTCATAGAAGCGATTGTTGACTGCGTAACCATAGCTTGCTGCGCAAGTTCATAATCCGTCCAACCACGTTCACTCTTTAATTTTAATCTTTGCGATAATATCCATAAAAGTTTTCCTTTTATTTTATTATACTACGCATTTGCGTTTATTATACCACGCAATCACATTGACAAAATAACGCATTTGCGATATAATTAAAACGCATTTACGATTCTAAAAGGATGAGTTGATTATGGTAAAAAGCCAAACAAAATCAAAAGAGCGAGTTAGAGAACTCGGCGAAGTGTTTACCGCCGAGCGCGAAGTTAAGGCTATGTGCGACCTTGTTAAAGATGAAACCGAGCGCATAGACAGTAGGTTTTTAGAGCCTGCGTGTGGAGATGGCAACTTTTTGGCGGAAATTCTTACCCGTAAACTTGAAGTAGTTAAACGCAAATATAAAAAATCTACGCTTGATTACGAAAAAAACGCCGTACTTGCTATAAGCAGCGTTTACGGCGTAGATATTATGCAAGACAACGTGCTTGCTTGCCGTGATAGGCTTTTTAAAATTTGGGATAAAGAATATAAAACCGTTTGCAAAAAAGATTGTAACGACCAAACGCGCGAAGCCGCAATGGACAAGGAAGAAAAGCTAATAAACGACGACATATTGTAAACTTATTAAAATTAAAAATAATACAAACAAGGGGAAAGAATGGATAACAATATAAAAAATTATGATAAACAAATTTTAGAAATGATGTCTAATCCTTCGTGGTGGATTGATAAACAAAAGAAACGAAAAATTGACTTACTACGTTCTGCTAGAAAAGTATATCGCCAATCTTCTATTTCTAAAAAGATGGGTTCTTTACTTCTTTGGCAACAAGTAATAGAACAATTCCTAAAAGAAATAATCGAGTTAAGCGTGTTTTATATCAAAGCAGAGATTTGGCCTAGCAGAGTTAATATTAAAGTGGATTTTGAACGCAAAACTTTTGGACAAATCATTGCAGATTATGAAAATTTTTCAATCGATTTTAAAAGCAAACAGAATATTTTTGAAAAGCTTAAGTTGGTTAATAAAAACCGAAACGAAATAGTACATAAAATATTTAACATAGATGATTTGGCTCAATTAGAAAAGTATTTTGAAATAAATTTTGAAGAATATGAAAACTTGTTAACTTTGCTATTAGACCACTACTCTGAAGTATGTTATTATTTAGAAGATTTGAAAAAACGTGTTGATTGGGATGATTTTCTAGAAGACCTAGAAGAATAATTATTAAACACCTAAA
The DNA here is from genome assembly GCA_045536405.1 of Christensenellaceae bacterium. GTDB lineage: Bacteria > Bacillota > Clostridia > Christensenellales > Borkfalkiaceae > HGM11412. The sequence continues at coordinate 21,927 of JAZSNM010000058.1, forward strand.
ACTCAATTAAGAGTTCAACTAGTGACGCACACATTCCCGTGCTTGTTAAAATTATCGATTACTTTGATATATTAGCGGACTATCTTCTCGAAAGAACGCCCGAAGGTGAACTTTACGGACAACCTAAATTAGAAAATGCTTTAAGAAACTAAAAAAGGAGAAAAATTATGCAAGTGTCCATAAAAGCGTTGATGGAGAAAGATTATATAGTAATTTGCGATACAAATGTTTATTTACGTATTTATGATTACTCTCCCGAATTTGCAAATTTTGCAATTGAATGCTTAAAGAAAATACAGAACCATATAAAAATTCCGTTTACAACGTATAAAGAATATAATAAACACTATCGTGCTAAGTATGACCACTCCAAAAAGAAAATAGAAGAATATAACGTTAGGTTATTAGATAAAATTAATTCTTTTCATCAAAGTATTGACGAAGAATTTAAGAGAATTGAACAATATAATTTTCCTGATATGCCATCTCTTCATTCAAACGTTATTCAACAAATAGAAAACATTCGCAGTGATATTAAAAGTTATTGCGATTCACACGAACTATTAATAGCTGTAAACGACGAATACTTAAGAGTTGATCCAATAAAAAATTTTATGGATTCATTATCTAATAGCATATTGAAACAGTATAGTTTTTCAGAAATTTATGACATTTGCGAAGAGGGTGAAAAACGGTTCAAAGACAAGACCCCACCTGGTTTCAAAGATAAAGATAAACAAGGTTTAAGACAATACTCTGATTTGATTTTATGGTATGAAATAATTGATGAAAGTATTGCGCAAAAGAAAAACATATTATTTATAACGGATGATGTTAAAATTGATTGGTGGGAACCCTTTAATAATAATGGAACTATTGAAAAACGCTTTCATCCCAAGCTGGTAAGCGAATTTAATAAAAAAACAAATTGTTCTATCATAGGTATAACTTCTATGGAATTGTTTTCTTCAATTTCCAATGAATTTAATGTAGAAAAATTAAATACTGTAGATATGGCTCTTTCACAAAATAATGAAAATTATATTGAAAGGATAATGGACTCTGCGTTTGAAAAAATACAAGATCAAATTGCTTTTTCAGGGGAACGATTTATATCGGAATACAACAACATAGGAAGTGAAGGTCTTTCAGACCTAGAAATTGAAGAATATGAACTTATCGATTATGATTTGATTGAGCAAATTGATAAAACTTTTATATATCTATTAACTTACAAAATAAAAGCAACGGGGACATCTCAAGAATATTTAGGAAGAGATGACGACACTAAAGAAGTTATTTCTTCTCCAGATAACCAACATGAGTTTGAAGGGATAGCAAAAGTTCAAGTTGAACGTGTTATAGATGATTTTATTGATTTGGTAACTGAAGACACATATGATGCTGTATATTTAGAATCGTGTGAACTAGAGGAAACAAACTTTATTCATTGGTCAGAAGGTGAATACGATGAATATGACCAATATAATTTATGTCCTAGGTGCGGAAAAGAAATAACATATGATAATGATGCAGGAAATGGTTTTTGTATTAATTGTAGCAAAAAATATGATGATATTTAAAATTTTTCTCAATATTGTATCGAAAATATTTTTAATGTGACTAAAACAGTCATATTTAGTGTGATATAATCTAAATAACTACGAAAAGTTCGGTCATTTTAGCTTGACAAAAGATTGTGTTTTAAGTATAATAATTGAAAGTAAATTGTTTTTACGACTAACTTTCAAATAAAAGGAGCGTTTTATGGGTGTAATAGCAAGAGAAAGATATTTACAAAAGTTAATTGACCGTAAAGAAAACGGTATGATAAAAGTAATTACGGGTATTAGAAGATGTGGTAAAAGTTACCTTCTCTTCCATTTGTATTATGATTACTTGCTTTCTATCGGTGTAAAGAAGGAAAATATTATAACAATTGCTTTGGATGAAGAAGAAAACGATAAATATCGTGAACCGAAAGAACTTTCCACTTATATCCGTTCTAAAATCGTTAATAACAACGAACAATATTACGTGTTTATAGATGAAGTACAATACGCTATCAAAAAAGAAGAACTTAAAAGTGACGAACCATTACCTTTATACGGCGTATTAAACGGTTTACTTCGTATGCAAAACGTTGACGTTTACGTTACGGGTAGTAACTCTAAACTTCTTTCTAAAGACGTAATGACCGAGTTTCGTGGTCGTGGTGATGAGGTTAGAGTTTATCCCCTTACTTTCAAGGAATACTACGGCTATTTAGGTGGCGATAAGTTAGATCGTTTTGAAGAATATGCTCAATTTGGTGGGCTTCCGCTTACTTTATCAAGAAAAACGGCAGAAGATAAAGCAAAATATTTATCTGACCTTTTCAAAGAAGTATATTTCAAGGATATTGAAGAACGGTATAGTATTGATTTGCCTGAAGTTTTACAACTTTTAACGGACGACTTATGTTCGGCAATCGGTTCGCTTACCAACTCATCTAAAATAGCAAATGCTTTGAAATCGGCTAAAAACGTTAAAGTTGATTCTCAAACAATTGCAACCTATTTAGAATATTTAGAAGAATCGTTCTTATTCAATCAAGCAAAACGCTACGACGTTAAAGGTAAAAAATATTTCCTTTATCCGTCTAAATACTATTGTACCGATATGGGGTTGCGTAATGCACGCTTGAATTTTAGGCAACAAGAAGAAACGCACGCAATGGAAAATATTATTTACAACGAATTACTTGCTCGTGGTTTTTCGGTTGACGTTGGCGTTGTTGAAATTGTAAGCGTTGGCGAAGATGGGAAACGCCATCAAAAACAATGTGAGATTGATTTTGTTATCAATAAAGGAATGAGAAGATATTATATTCAGTCTGCATTGGCGCTCTCTACGGACGATAAAGAAAAAGCCGAACTTCGACCTTTCCTTGAAACCAAAGATTTCTTTAAGAAAATAATCGTAACTAAATCATATATGAAACCTTGGTTTGACGATAACGGCATTTATCACGTAGGCTTATACGATTTCTTACTTGACGAAAGTATATTGGAAAGTTAGTCGTATTTCTGCAAAAAAATCTAATTTAATGTCATAATTTATTGACAAATCAAACAAATATTAATGATTAGATTAAAGAATATAAAGAAGATTAAACAAAGGAGGAAAACAAATGAAAGCGGTTATATATGCAAGATATTCTTCGGATAATCAACGAGAAGAATCTATTGAAGGTCAACTTCGTGAATGTATGGAATATGCCGAACGAAACGGAATGACAGTTGTTGATACTTATATAGACCGAGCATTATCAGCTAAAACCGATAATCGTCCAAGGGTTCAAGCAATGATTAAGGACAGCAGTAAACAGCTGTTCGAGGTTGTGCTCGTTTGGAAGCTTGACCGTTTTGCTCGTAATCGCTTTGATAGCGCTGTATATAAAAACAAATTAAAGAAAAATGGTGTTAGGGTCGTTTCTGCGAGAGAAGCAATAGCCGAAGGTGCTGATGGTATATTGCTAGAAGCAGTTTTGGAAGGATATGCTGAATATTTTTCAGTTGACCTTGCAGAAAAAGTTTCTCGTGGAATGAAAGAAAATGCCTTGAAATGTAAAAATAATGGTAGTGTTATTCCTTTGGGATATTACGTAGATGAGGACCAACATCTACAAATTGATGAAAAGAAAGCACCTTATGTTCGTGAAATATTCGGGCGATACGCTAATGGAGAAACAATAAAGGATATCGTTTACGATATGAATATTAGGGGCGCAACTATTACTGTATCGCTCAAAAAAGCCAACGATGGTAGGAAATCTTATGAAAAGCCTTTAAACTACAATATGATACATAGAATGCTCCGAAATCGAAAATATATCGGAGAATATAAATTTAGTGACGTTGTTGTTCCTGGTGGTGTTCCAGCTATTGTTGATATAGAAACGTTTAATAGAGCACAAGAAAGAATGAAGACAAATAAAAGCACCCCTGCAAAGCAAAAAGCTGAAGAGGGATATTTGTTGACAACTAAATTGTTTTGTGGTAAATGCAAAGCGATGATGGTTGGTGAAAGTGGAAATACTAAAACAGGTAAAAAACTTCGTTATTATAAATGTGCTACTCAAAAGCGAAAGCATACTTGTGACAAAAAAACGTTCAGAAAGGAATACATAGAAGATTTAGTTTGCAAGCATATTATGGACAAGATTATGGATGACCAGTTAATGAAATTGCTTACTGATAGATTATTTGCATTACAACTTGAAATTGAAACTCGTGTTCCTGAAATTGAAGAAGAAATAAGGAAAATAGATGAAAAGATAAATAACCTTGTTAAAGCGATGGAAACGGGCCCGATTTTAGAACCCGATAAAAAACGAATTGAAGAACTTACGGAAATCAAGAAAAACCTACAACTTGAAGTAATCAAAGAAGAATTGGAAAATCCAGTGCTTTCAAGGGATGAGATTATGTTTGGACTTAGCAAGTTTAGAAATCTTGATATAACAACTCAAAAAGGCAAGCAGATACTAATAGACGGCTTTGTTAATAGCATATATTTGTATGATGATTATTTTATAATAACTTGTAATTATAAAGACGGAGAGAATAAAATTTTATTTGAAGATATAGAACAATCGGATTTAATTTCAAACGGGTCACCAAACAAAGTAAAGACGAACCCGTTTCCTTTAGGAGACGGGTTCGCCTTTGTTTTTAGGCTTAAAAAATAAATTTTAAACACTAAAACAGTAAGGAAAATCCTTGCTGTTTTACTATTTTTAAAACTTTTCACTTGTCAGTAAACCTTGATTATGAGATTTTTGCATGATATACCTAAGATAAAACTTTTATTTTAGGAGCAAATATGAAAAAATTTTATATTGGCGAAAACAAATATTTAGAGCAAAAAGTTTTGGCGTTTTATAATTGCGATTACATAGGCTATCAAAAACAAGGCAACCCTGACTTTATCAATCAACTAAAAAACATGACTAATCAATACAACGAACTGGATTTAGTTGAAGATTTTGTTCAAGTTTCCGAAAGGTTTGTTAAAGATATGGAAAGTATTTTTGATAAAGGCGATTTTAGAAACTTTACAGTTTGCGTTATGCCTCGTTCTAAAAGGAAAAGCAAGTATAAGCAAAGTCAATTAATGTTCAAAAAGGCGATTTCAAGTTGCGCTAACAAATTAGGTTTTGTTAACGGCTCTGATGCAATTACAAGAATTAAAGACACTAAAACTACGCATAATTGGAGGTTTGAAAACAATACGGGCGATAATCCATATAAAGGTATTACGAAAGACACTTGTAGAGTTGATTTAAGCAAAATAAAAGGCAAAAATATTGTTTTAGTTGACGATATCTATACGGAAGGTGTTAACGTTATTGAAGATTGTATACAATATCTATTTGATTTAGGCGCAAAAAGTGTTATACTATACGTAACGGCAAAAACAAGGTAAAGATTATGAACTCAAATATTTCATTAAAACTTTACAATTTAATAAAAACGGGCGTTATAAAATCTAACGCTCACTTTTGGAAATCTTTTTATAGTGAAGATGCTATAAATACTTTTCCTTGCGATTTGCAAGTTGTAGAGCAAGAACTTAAAGAAAAAGGTATAAACGTAATTAGTGTTTTTGATGAAAACTTTCCTAGCACAAACGTTAAACTAAAAAATAGCGAAAAGCCCTTTTTCTTTGCTTATAAAGGCGATATAACTTTGCTTAAAGATTTTGATAAAAATATTGCAGTAATTGGTGTTTTAACGCCAACTAACGAAATAATAGAAAGAGAACAAAAAGTCATAAAAAGCTTAACAGACAAAGATTTTAATATTGTAAGTGGGCTTGCAAAAGGTTGCGATACGGTTGCACATAACGAAAGCATTAAAAACAACGCTAAAACGATTGCCTTTCTTCCGTCAACCATAGAAAATATTTATCCTAAAGAAAATATAGATTTAGCAAATATAATTGTAGATAAAGGCGGACTTATTATAAGCGAATATATTAGCGAGCCTAAAGATAGATATGAAAGCGTTAAAAGATTTATTGAACGTAATAGGTTACAAGCACTATATTCAAAAGCCGTCGTTTTAATTGCAAGTTTTAGGAAAGGCGAAGGCGATAGTGGGTCTCGCCACGCTTTTGAAAAAGCAAAAGAATACGACAAAAAAAGGCTTGTTGTGTATAGAGAAAGCGACTCTAACGACTTAATGTTCGGCTTAAATAAAGACTACGTTATGCAAGGCGAAAAGATTGTGACGTTAAAAGAGATAGAGGAACTATAATTGGTTTACGTTGTAGATTTAGATGATACTTTGGTTTTAACTAAATACCTAAACAATGACGCCTACAATTTTGCTTTAGAACAAAACAGACAAAGTCGGATTAAAACGAATAAACGACTAACACGAGAGAACTTACGTGGAATAGCTAATGAAATAGTAGTAAACGACAAACAAAATTATTTTGCTCAAAAGTGGCTTAAATATAGAGTTGTAGTTAATGAAGAAATATTAGATTTATTAAAAACCCGAGATAAAGAAAATTGTTATCTTTGGACGAGTGCAGATAAAAGCCGAGCCGATTATATATTAAAAGAGCTAGATTTGTATAAGTATTTCAATCAAATAATATTTGACGATAAAAAAGATTTAAATAGTTTAATAAAAAGATTAAAAGATATTACCAAAAGTAACGTCTTTTTAATTTTTGAAGATAATGAAAAATTTTTTAAAAAAACAATATCGCGGGAAAGAGTTGAAAGCGATAAATTTAAGGTTAAAAAATATTATATTAAAGCAAACGGTTTTATAACTTAACAATAAACCCAAAGCCGTTTTTGAAAACGGCGAAAGTGTTCGGATAATTAACGTTAGGGTCACCACGAATAACGCACACCATTTAGGTGTGCGTTATTTTTTGCGAAGGGTGAATTATACTATTAAGTGCAACACATGAAATAAAAAAGACAGTTCATATAAATCTATGGTAAAATAGTAATAACGACAAAACAAATACCAAGGAGAAATATATGAACTGCTATCATCATTTTAGCATAGAAGAGC
>JAZSNM010000028.1:0-18635 GCA_045536405.1 Christensenellaceae bacterium
TTAGTACTGCCAACGTCACCTTGCGCACCGCAAATAAACATAGTCTTAACGCCGTCTAACGCTTTATCTAACGTAGAACGAAGTACGCCAATAAAATCGGAAGAAATTAAATCTCCATTAACCGTATCGGCGTGAATACCGTAGTTTACTAAAACTATTGACGGTGCGTTTTCTCTATCAAATCTTAAAACGTTAATTCTTTGGTCTAACGTTCCAAGTGGATAATCAATATTAGGGTCATCAATAGGTGGGCAAGTAAAAGTAGTACCGTCTTTCATCATATAGCGTCTAATGTAAGCAATTCTTTCAGGTGCATAGCCGTAAATATAGCCCATTTTAGCGTCTTTTAAATCGTTAAATGCTAAACTAATACTATCAACAACTTTTTCGATTAAAAATTTTAAATAATTATCAACTACAATTTTGTCTTTTTCTTCATCATAATCTAAATTATAACCAGGTCCGGTATGAGTATGAGTTGAAGAAATAAATAATTCTTCTTTTTTTATAGATGTTTTTGCTTCAACAGCATTTGAAATATCACTTATCAATTTACCACTACAAAAACAATTATCAATGCTAACAATGGCAATATTTTTTTCTCCTAAATTAAGGGCAATAGTAGACACTGTAATATCGTCTAAAAAACCTTTAGCAAATCTATGAACGTAATAACCGCAAATAGTTATTCCAAGTGGTGGATTAGCATTTACGATAGAATAACCAACTTTAAAATTTGACATAATTTTTCCTCCTTATCTAATCTCGTTTAATAATTTAATAGCGTTTTCTACGAGAACGTCGTCTACGCCTACTTTAAAAATAGATGAACTTGTTTCATAACCGCCTTCATTATATGCTGATTTAGTAGGGTAATAACCATTAGAACCGTTAACTAAACTACATGGCAAAATTAAATTCCAACCTTCTGCTTGTTTAACTCTAACGCCTATTTCAGTAAATGGTTCGCCAGGAATACCTAAATATACTACAGAACCAATTTTAACTGCGGTAAGTCTAATAGTAAAGAATTCCGGACCGTTTTCTAAACGAACTTTTCTCATAGCATCGGCAACGGCAGTAGTAAGTTGCATTGCTTTAAACGGAATTTCATCATCTCTACCAGCCTCGTGTAATTCTTTATACTTTCTTGCAAGTGGCATTTCTTCAGGCGACGGCATATTTGATGGAATATCTATGTATTTAGAAACAATTTTAATTTCGTCAACGTCAACGTAATGAACTTTATCATAAACTTGTAAAATAGTGCCGGCAAGTGCGCGACCAACAAATCTAGCCATACCAGGCGACTTCATTTCGTTATCAAAAGAAATTTCAGTATCGTTCATATCGCCGTCTTTTGGGTGAACGTTTGTGCTTCCAACGTCGCCCTCAGCACCGTTAAAGAATATACATTTAACGCCGTCAAGTGCTTTTTCAATAGTCTTACGCATAACGCCAGGGAAGTCGGCTGAAACCAACTCTCCGTTAATAGTATCAGCGTGTAAACCGTAGTTAACCGCCACGATTGTAGGACCGCCAACTCTATCAAATCTAATAACGTTTACCCTTTGATCAAGCGTGCCGATAGGGTAGTCGATATTAGGATCATCAATAGGTGGACAAGTAAAAGTTGAACCGTCTTTCATTTTGTAACGTCTAATATACGCAACTCTCTCAGGCGCATAGCCGTAAATATAGCCCATTTTAGCGTCTTTAACGTCGGCTAACGCTAATGCAACGCTGTCAACTATTCTTTGTTTTAAAAAGGCAATATAGTCTAACAATTCTTGTGTTCTAGGATATCTATCGTTATACGTAATTACGGGAGCAGTGTGAGAGTGTGTTGCAGTTAAATAAACGTTATCTTTACTAATTCCCGTTGCTTTTTCAATCATGTTAGAAACGTCTAAACCAAAATCTTCGTTTATGCCACAAACGTCAACGCTAATCATTGCAATATTAGTTCCATCTTTTTGCAATAAAAGGGTAGAAACTTCAATATCGTCTAAAAAACCCTTAGCGAATCTTTTTACGTAATAACCGGCAATTTCATGCCCAAGGTTAGGATTTACGTTAACCGTACTAAAACCAACTTTAAAATTACTCATAATATCTTCTCCTTAATAACGTATTTCTCCGTTTTGAATAACTTTTTTAATATTTATATCTTTATCGCAAATAACTAAATCTGCTATTTTACCAACTTTAATCGAACCAATTGTTTCATACATATCAATTGCCTTAGCAGGAGCGGTAGATGCCATATAAAAGGCTTTATCAATGCTAACGCCGGTATGGTCCATAATATTTTTACAAGCATAGTCCATAGTCATTTTACTGCCAGCCAAACCGCCGTTATGGTCAAAGTTTAAGTCTTTAATATGCGCGTATTTTTCAGGGACTTGCGTGTTTTCGTCAGTATGCATACTGTCGGTAATTAAAACGACTTTTTCATAGCCTTTAATTTTTATTAAAAGACGTTGAAGTTCTTTTGGAACGTGTATCGCGCAAGAGTCGGAAATCAATTCACAATAAACGTCGTCGTTTAAAAGGGCGTATTCGTCAGGGCCAACGCCTCTAACGCCACCTTTATCGCCTATACGACCAGTTGCGTTAAACGTGTGCACCATAATAGTTGGCTTAAATTCATTAAGCGCTTCAACTTGGCTTGGTGTCGCTTGGCTATGACCGAGTGAAAATTTAACACGTGGATTAACTTTTCTAGCATATTTTACAAAAGGTAATAAGTCGTTTCTTTCAGGCGCAATTGTCCAAACTTTTACAACGTCACCATATTCGTCAACTAACTTTTCGTAAACTTCGCTAGGAATATCATTTCTCCAAGGGTTTAAGTCGGCTTTGCAACCGTAATTTGGGTTAGTGTAAGGCCCTTCAGCGTAAACGCCTTTGATAGTTTTATTAGTTTTCATACTTTCTTTAACAGCCTTGATAGCGTCTATAAATTCATCAAAATTCATAGCGTAATAAGGGGTTGCTAAAATGGTCGTTTCGCCGTGAGATAAAAAGAAATTAGACGCTTTTTCGCAGTCAATATAAGTAGCAAAATTTAAACCGCCGTGAACGTGTATGTCAACAAATCCAGGACCAACGAAATTGCCTTCAGCGTCAATAATTTCAGCGTTAGAAGGTATATCGTTCGCGCCGTTTTTGAAGACGTTTGAAATCTTGTCGTTTTCAATTATTATAACACCGTCCCACAAAATGCCGTTTTCTAATATAATGTTTGCATTTTTTACGACTTTTAAAGTATTTTTCACACTTTCACCTCATAAAAATAAAATTAATCTTATATTTTAGTTTAACACTTATTATAATTAAAGTCAATATATTAAACTAAGAAAAAGCAATAATTTTAAGGTATTTTTAATATTGACAAAAACGTTTTTAGAAGTTATAATAGTGTTATGAAAACAGTTGAAATGTATACAGACGGTGCTTGTAGTGGTAATCCAGGTATAGGCGGTTACTGTGCGATACTTATGTATAAAGGTGTAGAAAAAATTATTAGTGGTGGTGATAATTTAACCACTAATAACAAAATGGAATTATTAGCGATAATAAAAGGTTTACAAGCGTTAAAAGAAAGGTGTAAGGTTACCGTTTATTCGGACTCTCAATACGCCGTTTCGCCTTTTATAGACGGTAGAATAAACACTTGGATTTTATCCGGTTGGAAAACTGCCGATAAAAAAGAAGTTAAGAACGTAGAACTTTGGAAAGATTTAGTTTGTTTAGTAAACGCAAACGAAGTTACTTTCGTTAAGGTAAAAGGTCATAGTGATAACGAAAATAACAATAGATGCGATAAAATCGCTAGGGGAGAAATTGAAAAAATACGTAACAATTTACAAAATGCTTAAAATAGCGTGCGTTTTGTTATTGTTAATTTGTGGCGGTTAAACCGCCATTTGTTATAATTGTGATTAAAAAACAAGTTTAAAACATATAATTTTTATATGGATAAAAAATCTATATTAAAAAAGTTTTTAAACGTAACGTCTTTAATGCTTATAGGAATTTTATTGATAGTTTTTTCAATAATGTATATAGAAACCTTTTCAGAAGGTTTTTTTAACGAAAACAAAAACGTTATAGTTTCATCAATAGTGTTTTTAGTTTCGTTTTTTATTATTTTATCTATAATATTTTTTTCTTTAGACAATAACTTTGTATTTAAAATTTCAACGGTAATATTTTTAACTATTTTGTTATGTGTAATTTCTTTATATTTTTTGAAAACAAGCGGAATTTTGAGTAAAATTTCAAATGTAACTTCACTTAGAAATTACGTTGCGTCATTTGGTGCAAGCGGTGTTTTTGTATATATATTATTACAATTTTTACAAGTGGTAGTATTGCCTATTCCAGCCTTTATATCAACGGTTGCCGGCGTGTATTTATTCGGCTCGTTTTATGCATCGATTTATAGTTTAGTGGGAATATTATTAGGTTCAGTATTAGCCTTTATGGTAGGAAGGTTTCTTGGTTATAAAGTTGTAAAATGGCTAATAGGAAAAGAAACGTTAGATAAATGGCTTTTAAAAATCAAAAATAAAGATAAAATTATATTAACTTTTATGTTTTTATTTCCATTTTTCCCTGATGACGTTTTGTGTTTTGTTGCAGGATTATCTTCAATGAGTGTATCGTATTTTTTAATAATGATTACAATTTGTAGAATAATTTCAATATTTTTCACAACGTATTCAGTAAGCGGGGCTATAATTCCATACACTACGTGGTGGGGAATTTTAATATGGATTACTATTTTTATTTTAACTATAATTTTGAGTTTATATTTATATAAAAACGGCGAAAAAATACAAAAATTTTTCAAAAAAACGAGGAAAAAATGAGAGTAATTATTCACGCAGATCTAAATAACTTTTTTGCATCTGTTGAATGTAAACTAAATAGTGATTTAAAAGGAAAATTCGTTGGTGTATGCGGAAATATCGAATCTCGGCACGGCATTATTTTAGCAAAAAGTGAAAACGCTAAAAAAATGGGTGTAAAAACGGGTATGACTATACGTGAAGCATTAAAATTATGTCCAAATTTAGTGCTTGTCGAGGCTCATCACGAGCATTACGAAGCGTATTCTAAACTCGTTAAAAATATTTACTTAAAATACACTGATTACGTTGAATCTTTTGGTATAGACGAGTGCTGGCTTGACGTAACGGCATCGGTTAAAATGTTTGGTAGTGGCGAAGAAATTGCTAACAAAATAAGAAATGAAGTAAAAGAAGCGTTAGGTTTAACTATTTCTTGTGGCGTAAGTTTTAACAAGGTATTTGCTAAACTTGGCTCAGATATGAAAAAACCCGATGCAACGACGGTTATTTCAAAAGAGAATTTTAAAGAAAAAATATGGAATTTACCCGTTGGAGACTTATTATTCGTAGGGCGTTCAACGGTTGAAAAATTACATAAAATCAATATATATACAATAGGCGAGTTAGCGCTATTTGATAGAAACTTTTTAGAAGAAAAATTTGGTAAATGGGGCGGAATTTTGCATGATTATGCCTTAGGTTTAGACGCTTCTCCCGTATTAAAATATAATGAAAGTGACGACGTAAAGTCGGTAGGCAATTCTTTAACGTGTTATAGAGATTTAACTTCAATTGAAGATTTAAAAATCGTATTTTCAGTACTTTGTGAAAGTGTTTCAGAAAGATTAATAAGTCAAAATTTAAATAAGGCTACAACACTGTCAATTTACGTTCGCGATAATAATTTAATATCGTCAACAAGACAATGTAAATTAAGTCCGCCAACACAACTTCCCGACGAATTTTCAAAAACAGCCTTAAAATTGTTTATACAAAATTATCCTACGGAGTTTAGAATAAGAACGTTAGGTGTTTCGGTAAGTGGTTTTTTGGTAGAAACCGAGCAAATATCGTTTGATGACGTTAATACGGTGAAAAAAACGAAATTAAACTCGACTATTTTAAAAATAAAGAAAAAATACGGTACGAAAAGCGTTTTAAAGGGGATTGTTTTAAAAGATAAAAAAATTATGAGAGAGAATCCAGCAGAAACTCAACCAAATCCTTTTGATTAAAAACACTTGATTTTACTTTTTAGTTGTGCTATACTTTCAATCGATATTAAAAAGAGGGTAATATGAACGGAAAATTACTTATTGAAAAACTTTTAGCGTATGCTACAACGTTTTTAGGACTTAACAAACTTGACGTAATTTATCAAAGAAATATTTTAATGCATTTATTAAAGGTTGATTCTCCTATAAAAGAAGAGTTTAACGTAGATTTTATCAAAGAATATCAAGTTCCCGATGAACTTATAAACGAAATAATAAATTACGCGTTAGAAAATAATCTTGTAACAAATGAAATTGAGGGCGATTTATTTGCTAATTATATATTTGGAATATTATCTCCATCGCCATCAATAGTAAATAATACCTTTATGCAATTAAAAGAAAACGTTGGAGTTCAATCGGCTTGTGATTATTTATACAATTTAAGTATAAAAAATTATTATATAAGAAAAACCGCTATTGACAAAAACGTGGGTTGGCTTGCTGACGAGTTAAAAATTCCGCTTGAAATTACTATAAATTTAAGTAAACCTGAAAAAAACAATAAAGATATTGCTAAACTTTTAACAAGTCCGCAAACCGATAAGTATCCATTATGCGCATTATGTAAAGAAAACGAAGGGTATTACGGACATTTAACGCATCCTGCAAGAACTAATATTCGTACTATTTCGTTAAATTTAGGTGGCGAAGAGTGGGGTATGCAATATTCTCCATATGCATATTTTGAAGAACATTGTATTTTATTCAATAAAACGCATACACCTATGAAAATGTGCGGTCACACTATTGAAAAATTGCTTGATTTTATCGAAATGTTTCCAAATTATTTTATAGGTTCAAACTCAGATTTACCTATAGTTGGCGGTTCAATATTAAATCACGAACATTATCAAGGCGGTAAACATTTAATGCCTATGCAAAAAGCGACGGCGTTAAAGACGTATAAAAGCGAAAAGTATAACGATTTAAAAATTGAAGTTTTAGATTTTTATAATTCAGTAGTTAGAATAATAGGTTTTAATAGAAACACCGTTCAATTGCTCGCAAGCGAAATTATCGAAGCATGGAAAGTGTATAGCGATGAAAGTTTAAATATTTACGCTAACGTTGACGGGGTAAGGCATAATACGGTAACACCTATTGCAAGATTTACTGAAAATCAATATTGTGTTGAACTTATTTTAAGAAATAATTTAACTAATGAAGAATATCCTGACGGAATATATCACGCTCACCCAGAATATCACAATATCAAAAAAGAAGGCATAGGTTTAATCGAGGCTATGGGGTTATATATTTTACCAGCAAGATTAAAACGTCAATTTAAAGATATAGAAAATATTTTAACGGGAAAAGTTGAATATAATAAAGATGCTATTTTTGATGAGAGTAATGATTTATACGTTCATAGGTTTATGATTGAAAATTTAATAAACGAGCATAAAATCATTAAAAACTCAAAAACGGCAAATAAAGTTATAAGAAAATACGTAAACAACGTATGTAAAGAAATTTTATTAAATACAGCGGTATTTAAAAAAGACAGTAAGGGTATTGCAGGCTTTAATAAGTTTTTAAAATCTTGTAACGTTAAATAATTTAAAAAAACGCCAAAGGTCTCTTCTCTTAGGGATTTTTACTTTAATACAAAAGTGTGGCCCACTATACTTCGCAAAAAGCGAAATATGGCGGGCTTTATCTTTGCCACAAAAGATTAGGTTAATATAGTTTAGCCGAGCATAGCGAACGCCAACGGCTTTAGCCGTTTTATTTTTAGCCTTGTGGCTAAAAGTGATATGCAAAACAAGTTTTGCGTTAGATTGCGACTTGCAGTCGCAGTTATATTAAATAAATCCTTAACTCGCCGTAGGCGAATATAACTGCCGATAGGCAATATAACTTGCGTAAGCAAATCTAACAAATCCGTTCACGGATTTATTTAGTTGTCGCAATTCCCTATAGGAAGAGCGACAAACGGCGTTTTTTTATTTTTGCAAAGTAAAAAACAGTTTCAAAATATAAGAAAAAAATTAAATTTAATTTTAAAAAACTATTGCAAAAAATACTATTATATAGTATAATAACAACGATAATATAATGGAGGAGAATTTGGCTTTATGGATATTATAGACGTTCTTAATGCTAATAAAACAAAACTTTACGAGGCTTCTTGTGATATTAGAAAAAAAATATCAGAACTAATCGACGATAATAGTTTTGTTGAATTGGGTACGTATTCATTTGGTAAAAACGAATTTTGTGACGAAGAATTAGATGGGCTTGGCGTTGTAACGGGTTATGCACGAATTGACTACTATCCCGTATATATCGTTGCTCAAAATTCGAAAGTTTTAAACGGCGGTTTAAGTAAAGCAAATTGTGAAAAAATTACAAATTGTCTACTTAAAGCAGGGCAAACAACAACACCCGTAATTTATTTGCTCGATTCACTTGGTGTTCAAGTTGGCGAAGGAATAGGTGTTTTAGAAGGATTAGCATCGGTAATAAACGTTGCAAATCAATTAAAAGGAAACGTTCCTCAGATAGCAATTTCAGTTGGTGACGTATACGGTTCGTTAGCAATTTTAAATGCAATTTGTGATTATTCTTTTAACGTTGGTCAAAGCATAACTTCTTATGCAAGTCCAAGCGTTATATCAGCGTCAAGTAAAGACGGTGCTACAAAAGAAATTATAGGTGGCAGTAAAGCGGTTAACGGTTTAACTTCATTTACGGTTAGTAGTTTAACAGAAGTAAAAGATACTATTTTAAAAATCTTTTCAATACTTCCTAATATGTCTTCGTTAGTGATTGATACTGATGACGATCTTAATAGAAACACTCTTTTATTAAATACTGAAAAGAGCGTTGCTATATTAAAAGAAGCGCTTTTTGATAACGGAACTTTCATTGAACTTCAAAAAGGTTTTGCAAGTGAAGTTATAACGGCAATTGCAAGAGTTGGCGGAATTTCAGTAGGTACTATTATTTTTGACGGTGGAGAAAATGGAGTTGAACTCAACTTAGCAAACGTATTAAAAATCAAGAATTTTGCTACGTATTTAGAAGACAACGGTTTACCTTTCGTAAATTTAGTAAACGTTAAAGGCATAAAGCAAGATATAGAAACGAATAATTCTCCAATTTTGAAAGAGATAACTAATATGTTATATAACTTAGAGAGATTAAGTGGAGTTAGCGTAGTATACGGTAAAGCAATCGGTTTAGGTTATACGGCATTTGTTTCAAAAGAATTCGGCGTAGGATATTCTTACGCATTTGCTGACAGTAAGATATCGCTTTTAGACGGCGATGTTGGTATATCGGCAACTTTTAGCACAGTTGAAAGCAAAAAAATTGACGAGTTAAAAGATAAATATAATGAAATGCAATATGCAATGAATAGTGCAAGGCTTGGTTGTGTTGATAATATAATAGAGCCTCAATATTTGCGTCAATACGTAATTTCAGCACTTCAAATGCTCATTAGAGGTTAAGGAGGGAATATGTTAAACACGTTACTTATACCCTCAATAACTGAAAATGCACTTGAAGGTGTAAAAACTTTCGTTATGGGAATGCTCGTTATTTTCTTAGGTATAACGATAATAGTATTAAGTGTAAAAATTGCAGGATACTTTTTTAATAATTCAAATAATAATGCAGAAAAAGTTGAAAAAGTAAAGGAAGAAACTAAACCTGTTGAAACTGTTGCTCCAGTTGTCGAAGAAGGTATTCCTGAACATATTAAAGTTGCGATAATAGGAGCAATAACAGCCTATTATTTTGAAAACAATAAATCAAATTGTGATTTTATTGTAAGAAAGATTAAAAGATTTTAAGGAGATAGATTAAAATGCGTAAATTTATAGTAACAATAGATGGTTGTCAATATGAAGTTGGTGTAGAAGAAGTTGGTGCAACAAGTAGTCCTGCGCCACAAATTACCGAAGTTAAACAAGTTTCAGCACCTGTTGAAACTCCAAAGGCAACTGCAAAACCAGCACCTGTAAAACAAACTCAAGCACCTGCAAACGGAACTAAATTAACAGCGCCAATGCCAGGCATGATTAAAGGCTATAAAGTTAGTGAAGGCGCAACCGTTAAAGAAGGTGACGTTGTGTTAGTTTTAGAAGCCATGAAAATGGATAACGATATTACAGCCCCATGTGACGGTGTTATATCGTTTAAAGCGGCAGTAGGTTCTAGCGTTGATACCGGTGAGGTTATGGCTATTATAGGTTAATAGGAGAGTTTAAATGTTTACTTTAAATTCAATGTGTTCAATTTGGAACGAAATTGTAACTTCATTTGCAAATTTATGGCATAGCACTGGTCTTTACACGTTATTTAGTGGCGAAGCGTCTATCCAAAACTTGATAATGGTTTTAATTTCGTTCGTATTAGTTTATTTAGCGATAGTTAAAAAATTTGAACCACTTTTATTACTTCCTATAGCATTTGGTATGTTTATAGTAAATATACCAGGTTCATATAGAATTTTGTTTGGAGATAAAGGATATATCGTATCAACTTTATCAGGAACGGAAGTTTTTAGAGGTTCGTTAAATGAAATAGTTGCATTTTTCAACTTACCGCTTGTTGACGTTCAAAACGTTGACGTATTAGTAAGATATTTTGAGGCTAATGCAGTTACTGTAAGTAATATGCAAGTTGTTGGCGATACAACGGCAAATTTACAATACTTACCAAACACTTTAACTATATCAAATGAAACGATAATAGGCAACTATGGCTTGTTCTATTATATTTATAAGGGTGTTGACTGGGTTATTTTCCCACCAATTATATTCTTAGGAATAGGTGCTATGACAGACTTTGGTCCATTGATTGCAAACCCTAAGAGTATGTTAATAGGCGCTGCCGCTCAACTTGGTATATTCTTAACGTTCTTTGGGGCATCGCTTATGGGCTTTACTTATGCCGAGGCTGGAGCAATAGCAATAATAGGTGGTGCAGATGGTCCTACGGCTATTTACGTTACTAAAAAACTTGCCGAACATTTACTTCCAGCAGTTGCAATAGCGGCATATTCGTATATGGCGTTAATACCACTTATACAAAAACCAATTATGAGATTGTTAACAACTAAAAAAGAAAGAGCAATCAAAATGAAACAACTTCGTAAAGTATCTAAAGTTGAAAAAATTGTATTCCCGCTTCTTGTTTCTTTAGTTGTTGGTTTAATATTGCCAGACGCTATGCCACTTCTTGGTATGCTTATGTTTGGTAACTTATTAAAAGAATCAGGAGTAACTGATAGACTTGTTGATACTGCTAAAAACGGCTTAATGAACGTTGTAACTATATTCTTAGGCTTAATGGTAGGCTCAAAAGCAGTAGGCAACGTATTCTTATCATTTAGTACGTTAGGAATAATCGTACTTGGTTTACTTGCTTTCTGTATGGGTACGATTGGCGGATTATTAGTAGCAAAACTTATGAACAAATTATCAGGTGGTCAAATAAATCCACTTATAGGTTCAGCGGGTGTATCGGCAGTTCCAATGGCTGCAAGAATTTCGCAAGACGTAGGTCGTGAAACCGACCCTAACAACCATTTACTTATGCATGCAATGGGTCCAAACGTTGCTGGTGTAATAGGATCAGCAATAGCAGCAGGTGTATTACTTGCACTTTATATATAGGAGTTAATTATGGCAAGAAAAGTTTTAATTACTGAAACAATACTTCGTGACGCTCATCAATCACAAGCGGCAACACGAATGAAACTTGAGGATATGATTCCCGTTTTAGAGCAACTTGACAATATGGGTTTTTACTCATTAGAGGCTTGGGGTGGCGCAACTTTTGATAGTTGTTTAAGATTTTTAAACGAAGACCCTTGGGAAAGATTAAGAACGTTACGAAAACACATTACGAAAACACCTATACAAATGTTATTAAGAGGTCAAAACCTTTTAGGTTATAAGCATTATTCTGATGACGTTGTTGAAAAATTCGTAGAAGCATCAATTAGAAACGGTGTTAGAGTAATAAGAGTTTTTGATGCGTTAAACGACGAAAGAAATTTAGAAACGGCTATGAAAGCCATCAATAAATATAAAGGTGAGTACGGCGCAGTATGTGAGGCGACAATTTGCTATACAACAAGTCCCGTTCACACTAACGAATATTTTGTTAAAAAAGCAAAACTTTTAGAAGAAATGGGCGCTGATAATATTTGTCTTAAAGATATGGCTAATATTTTATTACCATATACAGTTTACGATATTATTAGTGAAATGAAAAAGGTTTTAAAACCAACAACTAAAATTCATTTACATACTCATAATACTACGGGCACGGGCGATATGGTTTATTTAAAAGCCATTGAAGCGGGCTGTGATATTGTTGATACGGCGCTTTCAGCAATGGGTAACGGTACTTCTCAACCAGCAACCGAGCCTTTAATTGCAACGTTAAAAGGTACTGAGTATGACACGGGATTAGATATTGAAAAATTAATTCCTATAAACGAACATTTCAAAAAAGTTGCTGAAAAACTTGAAAAAGAGGGTATTTTAAATCCAAAAGTACGTCAAATTGACGTTAATACTTTAATTTACCAAGTTCCAGGCGGTATGCTTTCAAACTTAATGTCACAATTAAAGCAAGCAAATAAACTTGACTTGCTTGAAACTTGTTTAGCAGAAGTTCCAAACGTAAGAAAAGATAGTGGATACCCACCACTTGTTACGCCATCTTCACAAATCGTAGGTACTCAAGCGGTATTGAACGTATTGCAAGGTGAAAGATATAAAATGGTAACAAAAGAGTTTAAGGCTTTAATTAAAGGCGAATACGGTCAATTAAGCGCAGAGCCTGATGCTGAAATCGTTAAAAAAATATTAGGCGACACTCAAAGAATTACTTATCGCCCGGCTGATGATATCGAGCCTGAATACGAGAAATTTAAAGAAGAAATTAAAGAATATTATACTCAAGAAGAAGACGTGTTATCTTATGCTCTTTTCAATCAAGTAGCTATCAATTTCTTTAAATATAGACTTGCTAAAAATAAAAAAATCGACGCTGATTTAGCAAAATCATCAGTATATCCCGTTTAATATGAAAATTTTAATCACTAATGATGATGGAATTAATAGCGAGGGCTTAATTGCACTCGCTAATCTTCTAAGTCAAAAAAATGAAATAGTAGTATATGCGCCTGACGGAAATCGTTCGGGTTATTCAAGAAGTATGTCCTTTCATAAAGATATAACTCTAAAAGAAGTAAACTTTATAAAGGGAATTAAAGCATACACTTTATCTGGCACGCCTTGTGACTGTGTTAAATATGCTTTAACTTTTGAAAAAAACGTTGATTTAGTTGTTGCCGGTATAAATTTAGGAGCAAATATTTGCTACGATATCGTTTACAGCGGAACTGTAAATGCGTGCGTTGAAGCAAATTTATTAGGTTATAAGGCAATAGCCTTTTCAAACATATCGTATAATAACTATTTATTTAATGAAAATTGTAAAGTTATTGAAGAAATATTTGATAAACTTGTAGATATTTCAAGCAAAAATTACACTTTGAACGTCAATATGCCAAACCTAAATAAAAAAGATATTAAAGGTATAAAGTTTAGTAAAATAGGCAAAAGGCTTTACACGGATATTTATAAAAAAACAGGCGAAAATACCGTACAATTAACAGGCGAGCCTATAAAAAGTGAATTTTTAAATTGTGAAGATGATGATTATTTAACTGAAATGGGTTACGTTACGATAACCCCTATAAAATCTTCGCCACTTGATGAAGAAACGTATAATAAATATAAGGATTATAAATTTTAATGAACGTAATTGTTGTTGGTGGTGGCGCATCGGGTATGCTATCGGCATATTATAGGCGCTTAAATAAAGACAATGTAATATTGTTAGAACAAAATGAAAAATTAGGCAAAAAATTATACATAACGGGAAAAGGTAGATGTAACTTAACTAATAATTGTGACGTTGAAACCTTTTTAACTAACGTTTGTCGTAATTCTAAATTTTTATTAAGTTCGCTTTATTCATTTTCGCCAACCGATACAATTAACTTTTTTAATTCAATAGGACTACAAACAAAAATTGAAAGAGGTAATAGAGTATTTCCATTATCAGATAAATCAAGTGACGTTATAAAAGTTTTAAATAATGCATTAAACGAAATAGGCGTTGACGTTCGTTTAAATACAAAAGTTACTTCAATAATTACTAAAAATAATAAAATTATCGGTGTAAAAACGCAAAATGAAACGTTGTATGCTGATAACGTAATTATAGCAACGGGCGGTTTATCATATAAGTCAACGGGCTCAACGGGTGACGGTTATGAATTTGCTAAAAGCGTAGGTCATACTATAACTGAATTAAAGCCAGCGTTAACGGGTCTTAATTTAAAAGGCGAAGATTTCAAAAGTTTACAAGGTTTATCCTTAAAAAACGTAAACTTAAAAGCGATAATTAATGAAAAACAAGTATTTTCAATGCAAGGCGAATTATTGTTTACTCATTTTGGAATTTCAGGTCCACTTGTTTTAACGTTATCTTCTTTAATAAATAGGCAAGATTTTTCAAATATTGAAATATTCATTGATTTAAAACCAGCATTAAACGAAAAACAATTAGATTTACGAATTTTGCGTGATTTTGATACTTATTCTAATAAAGAATTTAAAAATTCATTAGATATGTTATTACCTAAAAAACTAATTCCTTTAATAATAAATAGAAGTGGAATTAAAGAGTATAAAAAAGTAAATTCAATCACTTCAACTGAAAGGCAAAATTTAGTAAATTGTATAAAAAATTTATCGTTTAAAGTAAATTCTCTTCGTGACTTTAATGAAGCAATTATCACAAGTGGCGGAATTACAGTTAAAGAAATTAATCCGTCTACTATGGAAAGTAAAATAATAAGCGGACTATATTTTGTGGGCGAGGTGTTAGACGTTGATGCATTGACGGGTGGTTTTAATTTACAAATAGCGTTTTCAACGGCTTATTCCGCTGGCAATATTAAATAGAATTTTATTTAAAATACTTGATATAATCGAAAAAAATAAATATTTTTTAATTGAGGTGTATATGTATAATATAGCATTAGATGGTCCATCAGGAAGTGGAAAATCAACGTTAGCAAAAGCAATATCAAAAAAGTTAAATATTTTATATTTAGATACGGGCGCAATGTATCGTGCTTGCGGTTTAAAGGCAAAACAATTAAATATTTCAACAAAAGATGAAGAAATGGTAAAAACTTTTATAAATGATATTGATATTAAAATTGAGTATAAAGACGGTGCACAAGTAACTAAACTTGACGGAATTGACGTTTCTAATGAAATTAGGCAAAACGATATTTCTATGCTTGCTTCAAATATTAGTGCACTTCAATGCGTTAGAGAAAAACTAGTTTCACTGCAAAGAGAAATAGCATTAATGCAAAGTTGTATACTTGATGGTAGAGATATAGGAACAAACGTTTTACCTTTTGCAAAATATAAGTTTTTTATAACGGCATCGTTAGAAGAGAGAACTAATAGGCGTTTTAAGGAATTAAAAGAAAAAGGTCAAGACGTTGACTATGATACTTTATATAAAGAGATAGAGCAAAGAGATTATAATGACAGTCATAGAGAGTTTGCCCCATTAAAACAAGCAACGGACGCTATTTTAATAGATACGAGCGAAATGACTATTGAAGAAGTGATTTCTAACGTTTTATCTTACGTTAAAGAATAAATTAGGTGAAATATGGGTTGGTATAAATTTTTTAGATTTTTTGGGTACGCATTTTATAAAATTTTTTATAGAGTAAAATACATAAATAAAGAAAACGCTATAGAAAAAGGAAAAAGCATAGTTATATGTAACCATTTAGGTAAGGCGGACGTAATGGTTGTTGGTGCAATATATAAAGACCAAACAATCTTTTTATCTAAAAAAGAGTGGTTCGATAACAAATTTTTAGCGTGGCTTTTAAATAAAATGGGAGCAATTCCTATTGATAGAGATAAGCCTTCGTTAACTTCTATTAAAAAATGCTTAGAAGTGTTAAAAAACGATAAAAGATTATGTGTTTTTCCAGAGGGTAGGCGTAATTTTGAAGATAACAAATTACAAGAAATAAAGCAAGGAACGGCACTTTTTGCAGTAAAAGGCAAGGCTTTAATTACCCCCGTAATAATTTACGACCATTTAAAAATGTTCAAAAAAAATTATGCAACAATAGGTAAACCTATTGATTTATCTAATTATTACGATAAGAAATTTGATGACGAAGTTTCTAAAAGTTGTACTCAAATAATTGCTAACGAAATGCAAAAACTTCAACAAGAATTATTTGATATAGTAAACGATATAAAATCAAAGAAAAGAAAAGGTAAGGCTAAATCTTAATGGAAATAAAATTATCTAAATATGCGGGATTTTGCTCAGGCGTTAAACGAGCGATTGATACCGTAATGAACCTTCCAACAAAAAATACTTATATATATGGTAATATTATTCATAATGAAAGCGTATTATTAGACATAAAAAACAAAGGCATTATAACTATTGAAGATCTTAGTCTATTAAAAGAAGGGGACACTATCGTTATTAGGTCGCACGGGGTTGGCGAAGACGTTTTTGATTATTTAAATAGTAAAAACGTAAAGGTTATCGATTGCACTTGCCCTTTTGTTAATAAGACGCAAAAAATCGTGAAAAAGCATTATGACGAAGGTTATCAAATAGTAATAGTTGGAAAAACAAATCACCCCGAAGTTATCGGCTTAAACGGTTGGTGTAATAATACGGCAATTGTATTAGAAGATGAAAATTTTACCATAAACCTTGAAAAGTATGAAAAAGTGTGTTTGGTTGCTCAAACAACTTGTTCGAACGAAAAGTTTAAAAAAATTTTAGAAAAAATAAATAATTTTTCAATTAAAACGCTTGTCATTTTTGAAACGATTTGTTATACTACAATGGAGCGTCAAAAAGAAGCGGAAAATTTGTCAAAAACTTCTGATGCCATTGTCGTAATAGGCGGTAAAACAAGTTCTAATACGGCAAAATTATATGAAATTTGTAAGTCAAATTGCAAAAACGTATTCTTAGTATCTAACCCTTCGGGGCTTGATTATAAAAAATTAAAACAATTTAAAAGTGTAGGTATTGTCAGTGGTGCGTCAACGCCACTTGAACAATCAATGGAGGTTCTCTTAACAATGGAAGAAAAAAGCGTAAATTCAATGGAACAAGCAGTTGCTTTGCTTGATGAAAAGCAAAATCTAAAGAAGGGACAAATAATAACAGTTGTTATTTCACAAGTAGAAAACGATGGTTTAATTGTTTATTTTGATGGCAAAACTGATGTTAAACTTCCTAAAGAAGAGTTGGCTTGCGAAGAGTACAATAAAGAAAATTATAAAGTTGCAGATGAAATTGAAGTTGTAGTTATGGGTAAAAAACCATTACAACTTTCACAAAAACAAATATTAGTTATTAAAAAAGAAGAAGAATTTGTTGCATCTATCAAAGATGGTAAAATTTTTGAAGTTGAAATTAAAGGCTTTAACAAAGGCGGTCTTACAGGTAAATATGATAATTTTGACGTGTTTATTCCTGCGAGAGAAATTAAAATCGGCTTTGTAAAAGAATTAGATAAATACGTTGGTAAAAAATTACGTGTTAAAGCATTAAAAGTTGAATACAATTCAAGAAAGAAAGAAATCGTTGCTTCTCAAAAAGTTATTTTAGAAGAAGAAAAGAAGGCTAGAGAGGCTAAAAAACTTGCTAAAGAAGAAGAATTCTTCAATAATATCGCTGAAAACGATATTGTTACAGGTACAGTTGTAAGATTTGCTTCATTTGGTGCTTTCGTAGTTGTTAACGGCTTTGATTGCTTGGCTCACATTTCTGATATTTCTTGGGTTAACGTTAAAGATGCTAGCGAAGTATTAGAATTAAATAAATCATACGATTTCGTAGTTTTAAAAGTTGATAAAGAAAATAAAAAAGTTTCTATCGGCTACAAACAATTACAACCAAAACCTTGGGATTTAGTTCCTGAAAAATACAACGTTGGCGATAGCATTACGGGTAAAGTAGTAAAATTTGCTCCGTTCGGCGCTTTCGTAGAAGTTGAAAAAGGGGTTGACGGTTTAGTTCACATTTCTGAAATTTCTCACGAATATTTAGAAAATCCAACTTCAATTTTAAAAGTAGGCGACGAAGTAACTGCAAAAATTCTTGCAATCGATACTGAAAAAAGAAGAATGTCACTTTCTATTAAAGCATTACTTCCTGTTCCACAAAAAGAAGTAGTTGAAGAAGAAAAAACTAAGAAAGTTAAAAAATCTAAAAAAGAAGATGACGAAGATATGAGAGGTTGGACTGAATCTACTGACGGTGGCGTTTCTATTGCCGATCTTATCAACAAATAATTATTTAACAATAAAAAACTACCAAAAGCCGAGTCCCCACAAGGGGCTCGGCAACTAAATAAATCCGTACGGATTTGTGGTAT
>JAZSNM010000044.1:0-10547 GCA_045536405.1 Christensenellaceae bacterium
AGAAAAACTACACGAATATATTTACTATTACAACAACGAAAGAATATCTTTAAAATTGAAAATGAGTCCAGTAAAATACCGAACTCAATTCCAATATATTTAATTTAATTTTTTGTCTAAACTTTTGGGTTCACATCAAAATTCATTAGTCTTTTAAGATGTCGTAAAAAAACCCTATGCGATACGCACGTTGTCGCTCTTTTATTCATTTTAAACCTTTATTATGCTTTTTTAAAAAAATTTCCATATTTTATTTGACAAATGTATAGTATTAGGTTAAAATTAAATTATAAATTTAATATTGTCAATATATTTACGGTTATTTGGTCCGTAAGTTTCTACCGCAACAACCTAAAGTTGCGACTATTGAACAAATACTTAAACGTTTTACTTTTTTACATTTTTTAGTATTGACAAAACAAGTTTTCTACTTGTTTTTTATTTTTTAATTTAACTTTAAGAGGAAATTATGAGAACGCTTGAACAAAAGATTTTAACTGATGGTAAAGTATTAAGTGGCGACATTTTGAAGGTCGATAGTTTTTTGAACCATCAAATGGACGTTTCCTTTTTAAATATCCTTGGCAAAGAAATATATGAGCACTTTAAAAACTGCAACGTAAACAAAATCCTTACCGTAGAAGCATCAGGTATAGGTTTGGCTTGTCTTACCGCGCAGTTTTTTAATTGCAAAGTTTTAGTTGCTAAAAAACACAAGTCTTTAAACATTTCAAACGACGTTTATAAGGCAGTTGTTTATTCGTTTACTCACAAGACTGAAAACACTATAATATTATCTAAAGAATACTTAACCGAAAACGACAACGTTTTAATAATTGATGATTTCTTAGCAAACGGCAACGCTTGTATAGGTTTAGTAGATATTATCAAGCAAGCGGGGGCAACGTTAAAAGGTATAAGTTGCGCCGTTGAAAAAACGTATCAAGGCGGATATCAAAAACTTGTTGATATGGGTATAGACGTTTACTCTCTTGCAAGAATTAAAGAAATGAAAGATGGCAAAATCACCTTTATTGAAGATTAACAAATGAAAATAATCGCTTCTCGCGATTAAATATAGTAAAAATTGCCCAAAAGGGCTAATGGAGGTTTTTTCTATGAAAAAATTTATTACTTTATTACTTACCGTTGTTTTAGCGGTATGTACACTCGGTTTAGTAGGCTGTGGTGAAGACACTTCTATCAAAACAGTTGAAATTCCTGAAAGTGCTGGAATGGAAGTAGAAATTCCTGAGGATTTCAAAGTAGGCTTTATTTTCTTACACGATGAAAAATCTACTTACGACCTTAACTTCTACGAAGCAGCAAAAGAAGCTGTTTTAACTATGGGTTTAGCTTCAAACCAAGTTGTTTACAAATTTAACATTCCTGAAGGTCAAGAATGTTACGATGCTGCTAAGCAACTTAAAGAAGACGGTTGTAAAGTAATTTTTGCTAACTCTTTCGGTCACGGCGCATTTATGCTTCAAGCCGCAAAAGATTTCCCTGAAGTTCAATTCTATCACGCAACAGGCGCACAAGCAAGTGACCCTGTAAACGATACTGTAACGAACTTTCACAATGCTTTTGCTGATATTTATCAAGGTAGATATCTTGCTGGTATTGCCGCTGGTATGAAACTTAACGAAATGATTAAAAACGGTACTAAAATTTCTGGTAAAGTTGTAACTGCTGATAATGCTAAAATCGGTTACGTAGGCGCTTTCCCTTACGCTGAAGTTAAATCAGGTTATACTGCTTTCTATCTTGGCGCTAAATCAGTTTGTCCTACAGTTAAAATGGACGTTAAGTTCACTAACTCTTGGTATGATGAAGTTGCTGAAAAGAACGCTGCTGAGGCTTTAATTGCTGGTGGCTGTAACCTTATTTCTCAACACGCTGACTCTATGGGTGCTCCTTCAGCTTGTGAAAGAAAGAAAGTTCCTAACGTTTCATACAACGGTTCTACAATTCAAAAATGCCCTAACACGTTTATTATTTCTTCAAGAATTAACTGGGCTCCATACTTCCAAGCAATGATAGCGTCTGTTGCTATGGGTCAACCTGAAATGTTACCTCAAGACATTTCTGTTCCTATGGAAGCAGGTGCTGTTGAACTTACGGCTCTTAACGCTAACGTTATGGCTGAAGGTACTGTTGAAGCTATTTATAAAGCAAGAGAAGAATTATATAACGGCAAACGCTTTGTATTTGACTGCGCTACGTTTACTGTAAACGGCGAACACCTTACTGAGTATGAAGCAGACGTTGAAGATAAGGGTGACTTTGCTCCTGATACAAACGTTATTAGAACAGCAGAAATTGACGGTGAAACTGTTTATTACTTTGCTGAAAGCGTATATCGTTCAGCACCATATTTTGATATCGATATTGACGGTATCACTTTATTAACTACTGCTGAATAATAATTAAAATAAAATATTGTAAGGCGAAGCACGTCTTCGCCTTACGATAATTTTATAGTCACGTAAGATTATAAGCATTTACGTTTTATTGTTTTACGTGACTATAAATTCTTTAAGGAGACTAAAATGGATAAAGTTGCCGTTTTAAAATTAGAAAACGTTTGCAAGTACTTTGGCAAAGTAGTTGCAAATAAAAATATCAATCTTTCCGTTTATAAGGGCGAGATTTTATCGTTACTTGGCGAAAATGGTAGCGGTAAGACCACTCTTATGAATATGATTTCAGGCATTTATTTCCCTGATGATGGTAAAATTTATATAGACGGAAAAGAAGTTATAATCGCTTCGCCTAAAGACGCTTTTAAATATAAAATAGGTATGGTACACCAACACTTTAAGTTGGTTGACGTTTTTACCGCCGCTGAAAATATCATTTTAGGCGTTGACAGTAAAGAAAAATACGATATTAAGTTGGTAAATTCAAAAGTTAAAGAAATTGCCGACAAATACGGTTTTGATATTGTGCCCGATAAAAAAGTGCACGAAATGTCAGTTTCCGAAAAGCAAACGGTAGAAATTATTAAAGTTTTATATCGTGGCGCTGATATTTTGATTTTAGACGAGCCTACCGCCGTTTTAACTCCACAAGAAATTAAAAAATTATTTTCCGTTATTAAAAAGATGAGAGACGACGGCAAGTCTATAATAATTATCACTCACAAACTTAACGAAGTTATGGAAATTTCAGATAGAGTTTCAATTTTAAGAAAAGGCGAATATATAGGTACCGTTGAAACTTCTAAAACTACTGAAAAAGAATTAACTGAAATGATGGTTGGTAAAAAGGTTGAACTTAAAATTGAAAGGGTTAAAACTGATTTTGATAAACCTTTACTTGAAATTAGAGATTTAAGCGTTGTTGCTGACGATGGCTCTACCGCAATTAAAAATATTAGTTTTTATATTCGTGGCGGTGAAATTTTAGGTGTTGCCGGCGTTGCTGGTAGCGGTCAAAAGGAACTTTGCGAAGCAATTGCGGGTTTAAGACCTATTAAAAACGGTAACGTTATGCACAAGGGCGAAAATTTAATAGGTTTATCGCCTAAAACTATTATTGAAAAAGGCGTTTCAATGAGTTTTATTCCCGAAGATAGACTTGGTATGGGTTTAGTTCCGTCTATGTCTATTTCCGACAACGTTATTTTAAAAACTTATAATGAAGGCATTAGTCCTTTTGTTGAAAAGAAAAAAGCAAGAGATAAGGCTAACGATATTATTAAAAAACTTGGCATTGTAACTCCTTCAAGCGAAACGCCCGTTAGAAGACTTTCAGGCGGTAACGTTCAAAAGGTTTTAGTGGGTAGAGAAATTGATTCTAGCCCTAACGTTATCGTTACAGCCTACCCAGTTAGAGGTTTAGATATAAATTCGTCATATCAAATTTACGATATTTTAAACGAACAAAAGAAAAAAGGCACGGGCATTTTATTTATAGGTGAAGACTTAGACGTTATGCTTGCTCTTTGCGATAAAATTATGGTACTTTGCCACGGCGAAGTTATGGGCATTGTCCACGCTGAAAAAACTACGAAAGAAGAAATAGGCTTAATGATGACCGGCTCTCTTGATTTATCTGAAACTAAAAATAAAGAATACGGCATTGCTAAAGATAGTCATTTAACTGAAGAAGAGTGGAAAACCATAAAACAAAACAGCGAAGGGGGTAATCAAGATGAATAATACAACGATACACGAACCGTTATTTCATATTGCTAAAAGAGATGCTCTCCCTTGGTGGCAAACTTATTTAATTAGAATTTCTGCCGTTTTGGGCGCTTTACTTATATCTTCGTTACTTATTATCCTTCTTATCGGCGAAAATCCTATAAATATTTTTACATCTATAATTAAAGGTTCGTTTGGCACGTCTACGTTATTTTGGACTATGCTTCAAAACACGGCAATTCTTCTTGCCGTTGCCGTAGCGGTGACTCCTGCTTTTAAAATGAAGTTTTGGAATATAGGCGCTGAAGGACAAGTTCTTGTTGGTTGCTTGGCTTCAACAATTTGCATTATATACGTAGGCAACTCTGTTTCTAACACTTTACTATTAGTATTTATGACTTTGGCTTCTATTTTGGCTGGTATGCTTTGGGCTGTAATCCCCGCTATTTTTAAAGCGTTATTTAATACTAATGAAACGCTATTTACTTTAATGATGAACTATATTGCAGAGTCTTTAATTTTATATTTTATTACAAAATGGGTAAAAAGTGGCTCGGGTGTTTTAGGCGTTTTAAGTAAAGGTCACTTCCCTGTTATCGCTAACAATCCTCAACTTTTACCTGTTATCGTAATTGCAATTATAACGGCACTAATGTTCGTTTATTTAAAATACACGAAACAAGGTTATGAAATTTCCGTTGTTGGTGAATCTATGAACACGGCAAAATATGCTGGTATAAACGTTAATAAAGTTATTATTAGAACTCTTTTAATTTCAGGCGCTATTTCAGGTATTACCGGTTTATTGCTCGTTGGCTCAATCAACCACACCTTAACTTCTACTTTGGCTGGTGGTCGTGGATTTACGGCTATACTTGTTTCTTGGCTTGCTAAGTTTAATCCTTTATATATGATTTTAACTTCGTTTATAGTAGTATTCTTCCAATGTGGCGCAAATCAATTAGCATCTGACTTTTCGGGAATTATTACAAAAGACTTTGGTGAAATTATAGTAGGTATAATATTCTTCTTTATTATAGGTTGCGAATTCTTTATAAATTACACAATAAAATTCCGCAAAAAACAAAAACAAGAAAAACTTACTGATAACGCTCAAAGGAGGGAAAATAAATGATAGTATCTTTTATATCTGGCGCTATTCGACTTGGCACGGCATTTCTTTTCGGCTCAGTAGGTGAAACGATAACTGAAAAGTCTGGTCACTTAAACTTAGGTATCCCCGGCATTATGTGTTTTGGCGCTTTAGGCGGTTGTATCGGTGTTAGTATTATCGGTTACGTTCCCGTAGTGACCGTTATTGTAGCAATTATATTTTCCTTTTTATTTGCTGGTCTACTTGGCTTATTATATTCGTTTTTAACCGTTACACTTCGTGCAAATCAAAACGTTACGGGTCTTACCATTACAACCTTCGGCGTAGGTTGTACTAACCATTTTATAACTTTAGTAGACGATTCTTCTTTTGCACAAGCAAGCACTTGCTTTACTGATTTATTTACTTTCTATTACGATTTAGGTGCGTTTGGCGAATTGTTCTTATCTTATGGTATTTTAGTTTATTTAGCCATTGCTATTGCTATTTTAACTTCTCACGTTTTAAATAAAACTAAACTCGGTTTACATTTAAGAGCAGTTGGCGAAAGTCCCGCAACGGCTGACGCAGCAAGTATTAACGTTACTAAATATAAATATTTCGCAACTATAATTGGCTCTGGTATTGCTGGCCTTGGTGGTTTGTTTTATATTATGGACTACTTAACAGGCAGTTGGGAATATTCTATTGACGCTATCGGCTGGCTTTCAATTGCACTCGTTATATTTACAGTATGGCGTCCTAATTGGAGTATTTTAGGCTCTTTCTTGTTTGGTGGACTTTATATTTTACCTAACTATTTAAAGGTTAATTTCTCTCAAATGGAATTACTTAAAATGTTACCTTACGTAGTTACTATTTTAGTTTTAATATTTATCTCTATTAGAGGTAAAAAGGAAAATCAACCGCCTGCTTCTCTTGGCTTGAATTATTTTAGAGAAGAAAGGTAAAACTTAAATTTAAAAGCCTCGATTTACATTTTAAATCGAGGCTTTTTTATTTTATTTTTTATTTAAAAAATTATTTTTTATCAAACTATACTGCCGTTTTGTACGTTGAAAATTTTAACGTCTTTTAATAATTTCATCTCATTTGTTAACTCGGTACAAGTTATTATCGTTTGAATTTCCTTTATAACTTCTAAGAGTTTAGTGCGCCTATTAGTGTCAAGTTCAGAAAAGGCATCGTCTAATATTAAAACGGGGTATTCGTTAAAGTTTTCTTTAAATATTTCAAGTTCGGCAAGTTTCAAAGATAAAGCGCAAGTTCGCTGTTGACCTTGTGAGCCGTAAACTTTAACGTCTTCATTATTCACTTTAATTTTTATATCATCTCTATGCGGACCTACCGTAGTATACCCTAAAATCATATCTTTTTCGTATCGACTTTTTAATTCTTCAAGCATTGAAGTTTTTATTTCATCTATACTGCCTGTAAATTTAGTTTCTAAACTTAGTTGTATATTTTCTTCGTTACTAGTTAAAATTAAATGTTTTTCTTGGCATATAGGCGATATTTTTTCTATAAATTCTTTTCTTTTAAACGTTATTTCACTAGCGTACTCTACAAGTTTAATATCCCAAAACGGCAACGTTTCTAATATCTCTTCTCTATCGGCACTTTTTAGTAAGTTGTTGCGTTGCGATAAAATATTATTGTAGTTTTGAAGAGCATAGAAATATTGCTTTGACATTTGCGACAAAGAAATATCCATAAATCTTCTTCTATCTTCAGGACTTTCTTTTATCAGTTTTAGTTCGTTAGGATTAAAAAATACCGAATTTATATTTCCCATAAGTTCGCCTATTTTACCAACTTTTACTCCGTTAACTTTTACTATTTTACTTCCCCTTTCGTTAAAAGTTATTTCTACTAAAACTTTGCCGTATCTTGAAATCGCCTCGCCTTTTATATTCGCCGTTTTTTCGCCGTAGCGAATTACTTGTTTATCTTTAGTTGCCTTAGGCGAATATCCCGTGCATAAGTAAAAAATTGCTTCTGCACAGTTGGTTTTGCCTTGCGCATTACTTCCTACTAAAATATTTATACCGCTATTAAACTTAAACTCACTATATTTATAATTGCGATAGTTTTCAACTATTAGTTTTTCAATAAACATTTTCGGCACCTAAATTGTTGATTTTTTTTGTTTTGTAATATATAATATATTTTGTATATATATCAATTTTAGCATACTTTTTAGCAAAATACAAAAGAATCTTTAAAATAGTTGGGGTTTTTAATGGAAAATTATCAAATTGTTTGGAATAAAGCAAAAGAAATTTTAGAAAACACCGTTTCTTCGGTGAATTACGTAATGTATATAGAAAATATTGAGGCTATTGATATGGACGGCTCTAAAATCGTTTTAATGACTCGTACTTCTATATTCGCTTCTTTTGCCCAACAGAGATTGTTAGATAAAATTAAAGAGGCATTAAAAAAGGTTGACCCTGGCATTACTGACGTTGAGTTTTTCGTAGGGTCAAGTAAAAATGATTATATAGCAACTTCGCCCGATTATGAAACTGAGATTGAAGGCGCTCCTATCGACCCTTTAAATACCTTTGATAATTTTGTTGTAGGAACTTGCAATAGTTTTTCTTGCGCCGCTGCAAAAGCAATAGCAAAAGCCCCTGGTAACGCTTACAATCCATTATTTATTTACGGCTCGTCTGGTCTTGGAAAAACTCACTTACTACACGCAATAGCAAACGAAATTAAAAAAACTTTCCCTAAAAAGAAAGTTTTATATAACACTTGCGAAAATTTCTTTGGCGAATTTATTAAAATAATTCGTTCGGGTAAAGCGTATTCGGAAAACGAGGCTACAAGTTTTAAAAATAGATATAGAAACGTTGACGTTTTGATTATTGACGATATTCAATTTTTAGCAAACAAACAATCGTCACAAGAGGAATTTTTCCATACTTTTAACGATTTATACGGCGCTAAAAAACAAATCGTTTTATCTTCAGACCGTCCACCAAGAGAACTCAATTTACCTGAAAGGTTAATTACTCGCTTTGAAGGTGGACTACTAACGGAAGTTTTAATTCCCGACATTGAAACTAAAATAGCAATTTTATTAAAAAAAGCCGAACTTAAAAAATACATTTTACCGTTAGACGTTGCATCTTATATTGCTGAACTTGCCGATAACAACGTTAGAAGTTTAGAAGGCTTATTAAACAGAGTTATTTTGGCTTCTAAATTAAAAGAGCAACCTATTTCTTTATCTTTAACTTGCGAAGCCTTAAAGGAAAGTGTAAAAACGGAAAATACTGAAAGCATTACTTCTACTAAAATTATAGACGCCGTTTCTTCGTATTATAAAATTGCTAAAAGCGATATTTTATCAAGAAAACGAAACAAAGAAATTGCCGAAGCAAGGCAAATATGCTGTTATTTAATGACCGTTTTAATGGCTATTCCACTTGAAACGATAGGTCAATCAGTAGGAATAAACTATCCAGCCGTAATACACGCGCGTGATAAAATTACCCGTCTTATTTCTATTGACGATAGAATTGCAACTGACGTAAACGATATTAAAAATTTAATTTTGAAAAAATAAACTATGACTAATAACTATACTTTAGAAGGCGAGTTTGATGCCGTTGTTGTCGGTGCGGGGCACGCAGGCTGTGAGTCTGCATTAGCACTTGCAAGATTAGGTTTTAAAACCGCCCTACTTACAATCAATTTAGATAATATTGCTTTTATGGCGTGTAACCCGTCTATCGGTGGAACTGCAAAAGGACATCTTGTTAGAGAACTTGATGCCTTGGGCGGTGAAATGGGTGTAAACATTGATAAAACAATGTTACAAATAAAAATGCTAAATCGTGGCAAAGGCACTGCCGTTCAATCTTTAAGAGCACAAGCGGATAAACATTTATATCACCGCACTATGAAAAAAACTCTTGAAGAAACTGAAAATTTAAAACTTTTACAATGTGAAGCCATTGACATATTAACTGAAAACGGCAAAGTTAAAGGCGTTGTAACTTCTTACAATTCTCTACTTCTTTGCAAGGTTGCTATTTTGTGTACGGGCGTTTACTTAAACAGCGATATTATATCGGGCGATTATAAGCAATTTGCCGGTCCATCTGGCTTTTTAAACGCTACAAAACTCACTGATAGTTTGATTAGGTTAGGTTTTAAAGTTAGACGTTTTAAAACGGGCACTCCAGCGAGAATTGACAAGCGTACTATTGATTTTTCTAAATTTCAACTTCAAGACGGCGAAACTGACGTTTATCCATTTTCGTATATGACTAAGTCTTTGCCAACAAAACAGTACCCTTGTTATCTTGGCTACACTAACAAAACTACCCACGATATAATTTTAGAAAATTTAGACCGTTCGCCGTTATACAACGGTTTTATTACAACGACCGGTCCAAGATACTGCCCTTCTATTGAAACTAAAGTGGTACGATTTTCAGACAAAGAAAGGCATCAAATTTTCTTAGAGCCAGAAGGACTTGACACTAATGAAATATACGTTCAAGGTATGTCAAGTTCAATGCCTATTGACGTACAAGTAAAAATGTATCGTTCTATCGAAGGCTTTGAAAACGTTGAAATTATGCGCTACGCTTATGCTATTGAGTACGACTGTATTGATAGTTTAGATTTACTACCATCTCTTCAATTTAAGAAAGTTGAAGGTTTATATACCGCTGGTCAAATAAACGGCACGAGCGGTTATGAAGAGGCTGCATGTCAAGGCTTAATTGCGGGTATAAATGCAGGTTTATATCTTCAAGGCAAACCACCTATCGTACTTGGGCGTGACGAGGCTTATATTGGCGTTTTAATTGACGATTTAGTTACCAAAGGCACGGATGAGCCTTACCGAATTATGACTTCACGCGCGGAACACAGAATTTTCTTGCGCCAAGATAACGCAGACTTCCGCCTTACCCCACGCGGGCGCGAAACGGGGCTTGTTGACGATTACAGATGGGAAGTTTTTACCACTAAATGCGAACAAAAAAGAAAACTTTTTGAAGAATTAAATATTTCACACCCATCTAAAGAAGTTAGCGAAATAGTAGTTAAGCACGGCGGGAATATTCCACAAAACGGGCTTTCATTTAAAGATTTAATCGCAAGAAATATTCCTATTCGCGAAATACGCGAAACCTTTAACGCTTTTAACGGCGTTTCTGAAGACTTGCTTGACTGCGCCGAAACGGAAATTCGTTACAGCGGTTATTTAGAAAAACAAAACCGCGAAATAGAACGCGCTAAAAAATTGGAAGAAAAAC
>JAZSNM010000030.1:0-2399 GCA_045536405.1 Christensenellaceae bacterium
TTCATTTTATGTTGTTCTAATATCTAAAGAGATTGAAATTTTTACAAATATATGCTATAATTAAGTATCTTTATTCGGGAGTTTGTTATGGGTTTTTTTTCAAGATTATTCGGGAAGAAACAATTAAATACTATTAAAACAAGTTTTCACGAATTTGCACAGGCTGAAAACTTTAATTTTGAATTACAAAAATTATTGTCTTTAGACTCATATTTGGCACGCAGTAATTATGCCTACTTAATTGATAAGTATAAATCAACTTATGATTTTTTCAATAACAATAAGAAAGCAAACACTTTGCAATACTATTGCAAGACTAATAAACTTAATGAAAGTATAGTTACATCTTTTTTGAATAACTATGAAAATATTTTAGACTTAAAAAGTGGCTCTAAAATTATTGAAGAACACAACGAAAACTATATTAAAAATCACTTGGCAAACGATAAACAATATCTAGATAGTATTTTAAGTGAAGTTGACCCTAAAATACTTTTAGATGAAGAACAACGTAGGGTTATACTGTCTGACGAAGATTACTCTCTTGTAATAGCAGGTGCTGGTGCGGGAAAAACTACAACTGTCGCAGCCAAAGTACGTTATTTGGTGGAAAAACAAGGCGTTGACCCAAAACAAATACTTGTTATTTCTTTTACAAATAAAGCCGTGGGCGAATTAAAAGAAAAAATTAACGAGGGTCTTTTAATCCCTTGTCCTATAACAACTTTCCATAGTTCAGGATATGCAATTTTACGCAAACAAGAAGACGAAAAGAAACAAATTGTAAGTGACGGATTTTTATTTAACACGGTTAATAACTATTTAAAAGGAAACATTTTAGAACAGCCCGAATTAGTAGATAAACTTATTATGTTTTTCGGGTCGTATTTTGACGCTCCCTACGAGGGCAATGATATAAACTTATTCTTTAATTATATTTCAAAAACCGATTTCTCTACCTTAAAAGGAAATGTTGACGAGTATAATGCACAAATAATTGATAGACGTACAGGCAAAACCACTACCATTAAAAATGAACTTGTACGTTCAATTCAAGAAGTTCAAATTGCAAACTTTTTATTTTTGCATAATATCAAATATAATTATGAGGAAACTTATCCATATCATATACTAAAGGCAAAAAAACCATACACCCCCGATTTTTGTATAAAGCAAGGCAATAATATTGCTTATATAGAGCATTTTGGTATTACCGAAAGTGGACACCATAGTTTTTACACGCCTGAACAGTTAGCAAAATACAAGCAAGAAATAAACGATAAAATCAGTCTTCATAGAAAACACGGCACTAAACTTATATATACTTTTTCATCGTATAAAGATGGTAGAGATTTATTAACTCATTTAAGAGAAAATCTTATTAAAAATGGTTTTGAGTTAACGCAACGTCCGTCTGAAGAAGTATTCGAAAAGTTGGTAAATACCGAAGAAAATAAATATATCTTAAAATTAGTAAAATTGATTTGTGTTTTCATAAGTAATTTTAAGATAAATGGCTATAATATTGACGATTTCTATAGATTTGAACGTTCAAATGCTAACGTAAGAACTAAATTATTTTTGGATATTTGTAAAGAGTGTTATCTTGAATACCAAAAGAAACTTGCACAATGCAATGCTTTAGATTTTCAAGATATGATAAACGACTCGGCAAGAATATTGAGAGAAAAGCAACTTGCAAAAGAAGTTCTTGATTTTAAATATATCATTGTTGACGAATATCAAGATATTTCAAGACAAAGATTTGACCTTACTAAAGAATTATCTAAACTTTGTGACGCTAAAATAATTGCCGTAGGCGACGATTGGCAATCGATATATGCGTTTAGTGGCTCGGACATTACTTTGTTTACCCATTTTTGCTCTATAATGGGTTATGGAAAAGAATTAAAAATAACTAAAACGTATCGTAATGCACAAGAAGTCATTGATATTGCAGGAAATTTTGTGCAAAAAAACGAAAGTCAAATTAAAAAATCTCTTATTTCTCCAAAGCATATTCAAAAGCCTGTAATAATTGATACTTATAGCGAGGATTTTGATAGAAAAGAGGTTAAAGGCAAAGGTGGCAAATATTTCCATTTAGGTAAAAAAGTGGAAGAAATTATAGGCACTA
The DNA here is from genome assembly GCA_045536405.1 of Christensenellaceae bacterium. Lineage (GTDB taxonomy): Bacteria > Bacillota > Clostridia > Christensenellales > Borkfalkiaceae > HGM11412. The sequence goes on from JAZSNM010000030.1 coordinate 2,138, forward strand.
TTTTATCGAATAATAAGCCTAATGCCTCTATTTTGCTTATTGGTAGATATGGTTTTGATGCAAAAAATTTATGCTTTTCTAACGATTTTATTTATGATGAACAAAACAATAAAATAATAAGCAAAAAATATAAACAGGCAAAACTTGAGTTTTTAACTGCTCATAGTTCAAAAGGCTTGGGCTATGATAACGTTATTATCGTAAATGCAAGAAATGAAATTTACGGGTTCCCCTCAAAAGTAGATAATGACCCTGTAATGCA
>JAZSNM010000020.1:0-58099 GCA_045536405.1 Christensenellaceae bacterium
GAAATATGATATAATCTATTTATGTTTAAGGTTTTTGAAGAAAATAATATAATACTTAGTGAAAATGAAAAAGAAAAGTTGATAACCTTTAAAAATATGTTAATAACTTGGAATAATAAGTTTAATTTAACGTCGATAAAAGAAGATGAAGAAATAATAATAAAACATTTTTACGATAGTATAAAAGGTGAAAAATATTTTACTAAAAATAGTAATTGCGTTGAAATAGGTAGTGGTGGAGGTTTTCCATCAATTCCATTAATGATAAAAAGGAAAGATTTAAGATTTACGTTAATAGAGTCTGTAAATAAAAAATGTATATTTTTAAATGAAGTTATTAAAAATTTAAAATTAAATGCGGTAGTTTTAAATAAAAGGGCGGAAGATATTGGGAAAAACAGTATTTATCGTGAAAGTTTTGATATTATAACGGCAAGAGCAGTTGCAAAATTAAACACGTTAAGTGAATATTGTATACCTTTAATAAAAAAAGGTGGTTTATTTATTTCTTATAAAGGCGATTTAGATGAAGAAAAAGAAAGTTTAAATGCAATAAATATTTTAGGTGGAAAAATAGTACAAAAAGAAGAATATAGTTTACCAAAAGATATGGGAAAAAGAAGACTATATGTAATAGAAAAAATAAAAAACACACCGCTAAAATATCCAAGAGGGAACGGAAAAGAGAGAAGTAATCCGTTATAAACATATATGTTGATAAATAAAGAAAAAACGTGTTCATTTACAGGACATAGAATAATAAAAAAAGATTTTAAAATAGAAAATTTCGATAATTTACTAAAAGATTTAATTAATAAAGGTTACGATACTTTTTTAATAGGTATGGCAATAGGCTTTGATATGTTTTGTTTTGAAAGGTTATTGCTTTTAAAAGATAAAAACATTAAAATAATTGCTTGTATTCCGTGCAAAGAGCAAGATAAAAAATTTAATAAAAAAGATAAAGAAAAATATAATTTATTACTACAAAAGGCAGACGATAAAATTTATTTTAGCGAAACTTATGAAAACGGCTGTATGTTTGTAAGAAATAGGTTTATGGTAGATAATTCTAACGTTTTAATAGCATATTTTTATAAAAAAATGGGCGGAACTTATTACACGGTAAATTACGCTGAAAAAAGACGAAAAGAAATAATTTATATATAGGATATATAAAAAATAACGGAGAACGCATTTTTGCGTTCGCCGTTTGTTATTAAAATTATAAATTTTCTAACGCTTTATTTAATCTAATTAAACATTCGTCTTTTTGTAAAATATCAGCAATTTCAGTTGCTCCGCCAGGAGTTACTTCTAAGCCGGTTAAAGCAATTCTCATAACGTAAAATAAAGTTTTGCTTTTAAATCCGTTTTCAGTTGCAATATTAGATAAAGTAGTAAAAATGTTATCGTTATTAAACTCTTTAATTTCTTCAACGCCTTTAATAATTAAAGGTAAAAGTGTTTTTGCTACTGCTATAGAAGATTTTTGTTTGCTGTTTTCATATAAAGAGTTATCAAAACTATTATATTCAACTAAAAATTTAGTTTTTTCTTCAATTTCAGATAAAACTTCTATTCTCGTACGAATAAGTTTTGAAATTTTTAATAAATCGAATTTTTCAACGAGTTTAGTTTTTTCAAAGAAAGGTTTTGCACTCTTCAAAAATTCCTCGTCACTCATAGCCTTTAAATATTCGCCGTTTAACCAACGAAGTTTAGTATCGTCGAAAATTGAAGGAGATTTTGAAATTCCAGATAAATCAAATAAATCTATCATTTCTTGTAAATTCATTTTCTCAGCGTTATTTTTAGGACACCAGCCAAGTAACGCAACGTAGTTTAAAATAGCCTCTTCTAAATAGCCTTTATTAACAAAATCGTCAAAGTTTGCATCGCCGTATCTTTTTGAAAGTTTTCTCGTTGCATCTTTCATAATGGTAGGAAGATGTATATAAACGGGTCTTTCCCAGCCAAACGTATCGTACATAAGATTGTATTTAGGTGTAGAAGATAAATATTCAGTACCCCTTATAACGTGAGAAATTTGCATTAAGTGGTCGTCAACAACGTTGGCAAAGTTATAAGTTGGCATACCGTCTGATTTTATTAAAATATTATCTTCAAGGTCGGCGTAATCAACGTCAATAGAGCCGTAAATCAAATCGTCGTAATGGCTTGTACCTGAAAGCGGAATATTTTGTCTTATAACGTAAGGCTCGCCGTTTTTTATTCTTTCTTCAATTTCTTCCTTAGAAAGTTTTAAACAGTGTTTATCATATTTTCTATTTCCGTTTTCATCAGTTAAACTCTCTAATCGTTCTTTGGTACAAAAACAATAATACGCTCCGCCAAGTTCTATTAGTTTTTTAGCGTACTCTAAATAAATATCTTTTCTTTCACTTTGAATATAAGGACCAAAGTCGCCACCTTTTGACGGACCTTCATCAAAAATAAGCCCAGAATTTAAAAGGGAAGAATAAATAACTTCTAATGCGCCTTCAACAAATCTTTCTTTATCGGTATCTTCAATTCTTAAAATAAAATCGCCATTATTGTGTTTTGCAAATAAATACGCATAAAGAGCAGTTCTTAAACCGCCAAGGTGCATAAAACCCGTTGGACTTGGAGCAAATCTTGTTCTTACTTTTTTATCCATAATAACTCCTATAATAATTCGTTTTTAATTTTATTTTTTATAAGTTGAATTCTATTATCGTAAAAATAACTGTAAATTTCGTTTCCGCTAACTATTAAATGGTCGTAAAAGTTTACCCTTAAAGAATTTAATAAATAAATTAGTTTTGCCGTCGTTTTATCATCGTCAAGCGAAGGTTTTGGATATTTAGAAAAATGATTATGAGCAATTATTATTGACGCAGGATTATTTATCGCTATACTTTTTGCTAATTTTTGCATATCGATAACTACTTGATTTTTATCGTTTGAATCAAATTTTTCTATTTTTGTAACTAAATCTTTCTTGTTTAAAAATAGTACGTAAAAAAGTTCGTGGTCGGCTTGCTTGAATAAATCTATAATAGTTTGTTTAGATTTTTCAATAGTAGAAAGTTTGCCTTGTGATTGTTGGCTACTTTTAGTTTTTTCAAAAATATAACTTATTAAATTTATAAGTAGAGCGGAATTTTCACCTAAACCGTCAATTTCTTTAAGTCCGTCAATATCGGCGTTTAAAATATTTTCAAGCGAGCCGAAAGTTTTAAGTAGGTGGTGAGCAATATCGTTAGTGTTTTTGCGCGGAATAGAATAACAAAGCAAAAGTTCTAAAATCTCATGCTCTTGTAAAGAGTTTTTAGATAAATAATATCTCTCTTTTAATCTTTTTCTATGTCCGGCGTGTAAATTTTCCTTTTCTATACTCATAAAACGACCTATTTAATGTTTTTTTTAACAAATACACAAATATTATAGCACAAAAGTCAAAAAAAGTGTATAATATAAGCATACTATTTTAGGAGTTTTTTTAATGGACAAACATTTTAATGAAAGTATTGAATTTTTAAAGCAATTATTAAAAATTAAAAGCGTGTATTCCACACCTTTAAAAGATATGCCGTTTGGTCAAGGAGTTTACGATGCTTTAAATTTTACGTTAAATAAAGCAAAAAGTTTAGGGTTTGAAATTGTAAATTATCAAAACTACGTTGGAGAAGTTATATTCGGCGAGGGAAATGATGAAGACGGTCTTGCAATTTTATGCCATTTAGACGTTGTTCCCGAAGGCGATGAAAGTTTATGGACTTATCCACCTTATTCTGGAACGGAAGTTGATGGTAAAATTTATTCAAGAGGTGTTATTGATAATAAAGGTCCAACGGCGCTTTGTTTATACGCTTTAAAGCAACTTAAAGACGAGGGATTTATTCCAAACAGAAAAATAAAACTTATTTTAGGCTGTAATGAAGAGAGTGGTTTTTTATGTATGAAGCACTATAATAAAGTGGCAAAAGCACCTATTGAAGGTTTCGTGCCTGACGGACACTTTCCTGTAATTTATGCCGAAAAGGGAATTTTAAATTATACCTTAAAGGCTAAAAAAGATAAAAGGCTCTTAAAAATTAGTGGCGGAAGCGCAATTAATATCGTTTGTGATTTTGTAGAGTGTGAAATTGATAATTTAACTGATTTTGAAATAGAAACTGCTAAAAAATATAATTTAAAAGTAGAAGGAAATAAAGTTTATTCATACGGTAAAAACGCACACGCATCAACGCCCGACGAAGGCGAAAACGCATTAGATAAAATGACTAAGTTTTTAGGCGAAGTAAATTTAATTTCAACGGACGTTCATAACGGACTTTTTAAAGATTGTTATAAACTTAAACAATTAAACGACCATTCTGGTTATTTAACCATGTCGCCTGATATTATTAAAAACGATGACGACTATATATATATTGAAGTAGACGTACGTTATCCTGTAAGCGTTGATGCTAAATATTTAATTAACACGATAAATAAACTCGGCATTGTTGAAATAAACGTAAATAAAGCGCCACATTACGTTGATAAAGATAGCGATATAATTAAAAAATTGCTTATTTGTTATAGAGAAGTAACGGGCGATTATAGTGAGCCTATCGCTATGGGTGGCGGAACTTATGCAAAAACGTTAAAGCAAGGCGTTGCGTATGGGCCTATATATTCACAAGGAACGGGTGCACATATAGTAAATGAATTTGAAGAAATTAAAGATTTTAAAACAACTTACGAAATATATTATAAAGCCATAAAGAAGTTGTGTTCAAACTAAAAAAAGTGTTTTGCAATTTTGCAAAACACTTTTTAAATTTTAAATTATAAAGCCACAACGTCAACCGTTATTTTTGCCGTAACGTCAGGCAAAAATTTAATTTCAACGGTGTAAGAGCCTAAATTTTTAATAGTATCTTTAAGTAAAACCTTCTTTTTATCAACGTTAAAACCAAGTTCGTTAACAGCGTCGGCAATTTCTTTAGAAGTAACCGAGCCAAAAATTTTACCGTTTTCACCACATTTAATTTTAACGGTAATTTTTTTACCCGTTAAATTTTTTGCTTGTTCTTTTAACGCTTTTATCTCTTCGTTTTTATGAAATTCAAGCGATTTATTTTTAATGTTTAAACTATTTAATTTTACGGGCGTTGCTTCTTCGCAAAGACCTTTTTTTATTAAAAAGTTTCTTGCATAGCCATCAGAAACTTCTATAACTTCGCCCGCTTTACCCGTACCTTTAACGTCTTTTAACAAAATAACTTTCATAATTATACCTCTTAATTTTATTGTAAACTAAAAAATGTAAAATGTCAATAAGTATACGCTTAAAGCAATAATTATATATTAAATTTTTTAGAAATAATTTAGCAAACATAAAAGATTAAAATTAATTGATTTTATTTTTAAAAAAACCTTTACAATATACAATTTATAAGTTATAATCAAAAAGAAAAAAGGTAAAGTTTTATATTGTTTTTTAAAAATCAATTAAAAAGCGTTGCCAAATATAAAGAGAGGAATTAAAATGGTAAAAAAGTTTAATGAAAAAAGTGGAGTTATATATAATCCGTACATAGGTTTTACAAGTTTTCAACACTTCCGTGGCGAAAAATTATATTCAGATTGTATCGTTGACTCAACTTCTGGTATTGCACATTGCGAAACGGAAAATTACGAGTGTTATCCCGTACCAGAAGGCGTAGAAGAAAACGGTAGAAGTCAAGGCTATTATCCAGACACTACCGTTGCGTATATAAGAGTGCTTTGGAAAGAGTTTGAGAAAGAACAAGGGGTTTACGACTACGATTTTATTCAAACTATATTAGATAAGGCAAAAGAAAAGGGACAAACGGTAATGTTTAGACTTATGCCCCACAGCACTTGCAGTAGAGACGACGTTCCCGACTGGTTAAAGAAAATTATGCCATGTCCTGAAAGGCCTGACGGTATGAGAGTTAAAGATTCGCCAACCGACCCAAGATATTTAAAATTATTTGGAAAGGCTGTCGAGGCGTTTGGTTTAAGGTTTGATAGCAATAAAACTTTAGATTGTATGGACGTTTCCTTAGGCGGTGCGTGGGGTGAAGGGCATCAAAAATTCCCAAAAGAAGATACCGAAGCGCTTATGGATATTTATATTAGAGTGTTTAAAAATACTAAACTCTTAGGTCAATGCAGTAACGGTGCAATGCTTAATTATATTGCTAAACAAAGGGCTATAGGTTGGCGTTCAGATGGAACGGGGCACTCAAACCACACTAATATTTGGTTGCCTACGGCACTTAAAAATTTAGAGCATGAACATTGGAAAACTGCACCTATATCTTTTGAAAGTTATTGGTGGATAAGCGAGTGGTATCGCCACGGCTGGAACATTGATGAAGTTATTGAACTTACTTTATCTTTACATATAAGTACTTTTAATACAAAATCTTTTCCTATTCAGTACGAAATTAAAGATAAAATTGAATATTGGCTCACGAAAATGGGTTACCGTTTTTATTTAAAAGAAATAGAGCACAATGAAAGTGTAAAAGCGGGAGAAAACTTAAAGGTTTCATTAACCGTAGAAAATAAAGGTGTTGCGCCTATATATAACAAACTTCCATTAACTTTAAAACTTAAAGGTAAGAAGGAATATATTATACAAACAAACGTTGACGTAACTAAGTGGCTACCTGGAAGTTATAGCGAAGTTATAAATATAGACACAAAAGACTTTGAAAAGGGTGAATATTTAGTGCAACTTGCAATCGGTGGCGGAGAAATGCCGATTGTTAAACTTGCAACAGAAGTAGAATTCGACGGCGAATATCACGATTTATCAAAAGTAGAAATTATATAATAAAAACCAACCCCCTTAACTCAGTTGCTAAGGGGGTTAGTTTATTTAAGGTGGAGCATTTAATAATATAATTCAGCCTTATCATTAAAGATAGTATTGCAATTTTTCAATGCTATCTTTGTTTATGTTCTATTATTTGTTGTTGTAAACAACGGTTACGCCTGGATGTTCTGCAATACCATAGTAGCAATAACGATGATTTGCTGGACCGCCAAAAAGTTGGTCAAAGACTAACAACATGTGGTGTTCTTCACCTTCATTATGAACGTGATTATCGTCGACAACCATATTGCCGTTAGCGTCTGTAGGGTGGCCGTATCGAGCGTTAGTATATGCGTCTACGCTTACACCTGCTTGAACACGAACGTAAGGGTAACTTGTGCCTGCAAACTCACAGTACGTATAGTTTGCCCAATCGTTGTAAATGACGGTAACGTTTTCACAAGTTACGTTTTCTGCAACAACGTTTGTAGTTTCATTTGCAACGTAATCATCAACTTTACCGATAATCATACCACTATTACGATAACAAAGCCATTGATAAGCAGAGACTATGTCGTTAACAGCGTCTATACGGCAAGCAATTACACAATCTTCAAAATGGTAAGTACCACTTGTATTTGCTTGACCTATAATTCCACCGCTTGCGTTACCAAAATCGCCCCATTGAGAGCCAACGGTAGTAGTTTCATCTATAACGATACCTTTATAAGTTTGGTTGCCCGAAGCCCAACCAACAACACCTCCAGCGCCATATTGATAGTCGTTTACCTTAGCGTTTTTAACGGTGATGTTTTCAAAAGTACAATCGCCCATAGCAACGCCAGCCACAGCGCCACACAAAGCAGATTCACCAGACATTTCGGCGCCATCTACCACGAGATTTTTTATAACTGCATTTTCAACACCGCCAAATAAACCGATTCCAAGTTCGCCAGAATAATAGTATCCGTTGTTAAGCGCCCAAGTGTTTTGGTAAACGTTAGAAATGGTATGTCCTTGACCGTCAAACGTACCCATAAATGGCGATTCGCTTCTGCAACCGCCGATAGGTTCAAAACAAACGTATTCGCCGTTTGCGTCTTTTGATTCAAGGTTTAAATTGGCATTAAGATAAATTGTTTTGCCTTCAAACGAATTACCTTCGTCAACTAAACTTGCTAAACCTGCAAACTGCTCTGCAGTTGTTAAAGTGAATTCCGTATCGGTATCGTTATACCAAGACGTATCCACCGTTCCGTTCCAAGTTGAAGGAATTGTTGGAAGTGACGGATAAGTAGCGTTTATATCGTAATAAAAGCCGTCGCCGTCGTTTTCATAACTTACTTGAGTTGCCACAAGCGCAACGGCAAAGTCAATAGATAAACCGCCCGGAACGTTAAATTCGTTGTCGTTTTCAGTAGGCTCCCAAAAAACTCCTATTTCATAAGTGATAGACTCTTGTGGGAGTAGGTATGCTTCTAAAGTAAGACCGTTTTTAAAAGAAGGCATATCTATAGGGTCGTAGTTAGGAACAGCAGAATCTATTTGTAACGCTTCAAGATTAGAGTCTCCCATAACGTCGTCCGTACCCGAATTTTTGTTACGTGTTAAAGCGTAAATGGTAAGCGCGTCTGCAAGCGATTTACCTGTTGGGGTTAACGTTTCGTTCGCGCTAATAATACTTAATTGATATTTAAGAGCAAGCGAACCGTTGTTAGACACTTCAAAACGCCCACTTGCAAAAGCCCCTGGCTCCCAAGTTATAGCATCACCGTTTATATCAGTAAAAATTTTAGTGTTTTCATTAACTTCTTCAGCTGTGCCGTTGTATGAATTACTATAAGTTAATGAAACGTCTAAATTTCCAGAGTGAATTTTATTTATACCACTCGTTGATGAGTCCGTAAACCATGCAAAAGTAGCTCCAATGAGCGAACTAAAACTAATAGCAATAGCAATAAGACTGCTAATTATAATTTTTCCTGCGTTTTTAACTTTCATCGTTATTTCTCCTATATAATTAAAATAATTTTATTTTTTATTTTTTAAATTTTTTATAAAATTTATTTCCTTAAAATTAAGGTTTTTTTCAAGATTGAATTTTTCAGCGATTGTACTCGTTAGTTTTATAGCGTTATTGCAAGCACGCTCGCTTTTGATTTTAACTGCAAAAGGAACTTCTTCATAAGCCTTTACGTCAGACATATCTTTTTGAAAATATACGTTAGGATTAAATTCGTTTACGTCTAAATTAAAATAAGCCGTTAGAGTTTTCCCACGAATACCTATCTTGGCAAGCAAAACCCTTCCTTTTTTATAAGACATGCCTCTAAACGAAATTCTTGAGTTTACTTTTTTATAAGAAGTAAGTTCATTGTGTAATTTATTAAAAAAGTTGCGCGCTTCTTTTTTTAGGTTAATCAATTTTTCGGAAAACGGTTTTTTTTGCGTTTCAGGAATATTTAATTTATCATTGTCAACAACAGAGTCGTCAAGCGTAGTTGCAACCGTATCGTTCGTAGAAGATTCTTTTGTTTGTTGTGGGTTACAAGGCGTGTTGTTTGAGTTAGGCATGCTTTGACAAATAGTTGATGCGTGCTGTACGTTAAGTTGTGGTATTTGCGTACCGTTGCCTATTATTTGATATATCGTTATAGGCAATTGATATATTGCGTGTGAATTTATAGGAACGGCGTTTTCCATCGTTTGATTCATTATAGGCGTTTGCGCTGGCGCAATTACTATATCTTGTTGAGCCGTAGTTTCTTGGCTTGGCGCCGATTGATATATAGTAGGTTGCGACATGTAAGGCGACGGCATATACGTTATTGATATCGTTTGGCGTAGCGTAGGTGTTTTAATTTGTTCGACAACTACTGGTGTTTGATTTTGTTCAACAATAGAAGGCTGAGTTGGTTTAGATTCAACCGTTTCTAACGTAGAAGAATCAGTTTGGGTAGTGTTTGCAAGCGTGTTGTTTTTTTGTTCTTTTTCAAATTCTTTCATACCGAGGACCTTTCCTATTCTAATACTAAAAAATATTATTAGCGACACGCCGGGGATTAAAATACTTAAATAAAACCCACGAGGCGTTTTTAAAGCAGAAAACAAGTTGCCTATTACGGGGATTTTAAAAACGTATTTTCCTACAAGGTGTTCGGGTTTAACTTCAACAACGTCGTTTACCCCCGTGTTTATGCCGTACGTAACAATGCCCGTCACTTGTCCCGTACTTGAATATTTTATTTCACGTATTTTATGAGATACCGTCTTCCCCATACTTTCAGCGTTGTAAGATAGAAACGAAATAACGTCACCAACCTTGAGGTTGTTAGGGTCATTAATTTTACTAATAACTATAACGTCGCCAGCGTTAAACGAGATAGGTTCGTTTTCGCTTATAGCAGACTTGCTCATTGAATTTGTATTAACTAATAATATCTTGTGGCCAAAAATCTCTTTTCCGTTATCTTCGCCACTCATTACGGCAAACGTAGTTAAAATGGCGGTAACAACGGCTACAAAAAGAGAAACCCAGGCAAATACCGATAATATTTTATCAAATATATATTTATTTTCTATTCTCTTCATTATTTTCCTTAAACGCAAAAACGTGGTTTAATTTATTTCAAAAACGCATGCAAGAAGCAAACGATAAAGTCAATTATATGTGTATTGCACATTTTTGTCAAACGTTTTTATATATATTTTGTAAATTTTTTATTTAAAATAGTAGAAAAAAACGTATTTCGTGCACCATATCGTTATGTGCTGTACACATATTTGAATAAAAATATTATTGTTGTGATAAAATAAAATTATGACGTTTGGGAAAAATTTTAAAAAATTGAGACGAGAAGCAAGATTGTCTCAAAATGAAGTTGCCGAAAAACTTGGTATATATCAATCAAACGTAAGCGATTGGGAAAACGACGTGTCTCGCCCAGAATATGAAAAACTTATCCAATTAGCCCGTCTATACGATTGTTCTATTGCCGAACTTTTAGGCGTTGAAGAAGAGTGTTAGGAATATTATGCGCATATGGTCGCATTATGTGTATAACGTGTATTATATATAGAAAAACGTAAATGGTTTTAGTAACGTTAAAAAATAAAATAAAAAAAGCACGCTGTATAAAAATACAGCGTGCTTTTTTAAACACTTATTTCATTGAACTACGGAAGGTGTAGTTTTTTATTTCAATATTACTTGCGCTTGATTGTCTTTATAAATAATTCTTTCGCCACTACTAAAAATACTGTCTTGATATGCTAAAAATTCTTCTTTATTTTTGAATAAAGGCTTGTAAGAGGCAATAATTTTATTTGCCCTTTCGCCGTTATTTGAAAGTAAAAGTTTAATCATGGCAAGTTGCCATATGGCACTTTTAACGCAGGCACGATTAGCGTCTTTTATATAGTAATCGTTTCCGTGTGAATTTCCAATTGCGCCGGGAGCGTAAGGGTGAATAATAGGCATTATGCAAGATAAATCGCCCATATCGGTACTACCGGAAGAAATTTGATTTATAACGTCAAAAGTTTCAAGAGGAAGGGCTTGACTTAAAGCGTCTTTTGCCAATTCTATCATATCGGGCGAGTTTTCGTAAGGAGCGTATCCGGGATTATCTAAAATTTCTACGTTGCAACCAAGAGAAAGAGCGGAACCTATTAAGGCTTGGTTTAGTTGTTCGTTTGCTTTTTTTATAGCGTCAAACGTTCTACCTCTTACGTAACTTTCTATCGTTGCTTGTTCGGGTATTGCATTTACCATTGCTCCGCCACTTGTTATAATAGGGTGAAAACGAATAATATCACTTTCTTTAAATCTTTCTCTTATAGCGTTACAAGCATTTAATCCACAAGTTGCGGCATATAAAGCGTTTTTGCCAAGCCAAGGACTTCCGCCAGCGTGTGACGCCGTTCCTTTATATATTATACTTTTTGCCATACAACCAACACCGCCAAGGTTAACTGAAAAATTCGCACCAGCAGTTGTGTGTACCATAAATGCAATATCAACGCCGTCGAATAAACCTCTACTTAAAAATTCACTTTTTCCGCCAAAATATTTAATTTTGCCTTGCTTTATTAAAGAAGAACGATATTCTATTTCTAAAAGTTCTTCGGCGGGAACTGCGCATAAAACTATTTGACCGCATAAACCGTTCAACAAGTTCGGTTCTTTTAATGCCGAGGCAATACCTAAAAGAGCGGCGCATTGCGCATTATGACCACAAGAGTGAACGGCTCCCGTTTGTTTGTCACTTTCAGGGTGGCTTGGACAAATAATACTATCAAGTTCGCCTAATATTAAAAGTTTTGGACCTTTTTTACCCGTGTCAATAGTTGTGCAAAAGCCCGTTAAATTTTTAGGTAAATCTAATTTATAGCCAAGTTGTGTAAATTTTTCTATCATATATTCATTTGTTTTAAATTCCTTAAAACCTGTTTCTGGGTTTGCCCAAATATATCTTTCTGCATCTAAAATGAGTTGTCGATTTTTTTGAACTGCGTCAATAATACGTTGCATTTTTGCCTCCAAATTAAAAAAATATTTAATATGACGTTATCGTTTAAGTTGTTTCATTTAAAATTAAATTTTGTAATTTTATTTTTGCTTTTTCAAAAAGAGCGTCACTTTCTTCTACTAATTTTGAAACTTCAGCACCTTCGCCAAGTTCGTGGTTTGGAAGTTTTTCAACGCTTTTTAAGTGAGTATACGCTTCTTCAAGTTCCTTAAACCCTTTTTTAGCCATTTCTACGTTTTTATTTTCTATCGCCGTAGAGAAACTGTCATATCGTTTATTCATTTCTTTTTGTATTATAATTACCGCCATTTTTTTTACAGATGCCATAATTTTTACCTTTTTTACTTAATTTTTTAAAGCATTTTAATTATATCATTATAGTAATGATAAATCAAGTGAAGAGATAAAAATAACCTTTTCAATTGTAAATAAATAAATCGTTTTTTAAATTAAAATTTAGAAAAAATATTGACATCAATAAAGTTTTAAAGTAAAATAAAATCAATAAAAGTATTATAATATAAGTATAGAACATATACAAAAAGGAGGCTCTTATGAAAAAATTACTTAGAACAACAACTCTTTTAATAGTTTTAACAATGCTTTTAAATCTCGTTGCTTGTTCATCTTTAGGCAAAGTACAAAAAGCGCTTGAAGATAAAGGATATGCAATAGTTGAAAATGAAGAAAACGATGCATCTAAAGAAGCGAAAGATGATGAAAGGGTAACTAATTTCCACGTTTTCACAAATAAAGATTCATTATCTTTGGCTGATGCTTATAAACTTACGTTAGTTGTGGTTACTGAGTTTAAAGCAACTGACGACCTTATTGATTATTATAAAGATAGCGAAACTATGCAAGGTATAATTGCCGATATTAAAGAAGATGGTACAGCCGAGCAAATATACAACGACTTAAAAGAAGCGGGTTTGGCTTGCGGAAATTGTTTAATTACGCCTATCGGTTTAGATGCTGAAAACGTATTGAACGCAATTAAAGAACTTAATAAGTAAAATAAAAGCGTGCTTTAGTGGCGTAGTGATAGGGATTTATCACTACGCCACAACTATATTTGCCTTTCGGCAAGTTATATGCCTACGGCGTTATATTTTGCTACGCAAAGTTATATTCGCCTTTGGCGAGTTGTGGCATATATAATATAACTTTGACTGTAAGTCAAAATATAACTTTTAGGATTGTTCTAAAAATATAACTGTTTGCAGCGCAAACAATATCACTTTACTAAAAACTTGATTTATGCTATAATTATTGTATGGCAAAAACATTACGTTAGTTAAAGTGATTTTCCATATAATAAAAAACACTCTGCAATTTGCTTGCAGAGTGTTTTAAATATAAATTATTCACCTTTAAATGGAAGAAGGTCAGCAATTCTTGCTCTTTTAATTGCAGAAGCAAGCATTCTTTGGTGTTGTGCACACGTGCCAGACATTCTTCTTGGAAGGATTTTGCCTTTTTCAGTTATAAACTTTTTAAGTTTAGCAACGTCTTTATAATCTATTTTGTCAGCCTTATCAGCGCAGAAAACACAAATCTTTTTTCTTGGTGTTTTTCTTATAGGCTTTTTAGCAACTACGTTCTTTTCTTCCATAATATTCTCCTTTCTTAAAATGGTACGTCATCATCAGCGACTTCTTGTAACGGAGCCTTTGTTGACTTAATCTCAGCGATAGGTTCTTCATCGCTACGGTTAGTAGTGTTTAAAAACTCTACTTCACTTGCTAAAATTTCAGTAATAGTTCTTTTAGCACCGTCTTTATCTTCATAAGTACGGTTTTGTAAACTACCAAAAATAGCAACTTTGCTACCTTTTTTCAAAAATTTACCGCAATTTTCAGCAAGATTTCTCCAAACAATAATGTTAAAGAAATCAGTCTCCCTATTACCGTCAGCATTTGTGAAATTTCTATTTACCGCAATTGAAAAACGGCAAAATGCAATGCCACTTGATGTTTCTGAAAGTTCAGGGTCACGAGTTAAATTACCAATTAAATAAACTTTGTTCATAATTCACCTCAAATTAAACTCTTGTTATTAATCTTCTTAAAATACCGGTAGTAATACCAGCAACTCTCTTAAGTTCAGCAATCAAATTCACGTCACTTTCAAAAGTCATAAGAACGTAATAACCTTCGGTTTCGTAATTGATAGGATAAGCGAGTTTTTTAACTCCCCACTTGTCAACCCCTTCAACTTTACCACCGTTAGATGCTACAACACTTTCAAATTTAGAAACAACAGAGTTAATTTCTTCTTCGCCAAGTTTTGTAGAAAGGATATAAAGCATTTCGTACTTTCTCATATTTTTTACCTCCTGGACATATTGGAATACAGTTGACCTTGTATTCAAGGTAAATTTTTTGCGAACTAAAAACTGCACGCAAAAAACTGCTTCATAAATAAAGCATTATTATTATATAAAATGCGTTTTAAAAAGTCAAACGTTTTTCGTACCTTAATTATTAACTATATATATAGTGTGTTAATTATAATTAAATACAATATATATAAGTTTGTGTTAAACGTTTTATAGATTTATTAAGCCTGAAATTTCTTTAATAATTTCATTTTTAGGTCTATAACCTATAAAGGTGGAAATAAGTTCGCCTTTATTATATAGCACAAGCATAGGTATCGAACTTACTCTAAATTTAATTGCAAGTTCTTCTTCCTCGTCAACGTTGACTTTTGCCACCTTTAATTTTCCGTCGTACTCGCTTGCTATACTTTCAAGTTCAGCGCCAAGCATTCTACAAGGATAGCACCAAGTTGCCCAAAAATCCACGAGCACGGGGATATTTGAATTTATAACTTCACTTTCAAAATTGTTTTTCGTTACTTTAATTTCCATAATAAGTTCCTTATAGTTTTGTAAAAAATAATTCCCGAAAAAATCGGGAATTACAAAATTTTAGTAATTTTCTTCACGAAGTTCAAAATAACTTTGTGGATGTGCGCAAGTTGGACAAAGCTCAGGTGCTTTTGTGCCTACTACAATGTGACCGCAATTTCTACATTCCCAAACCTTAACTTCACTCTTTTCAAAAACTTTTTTAGTTTCAACGTTATTTAAAAGTGCACGATATCTTTCTTCGTGAGTTTTTTCAATAGCGGCAACTAAGCGGAATTTTTCAGCAAGTTCAGTAAAACCTTCTTTTTCAGCGGTTTTAGCAAAACCGTCATACATATCAGTCCACTCGTAATTTTCGCCTTCAGCAGCGGCTAAAAGATTGTTTGCCGTAGAGCCAAGTTCGCCAAGTTCTTTAAACCACATTTTAGCGTGTTCTTTTTCATTTTCAGCAGTTTTTAAAAAGATTGCTGAAATTTGTTCAAAACCTTCTTTTTTAGCAACGGAAGCAAAATAAGTATACTTGTTTCTTGCTTGTGATTCACCTGCAAATGCAGTTTGTAAATTTTTTTCAGTTTGTGTACCAGAATATTTATTCATTTTTTTCTCCTCTATTAAGATTAATTTATCACCAGATTGTTTACATACGGGGCAAACAGCCATAGTGCCGTCAGGCGCTTCAAAGACTTCGCCACATACTTTACATTTATATTTAGCCATAGTGAAAAAACCTCCTGTAATTTAACTTTTTATCGTTTTTTTGATTATATCATATTTTTTTTTGCTTGTAAATATTTAATCAAAAAAATTCTTTAATTTTTCTACGTAATATTAACAATATTTTAAAAAAAGTGAAAAATGAACGTAAAATTATTGACATAAATAAAATTCGGTGTTAAAATAGGCGTAACTTAATAATAAAATGAGATAGAGGTGCATTTATTTAATAGTAGAGCATATTAATAGTTGCCAAAACTTTGCTTGAAAGGAAATAGATGCCGAAGTTAAGTAAGGTGGCGCTTATTTTGCTGGCAGTATAAATAACATTTATCCTGTTGTCGCAACTATTTTGCGGAGAGCTATTTTTGTTATGTTTTTAATTTTAACGGGGTGGCTTGCGTGCTGTCTCGTTTTTTGTTTGATATAAGGAGATTTATTATGAGAAAACCTATTTTTACAGGCGCGGCTACCGCCATCGTTACACCACTTAATGAAAACGGTGTAGATTACAATCAATTTGAAAGACTTATCGAGTGGCAAATTGAAAAAGGCATTGATGCAATCGTAGTTGTTGGAACAACCGGCGAAGGCTCTACTTTAACTGATGAAGAACATAAGCAGGCTATAAAGTTTTGCGTTGAAAAAGTTAATAAAAGAGTTCCTGTAATTGCAGGTACGGGTTCAAACGATATTGCTTATGCGATAGAACTTACTAAATATGCTTGCAGGGTTGGGGCGGACGCTATGCTTTTAGTTACGCCATATTACAACAAAGCAACGCAAAAGGGACTTATAGCTTCGTTTACTGCTATTGCTGATGTAAGTACAAAGCCTTGTATTTTATATAACGTTCCATCAAGAACGGGTTGTAATTTACTTCCTGAAACGGTTAAAGTTTTAGCAAAACACCCTAATATCGTAGCCGTTAAAGAGGCAAGTGGTAACATTTCTCAAATTGCAAAAGTTGCTCAACTTTGCGGTGATGAAATTGATATTTATTCGGGTAACGACGATCAAATCGTGCCTGTTATGTCACTTGGCGGAAAAGGTGTTATATCGGTATTATCAAATATAATGCCAACTGAAACGAGTCAAATGTGTAAACTTTATTTAGAAGGAAAAGTTAAAGAGGCTTGTGATTTACAACTTAAACTTTTACCACTTATTGACGCACTATTTTGCGAGGTTAATCCTATACCGGTTAAGGCGGCGGTTAGCAAAATGGGATTTTGCGATAATTATTTAAGATTGCCTTTAACGACTATGGAAAGTGCTAACGCTGAAAAACTTTATAATTTAATGCGTGAACAAAATTTAATTTAATAGGTGAATTATGAATATATTATTGAGTGGTTTTTGCGGTTTTATGGGAAAAGAAGTTATAAAACTATGCGAAAACAATTACGAAAACTGTAAAGTCGTTTGCGGAGTAGATGCTTTTTGTAACGGGGAAGAAAGCGTGCCTTGTTTTAAAACTTTTAGTGAAGTAAACGTTGAAGTTGATTGTATCGTTGATTTTTCTTTTCATACGGTTACAAAGAGTTTATTAGAATACGCCGTAAGTAAAAATATACCCGTAGTTCTCTGCACGACGGGGCATACTGATGATGAAAAGCAATTAATTTATGACGCTAGTAAAAATATTCCTATATTTTATTCGGCAAATATGTCGATAGGCGTGTCGTTACTCGTTGAACTTACTAAAAAAACTGCAAGCGTTATGGGTGGCACTGATATAGAAATTATTGAAAAGCATCATAACAGAAAAGTTGATGCGCCAAGCGGAACTGCGCTTATGATATTCGAGGGTTTAAAAGAGGTTAGACCAAACGCAGTTGCGGTTATGGGAAGAAGCGGTCAATCTAAAAGAGCGGACTTTAACGAAGTTGGTATACACTCACTTCGTATGGGCAACGTTGTCGGCGAGCACGAAGTAATAATTTCTTCAAATAATCAAACTATAACCTTAAAACACGAGGCTCATAATCGTGGATTATTCGCCGAGGGGGCTTTGGTTGCGGTAAACTTTATTACTAAACAAAAGGCTGCCGGAATATATAATATGAAAAATATGTTAAATGGTTAAAATTATGAATATAGCAATTTACGGATACGGCAATTTAGGTAAAGGGGTTGAATTAGCAACTCTAAACAATAGTGATATAAATTTAGTTGGGGTGTTTACTCGTAGAGAGCCTTCAACTATAAAAACTTTAACGGGCGTAAACGTTTATTCGGCAAGTTCGTTAGATGAGTTTGAAAAGGATATCGACGTTTTAATAATTTGTGGTGGTTCTGCAACCGATTTACCTATTTTATCGCCAAGTTTAGCGAAAAAATTTAATATAGTAGATAGTTTTGATACTCACGCAAAAATTCCTACGCATTTTGATAACGTTGATAAAAGTTGCGTAGAAAGTGGGCATATAGCCTTAATATCGGCAGGTTGGGACCCTGGAATGTTTTCTCTTGCAAGGTTGTATTCAATGGCAATACTTCCAAACGGCGAAGACTATACTTTTTGGGGAAGAGGTGTAAGTCAAGGGCATAGTGACGCTATTAGAAGAATAGACGGCGTTATTGATGCAAGGCAATATACCGTTCCTATAAAAGAGTCGTTAGAAAGAGTAAGAAACGGCGAGCAACCTATTTTAACTACAAGGCAAAAACATAAAAGAGAGTGTTACGTTGTCGTAGAAGGTGGCGCTGATAAAAGCAAAATAGAAAAAGAAATAGTAGAAATGCCAAACTATTTTGCTGATTACGATACAACCGTTAATTTTATTTCATTAGAAGAATTAAAAGAAAAACATAGCGGAATTCCTCACGGAGGCTGTGTAATTAGAACGGGAAAGAGCGGGCTTAATAATGAAAACACTCACGTTATTGAGTATAACTTAAAATTAGATAGCAACCCAGAATTTACGGCAAGCGTATTAGTCGCTTGTGCAAGAGCAATCTACAAAATGTATAATAGAGGCGAAAGGGGTTGTAAAACAATTTTTGATTTATCGCCAGCCGATTTATCAAGTATGTCGCCAAGTGAAATAAGAAAAAAACTTTTATAGGTAACAAATGGATAAAAATTTAATTTGTGATAATTTACAAATAGATAGCAATTATGAGTTAACGTTTGCGGGAATAAACACTCTTTCGCTTGCAAAAAAATACGGAACTCCGCTTTACGTTATTGACGAAAATAAGGTTAGAGAAAATTGTCAAACTTATTACAATGCCGTTAAAAAGGGTTTTGGAGATAAGGGTGGAGTTTTATATGCGTCAAAAGCGTTATCTTTTAAAAAACTCTACACGATAATAAATGAGGAAAATTTAGGAATAGACGTTGTTTCAAGAGGCGAAATTTACACGGCAAAAATGGCGAACTTTCCACTTGAAAAGGCATATTTTCACTCAAACAATAAAACGGATGAAGATATAAAGTTTGCAATTGATAACGGCGTGGGTTACTTTGTAGTCGATAATAAAGAAGAACTTTTCTCAATAAACGAAATATCTTATGATAAAGGGGTTAAAAGCAAGGTTTTATTAAGATTGACGCCAGGCATTGACCCTCATACTTACGATGCCATTTCAACGGGAAAAGTGGATTCTAAGTTTGGACTACCTATTGAAACGGGCAAGGCTTTTGAAATTACTGAACTTGCAACGTATTTAAGGAATATTGAACTTGTAGGTTTTCATTGTCACGTAGGCTCGCAGGTTTTTGATTCAAGCGTATATATTCAAGCAACCGAAGTTATGCTTAACTTTATAAAAGAAGTTAAAGAAAAATTAGGCTATAAAACTCTTCAACTTGATTTAGGTGGCGGTTACGGTGTTAAATATATAGAGAGTCAGCCAAAAATCGATATAGAAGATAATATTTTACAAGTTGCAAGATTTATTGATAATAGATGTAAAGAGTTAAATATTGAAAAACCTTATATTTTGTTCGAGCCAGGTAGAAGTATCGTTGCCGATAGCGGAATAACTTTATATACTGTTGGTGCAGTTAAAAAAATTGAAGGTTACAAAAACTACGTTTCAGTTGACGGTGGTATGACTGATAATCCAAGATTTGCTTTATATAAAGCCGATTACACTATACTTCCAGCATATTATATGTATGGGCCAAACGATATGGAGTGTTCGGTTGTTGGAAGATGTTGTGAAAGTGGCGATATTATTCAAGAAAACGTTAAACTTCCTTCATTTATTAAGCGTGGCGACGTTATTGCTTGTTTAACTACCGGTGCTTATAACTATTCAATGAGTTCAAATTACAACAAAGTTGAAAAACCGCCTATCGTAATGATAAAAGACGGCGTAGATTATTTGGCGGTTAAAAGGCAAACTCTTGAAGATATGATTAAAAACGAAATTTAATATTTGAAAAGCACTTATTTTAAGAAAATTAAAATAAGTGCTTTTTTAAGTTTATTTTCAATTCATTAAGCATTGACAAACAAAATTTAAAAGTTTATAATAAAATATACACGAAATAAATAGCGTAATATTATAATATTAAAGAGGTTTTTTATGGGCGAAGATTTAACTTTAACAAGTGGCGCAAGCGTTAATATAACCACTATACTTTTAATAGTTATCGTGGCTTTTAGTTTATTAGGGTTTATTCTTGGTATTAAGCGAGGATTAAGAAGAAGTGTTTTTAGATTTATTTTAACTTTAGCGGTTATTCTATTTTCATATTTTGCAAATAAAAATATCGTAGATTGGGTATTTAATTTAAACTTTAACGGTGCAACGTTATTACAAACAATTCTTACTGCACTTCCAGCGGAAATGTCAAATTTAGAAGGAATTATAATAATTTTAATTGAAGTTATAGCGGGTCTTATAGTATTTATACTTTCAGTTTTATTATTGCATTTTGCGTCTTGGTTAGTATACGGAATTTTAAAATTTATAATTCCAAAGGGCGAAAAGAAAAAACGTTTTGCGGGTGGTATTGTAGGTCTTTTAGGTGGTGCTATTTTATCATTTTCTTTAATACTTCCACTAAACACTTTTGCTGTTGACCTTGTTAAATTTTCAAGCATACAAATGAACGGAACTCCTATCGTTAACGTTCAAACAATAGGATTAAACGATTACGTTGAGTCTGATTTTTCAAAAACTTTAAACGTTGTAGGCGCTCCTATTTATAACGAGTTAACGAAAACCAAAAACGCTAATGGCGACGAAATGACGCTTTCAGGTATTTTAGACTCGGTTAACGCATCAATGAAAATAGTAGATGAAATTTCTAACCTTGCAAACGTAGATTTTAGTGATGGTTTAAACGAAGACAATATTGCTAGTTTAAAAGATGCGTTCATTGCTATTGACGGGCATAAAAATGAAATAGATCCTACTGTTTTAGATGCGATGATAGGTGTTGTAGGCGAGGTTATTCCGGATGCTACTATAAATACTGACGGTGTGAACTTGCAAGACGTAAACTTCACGCAAGAAGCGGAAATTATTGAAGATTTACACCAAATTTCGCAAGGTACAAGCGAAGCAAGTATTACTGAAACGATAAACGCTTTGGCGGACAGTACGTTAATTTTACCAGTTGCTGAAAACTCTAAAATCGTAGTTAATCTTGAAGGCGAAGAAAAGGCGGAAGCATTAGAGGCTATTAACGCGCTTACTGATGAAGACAAAAAGACAACGCTACTTAAATTATTTGGTGAAATTCCTTACGAAGAAAGTGCTGATGGCGAAACGGGTGGCGAAGGTGCTGGAGAAGGCGAAGGTGCCGGCGAAGGCGAGCCAGGTATTGAATAAGTGAAATGCGAGTAAAAGTAAAACCAAGTTTTGCCGTATTAATATAGGTGGTTTTTTTACTTTTACCGATATTTGTCGTTACGTGTTTAATATATAGTTTTTAACGTTAATAAAGAAAACGAAAACAACGTTTTTTAGGAGGGACTATGAAATTTACTTTTACCATAAAAGATGGCGTTTTAGAAAAATATAACGCGCCTATTTTAGGTTGCGACTCTACTGTAATCGTTCCCGAGGGCGTTACCCAAATTGCTAAATCAGCCTTTTATTATATACGTGGAATAGATTTTGTGGAACTTCCTAACAGCGTGAAACGTATCGGCGAAGACTGCTTTTATATGTGTGAAGGTATGGAAAAAATTCATATGCCCGCATATTTAGAAGAACTTGGCGCGCGCGCATTTGCACATTGTCATAGACTTGAAAAAATAGTTATTCCAGAAGGTGTTAAAAATATTTATACCAACACTTTTTATAAGTGCGAAAATTTGCAAGAAGTGTTTTTTCCACGTTCGCTTGAACACGTTGAGAGTGGGGCTTTTAGCGGTTGTTATATGCTTAACAAATATTATTATATGGGAACTGACGCCGAGTGGGATAAAAACGTAACTTGTTCGGTAGGTAGAAAATTAGTCGTTTGCTTGGGTTATGACGAAAGTGAAAAAGAAAAAATCAATCTTGACGATTATATTATTGAAGACGGTGTGCTTATAGATTATTATGGCGATAAAACGACGGTTTTCGTTCCCGACGGCGTGCATACGATTGCATCAAGCGCATTTCGTGGAATTTTTCGAGATAATCTTATGTACCGCCTTATTTTGCCCGAAGGTGTTGTTAATATTGAAGAACATGCGTTTGAGTTTGAAGAACTTTTTACTGAAATCGTTATACCAAAAAGCCTTAAAAGTATTCCAGAGAACGCTTTCTTTTGTTCAAGAAATGACTGTATGAAAGTTATTTATAAAGGAACTAAAGAAGAGTGGCGTAGAGTAAAAGACGATATTAAAATAGAAAATATATGTATTGTCGAGTGTATAGACGGGGAATATAAAGAATAATTTTTAATAAAAACTTACAATTACTAATGAAATTTAGCCGAGCAATTTTATTGCTCGGCTAAATTTCATATATTTAATATTTTTTTAACAATACAAGTCTGCTAAATTTTCTTTCACGTAATACGGCGGGCTATACTCTTAACAAAATAATAACTCATAAAGGAAAGTACTTGCAATAAATAGATAAAAGTGTTAAAATATAAATGCGAACTCAATTTTATATTTTATACGAAATGTATACTTAGGGCATAAGTGTACCCTTTTTCGCATATATTAAAAATCTTTCGTATAAGATATTTTTATAAATTGAGTGTCGCAACTTTTAGCGAAAAGGCACTTTGCTAGTGTCGTTTCGCAAGGAACGACACTTTTTTATTTTTTGAAGGTTTTTATGAAAAGAAAATTGCTATTAACTATATTAATTATTGCGGTTGCAACGTGTTCGTGTTTTGGTTTTGTTAGTTATGCTAGTAACAATAAAAGAATTGTTGACGAGTTGGGTAAATTAACGAATCAACTAAACGAAACTATAAATAAGTTAAACGAAAAGATTTACGTACTTGAAAACGAAAACAATCAAGCAAAAGGCGTGTTTTCAGTTATGTCGTATAACGTAGGTTCGTGGTATGACGGCACGGGTGAAGTTATACCAAATACAGATATTGAAACTTTAATACCTATGCAAAAACGCATATTAGATTATTATAAACCGGACGTATTGTGCTGTCAAGAATATCGTTCATCTTTCGGAACAAGCGAAATGATTTCGCCGTGCCTACTAAAAGATAAGTATTGCAACGTGGAAACGTATTTAGAGTTAAGCAGGTATGATGGTAAGGCAATTTGCACAAACCGCAGTTTAGAAAATTTTAACAGCGTTAATTTTTTGAATACTGATGGATGCTTACGAAATTACACCAAAGCGTATATACCTATGAACGGAAGGAAAGTTTGTGTGATAAATACGCATTTTGCAACAGATGAAAGTTTGATAATTGCTGAAACGGAAGAGATTTTAAAAACAGTTAAAAATGAAGAGTATTTTATAATTTGTGGAGACTTTAATGTTGACGTTACCGATACGACAACAATATTATATCAAAATTCAATCAAGAAATTTGTAGATAATGGATATAAGCTTGCTAACGGCGGTGATTTTGGCGTGTTCGTAACGTTTCCAGAAACAAATCAGGCGATTGATAATATTATAGTTTCATCAAACATAAATATAAAGTCAGTTATTGTAAATACTCAAAAAAATGATGTGTTAGTCAATAAAGACCATTATCCGCTAATCGCTTACGTAGAAGTGTTTTGATATAAGGTTTTAAACAAAAAATTAAGTTTATTGAAAATAAGCTCGATACTTAATCGGGCTTATTTTCGTTTTCTATATGATATTTAATTTGGTCTTCTATCCAGTAAGTAAATTTTGTGTTTGGTAAAGTTTTCTCGTAAGGTTTTATATTTTTGTAGTGAACTGCGCCGTCTATTTGACTTTCCCAAATATCAGCAAAGCAAAAGTCGTACTCTTCTTTACGTACTTTGCTTAAATAGTCTATCGCATCGGCTTTTACAATTTTAATTTTGTCTTTATAAGGAAAATATGGAAGAATATATTTTTCAAACAAGTTTATAATAGTAGGCTCAATTTCAACTATCGTTATACTTTTTACTTGTTCTTTTAGCGACACCATAAAAGGATAATAACCAAGCCCTAAGCCTAAAACTAAAACGTTTCCGTAGGCTAAATCAATTTCACGTTGCATAGAATAAATTTCTGATGGACAAATACTCATCCAAGGCACGTCGCCCTCGTAAATGGTTGGAAAAGTTACGTCTTCAGTAAAAAAACCTAATTTTGGAATGACTAACGGCTTAGTGAAATCGGGATAGTCGTATTGAAAAAATTCCCCCTTTGCATAGTCGCAATTAGTTAAAAGTAAATTGCCTATTTTTACAGTTGGAACTTTTTTAATTGCTTGTAAATACTTATCGTCTAAAAACCATTGTTTAGTAAATTTCTTTGCATTTTTAAATATTAAAGAAACGTATTCTTTATCGGCGTATTGCTTAACGAAAGTCGCATTTAAAAAATTATTTATTATGAAAAATTTTTCAAAATCGCCGTCATAAAATCCGTCGTCACTAAGCGCTAAAAGCATTTCGGAAGTGTATAATTTTTTAGCATTTTCTAAATCTTTATTAGTGTATGGAAAATACGGCACGTCGTTTATTATTATGCTTGTTATATGTTGTTGTAATTGTAAACTTTTTTCTTTATTCATAAATTTTTATCGTTTTAAAAAATGCGTTGCAATGCAACGCATTTTCTATGCTTTCCAAACGCCGTGCTTATTGCAAAATTCGTAAACACCTGTAACGTTTTCATTATCGCTTAAAACAAATTCAGCGTAAGGCTTTGTGTCGGGCTGTAAATATTTTATTTGATAGCCTAAGTTTGTTTCAACTATTATCCATTTAATATAATGGTCGCTAACCATAGGGTGTTCAACTGAACCAATAGTTACTTTAACTAAGTTGCCTTCTACGTTATATACGGGAAGGTGTTTTTCAGTAGCGCCGTCAAAAGTGTTAGGGGCTATTTCTTTCATTTTTTCGCCACAGCACGTTACGGGTACGCCCGTATTTTCAAGATAAGTTATAATGTTTTTACAATGATTACAAATATATAATTTCATTTTTTTATCCCCCCCTTATTTTTGTAATTCAAAATCGCTTTTTGGATGCTTGCATAAAGGACACGTCCAACTATCAGGCAAATCTTCAAAAGGAATTTTTTCTACGTTATCGTCATAAGTGTAACCGCAAATTTTACAAACCCAAACTTTTTTAGCGTTTTGCTTACCCATTTCAACTTTTTTAGGTTTAGGCTTTATATTAGATAAATAATATTCGTAAGTTAACGATGGTTCGTCACTTAAAACCTTGCTTTCAGTAACGCTTGCTATAATCATAACGTGAGTGCCTAAATCAATATATTTATCTACGTTTGCCGATATAAAAGCGTTTGTTCCTTTTGTGATATAAGGCAAACCGTTTTCGCTATAACTGTGTTCAAAGTTAGAAAGTTTATCTACTTTTTTGCCACTTTGAAAACCAAAATTTTGAAAAACTTCAAAAGTAGAACTTGTAGAAAGCATAGAAACGTTAAACTTGCCTGATTGTATTATCGTATCAAGCGTGTAATTGTTTTTGTTAATGCAAATGCTTATTTTTAATGGCGAAGAAGTTACTTGTATTGCCGTATTTATAATACAACCGTTTTCTTTTCCGCCTTTTGAAGTTAAAACGAAAAGGCCGTATGAAAATTTATATAATGCTTTATTATCTATATTACTCATATTTGTATTATAACATAAAGATAGTAAATAATTTGTTGCAATCGCAACAATTTTTTAATTATTTTTTATTGAAAGATTGTTATAAATTTAAACAATTTGTATAAATGGTGGACAAAATTATAAAGGTGTGCTAAAATTAAAAGGTTGAATAAAAAGAGGGTATTATTATGAAATACGATGTAATAATTATAGGTGCCGGTCCTGGTGGAATATACTCGGCATATGAACTCAAAAAACTTAATAAAAATATAAAAATTGCTATGTTTGAAACGGGCAAACGTCTTGAAAAGAGGAAATGTCCAATTGACGGCGAAAAAGTAAAGTCTTGTATAGGCTGTAAAACTTGTGCCATTATGAACGGTTTTGGCGGTGCGGGAGCATTTTCTGATGGAAAGTACAATTTAACTAACCAATTTGGTGGAACGTTGCACGAGTTTATAGGCAAAAAGACCGCTTTAAAACTTATGGAATACGTTGATGAAATTAACTGTTCGCACGGTGGCGAAGGTACGAAACTTTACACAACGGCAAACAGCAAAATCAAAAAAATGTGTTTAGAGCACGATTTACATTTGCTTGATGCTTCTGTGCGTCATTTGGGAACGGATATCAATTACGTGGTATTAGAAAATTTATATAACTATATTAAAGATACGGTTGATATTTATTTTGAAACACCCGTAAAAACTATTGAAAAGCAAGGCGAAGATTATATCATAGTTACTAAAAACGGCGATTACGTAGGTAAAAACGTTATAGTGTCGGTTGGAAGAAGCGGTAGCAAATGGATGGAAGAAGTTTGCGAAAGTCTTGGCGTTCCAAAGAGTTCAAATAGGGTAGATATAGGCGTAAGGGTAGAACTTCCTTATGAAATTTTCTCGCATTTAACCGATGAACTTTACGAGAGTAAAATCGTTTATAAAACGCAACAATTCCAAGATAAAGTAAGAACGTTTTGTATGAATCCGCACGGCGCTGTCGTTTCTGAAAACACAAACGGAATAGTTACGGTTAACGGTCATAGTTACGAAGACCCTTCAAAACATACGCAAAACACTAACTTTGCACTTTTAGTAAGCAAGCATTTTTCAGAGCCGTTTAAAGATAGTAACGGTTATGGCGAAAGTATTGCAAGGCTTTCAAATATGCTTGGCGGAGGCGTTATAGTTCAAAGGTTTGGCGATTTAATTAGAGGCAAAAGAAGTAACGCATCAAGAATAGAAGAAGGTTTTGTAACGCCAACATTAGGCGCAACTCCGGGCGATTTAAGTTTAGTTATGCCTAAGCGTATTTTAGATGGTATTATAGAAATGATATACGCTCTTGATAAAATTGCTCCTGGTACTGCTAACGACGATACTTTATTATACGGCGTTGAAGTTAAATTCTACAATATGCAAGTAGAAATAAATAACGATTTAATGACTAAGCATAAAGGGTTATTCGTAATAGGCGATTGTAGTGGAGTTACCCACTCGCTTTCTCATGCTTCAGCAAGTGGAATTTACGTAGCAAGATACATAACTGAAAATTTATTATAAAATTAAAAGCGTTAAAAAATGCGTGTGTAAATTAGATACACACGCATTTATATATAGTAAAAAAACTACAAAACGTTAAATTTTTTCTAAAACGATTTTTCTATTTTCAAAGTAGCAATATTCTTCTACGCCCAAACTCTTTAATAGGTTATAACCTTCTTTTAATCCGTTAGTCATATTAGTCGTATTATGAGCGTCGCTACCAACGGTAAAATATTTTCCGCCAAGAGATAAAAACATTTTAATATAATACTCGTCTGGCATAAAAATATTGTAATTTATAAAGTTTGAAGTATTTATTTCAAGTGCCTTTTTTTGTTTCACTACGCTTTTTAAAATTTCTTTAATTAAATTATCAAATTTAGTTAAATCATAGCCCTTGTTATACTTTCCGTTAAAATATCTAAGGGGTAAAGTTAAGTGCGCAACGCTATCAAAGTCCGTATTTTTAACGGCGTCTAAAATGGCGGTGTAATATTCTTCACAAAACCTATCCAACTTCTTAGTTGACCATAGCGGAATATCGCTAAAACCAAATTCGCTTTCATATGAAAACGAAGGCATAAAATGGCGAGAAAGCAATATAAAATCAACGCCTTTAAGCGAATATATTTCCTTTGCTTTAATAGGCTCTAACGTTGCTTCCCCCATTTCTAAGCCTACTAATACTTTCATTTTGTTTTCGTATAGTTTTTTTGCTTTTGTAGTTTCTTCAATACTTTTAGAAATTTCATTAAAAACGTTTCTTAGTTTATATAAAGTTAAGTCAACGTGGTCGGTAATAGCAATACCTTTTAAACCACGTTTATACGCCTCTTCACACATTTCAAAAACGGTACTTTTACCATCGTGCGAATGTGTAGAGTGCGTGTGCATATTAAACATAAAATCACCTCTAACGTATCAAAATAATACTACATCTATTTTTCTTTGTCAATCGTAATAAAAGTTAATTATAAATACTTAAAAAACTTGAAAATAAAAAATAGTTTTGCTATAATAAAAACATGGTAGACGTAAAAAGAATAAACGAATTAGCAAAAAAATCAAAAGAGGAAGGATTAACACCCGAAGAAATAGAAGAACAAAAAGTTTTACGTAGAGCGTATATTGATAGCGTTTTAGGTAATATTAAGGGGCAGTTAGGCAATCCTGAAGATTATAAAAAGGGTAAAAAGTAATGGATAATAATTTTGACGTTATAGAGATTAATATTAGGGAATATAGATCTTTAAAATTAAAACTTAATACGTTAAAGCAAAGCCTTTTAGAAAATAGAGAGGAGGCGTCTACTTTAAGAAAAAATTTTTCTAAGTACGATAGGATTGAGTACAACGAAAAATTAAAAACTTTAAACGCTACTCACGATAAAGTTAAGGTGGAAATAAGTCAAGCAAAAAAAAGAATTAAAGAATTATTTTTAATTACTGAAAAACTTATTTTTGACGGTATTAATTATCGTTATAGCGAAGTTTACGATAAGCAGTTATCAAAACTTTACGGATATAGCGTAGAAATTCACGTTTTTGAAATGGGTGACGATTTTGATCCGTTTACGTGCAGTTGTGATTATATGATAGTTACAAAAGATAAGGCTCAGCACGGTAAAATTTTAAACAGCAAGTCTTTTAGTATAAAAGCGTTATACAATAACGTTGTTGAAAAGAAAGCAAAAGTTGAAGTTTGCGTATATTCTAAAAAGCACAAAGCGGGCGAAGTTTTAACTTATGATGCTCAAATATTTTTGAAAGGTCAAATATGAAATACAAAGTAATAATAACCGACTATGACGGGACTTATATTAAAAATGATAAATCCGTATCCCCTTCTCAATTAAAAGCCGTTAAAGATTTTATTTCAAGAGGGGGTTATTTTATTGTTTGTACGGGCCGTATGACTAGCGGTATCGACCATTTTTTACTAAAAGATGGTTTTGATGGTTATTTAGCAAGTTTTAACGGTGGCGAAATAGTTAATTTAAAAACGGGTGAAGTTTTATATAAAAATCAAATAGATAACGCTACTTGCGTAGAAATAACCGAATACGCAAAAGAGCATAATCTAAATATTTACGGATATCCTAACCGTTCGTTTATAACTGAAAAAGAAGATGAAAAAACTGAGTTTTATAAAAAAATGACGGGGGTTGACTATCAAAAAGTAGATAGTGTTTGTGAATATTTTAAAATTAGCAAAAACAAATCTTCTAAACTCTTATTTTTCGACGGAAAAGAAAAACTTGACGAGCATTTTGAAGAAATTTACAAAAAATTCTCTCACAAAGTAGAAGTTATTAGAAGTAACGCCGTGCAAATTGACGTAAATGCAAAAGGCGTGTCAAAAGGAGAAGCAGTTAAAAAAATTAGTCAATTAATAAACGTTCCTATTAGTCAAATTATTTGCGTGGGGGACTCGGGCAACGATATACCTATGCTACTTGCGGGCGGTGTTCCTATTGCGGTGGGCAATGCTTTAAATGAAGTTAAAGAAATTTGCAAACACGTAGTTTGTGATAATGAAAACGATGCAATTAAACAAATAATTGAAAAATTTTGTATATAATTAAACAAATCACTTTGATTTTTCAAAGTGGTTTTTTTGTTAAAACGCTTATATTTTTTTATAACGTATTGACAAAGTGACATAAATATGATATCATTTTAATATCACATAGTGGAGGATATATTTATGCAAGAAAAAATTTTAACTACAAAGAAAAACGGTTTAGCGGTACTAGGTTTAACAATTTTAATTTACGTGGGTTTAATTGCGTTAGCAATATACGGCGGAATTAATATCGTTGAAGATAAGTTTTCTATTTACGATATATTTTTAGCGTCTTCGATAATTTTAATGAGTATTGCGTGGATTCCTTTTTTAGGTTTAAAAATATTAAAACCGCAAGAAGCGCTTGTTCTTACGTTATTCGGTAAGTACAAAGGAACTTTAAAAGGCGAAGGTTTTTATTTTGTAAATCCATTTTGCGTTGGATTTAACCCAGCGGCAACAACGAAGTTAAAACAAAGTGGCGACGTTAACAACGTAGAGCAAAACGGCTTACAAGCGTTGGCTGGTTCGGCTATGCCTAATATCTCTTTTGCCGACAAAAAAATATCTTTAAAGATAATGACTCTTAACAATAACAAGCAAAAAGTAAACGATTGTTTAGGTAATCCCGTTGAGATAGGTATTGCGGTAATGTGGAAAGTTGTCGATACGGCAAAAGCGGTATTCAACGTAGATAATTATAAAGAATATTTATCACTTCAATGCGATAGCGCTTTAAGAAATATCGTTAGAATTTATCCTTACGACGTTGCGCCTAACGTTGATACGACGGGTGACGGCGTTGCTGACGAGGGTAGTTTAAGAGGTTCAAGCGAAATAGTAGCAAACAGAATTAAAGAAGAAATTCAATCTAAGGTAAATATTGCAGGTATTGAAATTTTAGAGGCTAAAATTACGTATCTTGCTTATGCGCCTGAAATTGCGGCAGTAATGTTGCAACGTCAACAAGCGTCGGCGATTATTGATGCAAGAAAAATGATAGTAGACGGTGCGGTAGGTATGGTTGAACTTGCACTAACAAGGCTTAAAGAAAACGACGTGTGTGAATTAGATGCTGAAAGAAAGGCTCAAATGGTATCTAATTTACTCGTAGTGCTTTGTGGCAATCACGATGCTCAACCGGTGGTAAACTCAGGAACGATTTATTAAAATGGAAGAAAATAAAAAACAAATACCTTTAAGGGTAACGAAACAATTATATAACGACATTTTAAAGTGGGCGGAAGACGATTTTCGTTCGGTTAACGGACAAATAGAATTTTTGTTAACAGAGTGTGTTAAAAATAGAAAGAAATTAAAAGAAGTTGATTCACAAGGTGAAAAATGAGTAATTTAACAACAAAGAAGTACGTAGTTGAGGGCATGAGTTGCTCGGCTTGTTCATCATCAGTAGAAAGAGTGGTAAATAAGATTGTCGGCGTAAAAAATGCGTCGGTAAATCTTACCACTAAAATTTTAATAGTACAAGCGGAAAACAGCGTTACTGACGACGTCGTTATTAAAGCCGTTTCAAAAGCCGGATTTACCGCTACTATTTATACTGAAAATTATTCAAGTAAAATAGATAATAGTTTAAAAAATCTTTTGATATCTTTGATTTTCTTATTGCCGTTACTTTATGTTACAATGTTTAAAAACGTATTTATTCAACCTTCGTTTTTAGCGGGGAAAGAAAATATAATTTTAAACGTTTTAGTGCAATTAATTTTGACGATTCCCGTATACTTTATAGGAAAAAAATATTTTATAAACGGTTTTTCTAAACTATTTAAAGGGGCTCCTAATATGGACTCTCTTGTTGCAATAGGCTGTGCTTCTTCATTTTTATACGGACTATTTACTTTTATAATGATTATAATAGGAACGATAACTAGCGACGTTTCAATTATTGATAATTATGTCGGGCATTCTTATTTTGAAAGTGGCGTTATGATAATAACGATAGTTAGTTTAGGTAAATATTTAGAGAGCAAAAGTAAGAAAAAAACTCATAGTGCAATCGAATCTCTTAAAAATTTAACGCCTAAAACTGCCACCGTACTAAAAGACGGAAAAGAAGAAGTAGTAGATATAAACTCAGTTTATGAAAACGACGTTATCGTTATAAAAGAAGGGGAAAGCGTTTCGTGTGACGGCGTTATTATTGACGGTCAATGCGAAGTTGACGAGTCAAGTATAACGGGGGAAAGTCTACCCGTATATAAGAACGTTGATAGTAAAGTTATAGGTGGAACAATTTTAGTTAGCGGATATATAAAGGTTAAAGTTACCGCTGTTAAAGAAAACACCTTAATTAGTAAAATTATCGAGTGCGTAGAAAATGCTGAAAGCACGAAAGCGCCTATTCAACGATACGCTGATAAAGTTAGTGGAATTTTTGTTCCTATAGTAATGACTTTAAGTTTAATCACTTTAATCGTTTGGCTTATTATTGGCGAGGCTTTTGATTTTTGTTTGTTAAGAGCGGTTTCAGTATTAGTAGTGTCGTGTCCGTGTGCATTAGGTTTAGCAACGCCCGTTGCTATTACCGTTGCTACGGGGAAGTGTGCTAAAAGCGGAATACTTGTAAAAGACGCCTTAACGTTAGAAGCGTTAGACAATATAAAAACGGTTATTTTTGATAAAACGGGTACTATAACTACGGGCGATATTAAGGTGGTGGAGATATATAACTTAGATAGCGACACCTTAAATATTTGTTCAAGTATAGAAAGTTTAAGTTCACACCCACTCGCAAAAGCAATAGTTAAATATAACGATAATATCGAAGGCTATAACGTGCAAAACTTTAAGTCTACTATAGGTTATGGAGTTGAGGGTTTTGTAGATAATTCTCTATATAAAATAGGTAGTTTTAATTTTGTAAAACAAGATAATTTTTCAAAAAAATTAATGGAAAAATTTAACGAATATAAAGAAAGTGGGAAAACAATATTATTCGTTAGTAAAGACGCTGAGGTTTTAGGTTTCTACGTTTTAACTGATGAAATTAAAGAAAATGCAAAAGTTTTAATGGAATACTTAAAAAGTCAAAACATTAAAACGGTATTGCTTTCGGGCGATAATAACAGTGTAACTAATTTAACTAAAAAAATTTTAAATATAGACGAGGCGTACGGCGAAGTTTTACCTAATGACAAGGCATTAAAAGTTGAAGAATATAATAGAGTGGGCAAAACCATGTTTATAGGCGACGGAGTAAACGATAGTCCGGCGTTAACGAAGGCAACGATAGGCGTAAGCGTTCAAAGCGGAAAAGATATTGCCATTGATAGTAGTGATATCGTTTTACTAAAAGACGATATCTTAAAAATTGAAAAAGCGTTAAAAATAGGTTCTAAAACGGTAAAAATAATAAAACAGAATTTATTTTGGGCTTTAATTTATAACGTTTTAACAATTCCTATTGCTATGGGAGTATTAGTTCCGCTAGGAATAGTATTATCGCCGATATTGAGTTCAATTTGTATGAGTTTAAGTAGTTTGTTTGTAGTTACTAACGCTTTAAGATTATATATTAAGGAGTAATTATGGAAATTATAGTAAATGGCATGAAATGTGAAAAGTGCGTAGCAAGAGTTAAAACCGCACTACAAAATTTAGGTGCAACTAATATCGTTATAGATTTAAAAGGTAAAAAAGTTTCTTTTGAAGGTGTAGATATAACTTTGGCTATTAGCGAAATTGAAGATTTAGGTTTTGAAGTAGAGGCGTAAAATGCAAAAAAACGGCTATAATACTTTACAACGTACGGCAATAGACGGAATTTTTATCGGCAATAAAGAAAAAACTTATTCGGCAATAGAAATACTGTCTATTCTTCACGAAATAGGCGTTGACGTAAACAAAACCACAGTGTATCGTTATTTGCAAAATTTAACTGAAAAAAAGATTTTAATTAAGTTTGTTGCAGAGAAAGGCGGTATGACTTTATATAAATATAACGATAGGAATTTGGGGTGCGACAATCACCTTCATTTAAAGTGTTCGGTTTGTGGCAAAATAGAACATTTGGGCTGTGGCGATATGGAAGATTTTAAAAACCATATATTAAAAGAGCACGGTTTTTGTTTAGACTGTTCAAGTTCTGTTCTTTATGGAAAGTGTAGCGATTGCGTTGATAAATAATATAACGCTACTATATTCTATCAATTTTAAGTTTTTTAACGTTAATATTTTATTTTTTTAATAAAAAATAGTGAAAAAATATAAAAAATAATTTTTTATTTGTTTTTTAAGTTAAAAATGCTATGCAATACAAAAAAAATGTGTTATAATGTCTTTACGTTAAAAATAATGGCGCAATATTTATAAATAAATATCATTTTTTAATGGCGTAAATTAAAGGCTCAGCCTTTTTACGCTATATGTTTTAAAAAAGTTTGTTAAATTTTTAACAATCGTTAAAGGTTTATGGAGGTGTAGTTATGAGAAAAGTTACAATTATTGGGGCTGGTGCAGTAGGTTCGGCAATAGGCTATTTATTAGTTGCTGAAGAAGTGGCATCGGAAATAGTTTTTATTGACGTTAATAAAGATAAGGCTGCTGGTGAGGCTATGGATATTTACCAAGCAACGCCGTTTTTAAGTCCAACGAAAGTTTCGGAAGGTTCTTATGAAGATGCAGTGGGCTCAGATATTGTAATAATTACTTCAGGCGTTGCAAGAAAACCAGGTCAAACGAGAATTGACCTTGCTAAAATTAACGTTGGAATAATAAAGAGTATTTCAAAAGAAATTGTAAAAGTATGTCCTGACGCAATATATATAGTCGTTGCAAATCCTGTTGACGTTTTAACTTATGAATTTATTAAGTCGTCGGGAATTTCACCTAACAAAGTTATAGGTTCGGGTACAAGTTTAGATACTGCAAGATTAAAGGCTAAACTTGCTGAAATATTTAAAATTAACTCAATGCAAATCGACGCTTTTTGTTTTGGAGAGCACGGAGATACGCAATTTATTCCTTGGTCGCTTGCAAGAATAGGAGGCGTTCCTATTGATGAATATCATAAATCTATGACGACTAAGTACACTGAATTACCCGAGTTTAATAAGGATGAAGTGTACGATTACGTTAAAAAGTCTGGCGGATATATTATACAAAAAAAGGGAGCAACGTATAATGGTGTAGCGTCAGCGGTTACTTATATATGTAAATCTATTTTTGGCGGTGTGGATACAATTCTTTGTATTTCTTCGTTATTAAATGGAGAATACGGGGCAAAAGACGTATGTTTAAGTACGCTTGCAGTAGTATCGAGCGAAGGTATTAAGACCACTTTAACGCCAGCGCTTACAGATAGTGAAGTAGAAAAGTTTAAAGCAAGCGCAATTGCTATGAGAAAAGTAATTGAAGAAGTTAACGCTTAACGGGGGAAATTATGGAATATCGTATAGAAAAAGACACAATGGGCGAAATGAAAGTGCCTGCCGATAGATATTGGGGCGCGCAAACTCAAAGAAGTTATCAAAACTTTAAAATAGGCGAAGAAGTAATGCCACGTGAAATAACTCACGCATTTGGTATTTTGAAAAAGGCTGCGGCGAGAGCAAACTTTAAACTTGGCAAATTAACTGAAGAAAAGTTAAACGCCATTGAACAAGCGTGTGACGAAGTTATAAGCGGTAAATTAAACGGTCATTTTCCACTCGTTGTTTGGCAAACGGGCTCGGGTACTCAATCGAATATGAACGCCAACGAAGTTATCGCTAATAGGGGTAACGAAATCGTTGGTAAAAAGTTATTACACCCTAACGACGATATAAATAAAAGTCAATCGAGTAACGATACTTTTCCAACTGCAATGCACATTAGCGCCGTTATAGGAATTGAAGATAAGTTATTTCCAGCGATTGATACTTTAATTAATACTTTTGCAAGACTTGAAGAAGAAAATAAGGGAATAGTTAAGAGTGGTAGAACGCATTTGCAAGATGCTGTTCCTATTAGTTTTTCGCAAGAAATTAGCGGATGGAAAAATATGCTTGAAAAGTCTAAAACAATGATTGAAAAATCGTTAAGTGGACTTAAACAACTTGCTCTTGGCGGTACTGCGGTAGGAACGGGGCTTAACGCACCGAAAGGTTTTTCAGAGGGTGTTGCAAAAGAAGTTAGCATTTTAACGGGTAAAGAATTCGTAACTGCCGATAATAAATTCCACGCATTAACTTCAAAAGACGAACTTGTTTTTGCACACGGTGCTTTAAAGGCGCTTGCTTGTGATTTAATGAAAATAGCAAACGATATTAGGTGGTTGTCTTCTGGTCCAAGATGCGGTTTAGGTGAAATTTTTATTCCTGAAAACGAGCCAGGCTCATCAATTATGCCAGGCAAAGTAAACCCAACTCAATGCGAGGCTATGACGATGGTGTCAGTTCAAGTAATTGCAAACGACGTTGCCGTTTCAATGGGCGCATCGCAAGGCAACTTTGAACTCAACGTATTTATGCCGGTAATTATTTATAATTTCTTACAATCGGTTAGATTACTTACCGACGGCATTACTTCATTTAATAACAATTGTGTTCAAGGTATTAAAGCAAATAAAGAAAAAATGAAACACAATTTACATAACTCGCTTATGCTCGTTACGGCGCTTAATCCATATATCGGTTATGAAAACGCCGCAAAAACTGCTAAAAAAGCACATAAAGAAAATATTAGTTTAAAAGAGGCGTGCGTATCACTCGGCTTCTTAACTGAAGAAGAATTTGACAAGGTGTTCCACCCAGAAGAAATGATTTAAAGGGGCAAGATATGAAATTTAGTTATTATCCTGGCTGTACGTTAAAAACGAAAGCCAAAGAACTTGATTTATATGGTAGAAAATCTCTTGAAATTTTAGGCGTAGAATTTGAAGAGGTAAAAGAGTGGCAATGTTGCGGGGCTGTATATCCTATGGCTCGTGACGAGATTGCTACAAAACTTTCAGCGGTAAGAACGTTAGTTTCAGCAAAAGAAGAAGATGCAAAACTAATTACTTTATGCTCGGCATGTCATCACGTATTAAAAAGAGTTAACGATGATATGAAAAATGATGAAAATATCAATTTAAAAGTAAACAACTATTTAAATTTAGATGAAAAATATAACGGAGAAACGGAAGTTATACACTATCTTGAACTTTTAAGAGATTACGTTGGCTTTGATAAAATTAAAGAAAAAGTAACCGACGCTTTTAAAGGTAAAAAAATAGGCGCATACTATGGCTGTTTATTATTAAGACCATCGTCAGTATTAGCGTTTGATAATCCTGAAAATCCAAAAATTATTGAAGATTTTATTAAGGCTATCGGCGGTACGGCTGTAATTTATCCTTTTAGAAACGAGTGTTGCGGTGCGTACGTTTCGCCGTCAAACAAGGCTTTAACTATTGATAGATGCAATAAGGTTATGGATTCTGCAAGTCAAAGCGGTGCGGAAATTTTAGTAACGGCGTGTCCGTTATGTAAATATAACCTTACTGAAAATAGCAACAACAAAGTAGAAGTTAAATACTTTACTGAACTTTTATTCGAGGCACTTGGAGGTAAATTATAATTTATGGATAAGTTAGAACAAGTAAAGTTAATAAAAGAAAGAAGTGGAACTGATACTAAAAAATGTATGAAATGTGGCAAATGTAGTGGTCGTTGTCCCGTATATAAAGATATGGATATAAAACCGCATCAATTTGTTTCAATGATAGAAAAAGGCGAAATTGATAAATTGTTAAACTCTAAATCGCTTTACGTATGTTTAAGTTGTTTTGCTTGCTTAGAAAGATGCCCAAGGGGCGTTGCTCCCGTTCAAGTTATCGAGGCGGTTAGACAAGAGGCTATTAGAACGGCTGGCGGAAATAAGTTAAATAGTGAAGACGTTCCTCAAATAGTTGATGAGAAAATTCCTCAACAATTATTGGTTAGTATGTTTAGAAAATTAAACAAATAGGGAAGTGATAAAATGCAAAGAATAGGTGTTTTTGTTTGTTGGTGCGGAAGCAATATCGCATCAACGATAGACGTAGAAAAAGTTAGTGAAATTTTAAAATTAGAGCCTAACGTCGTAGTGAGTGAAAACTATCAATATATGTGTTCGGAAAACGGCCAAGCGTTAATTAGAAATGCTATTAAAGAGCATAACTTAACGGGCGTTGTAGTTTGTTCGTGTTCGCCAAGAATGCACGAAGCAACTTTTAGAAAAACGTGTGAACTTGCCGGACTTAATCAACATATGGTTGAAATTGCTAATATTCGTGAACAATGTTCGTGGATACATAAAGATAAAGACGAAGCAACTGAAAAAGCAATTATTTTAGGAAGAAGCGCAATAGCGAAATTAAAACTCAACACACCGCTTACTTCGGGGGAAAGTCCCGTTGTTAAACGTGCGCTCGTTATAGGTGGCGGTATTGCAGGTATACAATCGGCGCTTGATATTGCCGAAGCGGGTTTTGAAGTTGATATAGTTGAAAAATCGCCAACTATCGGCGGTAATATGGCAAAACTTGATAAAACCTTTCCAACGTTAGACTGCGCAGCGTGTATTTTAACACCAAAAATGGTTGATTGTGCTCAAAACGAGAAAATTGATATTTTAACTTATAGCGAAATTGAAGACGTAAAAGGTTTCGTAGGTAATTTCAAAGTAAAAATTAAAAAGAAAGCAAGATTCGTTGACGAGAAAAAGTGTACGGGTTGTGGCGAGTGTATGCAAAAATGTCCTTCTAAAAAGGGACTTAACGAATTTAATATGGGCTTAAACACAAGACCAGCCATTTATATTCCTTTTGCGCAAGCAATTCCAAACGTTGCGGTTATTGATGCTAACGAATGTATCAAACTTAAAACGGGTAAATGTGGATTATGTCAATTAAAATGTCAAGTTAAGGCTATTGACTATACGCAAAAAGACGAATATATTGAAAGAGAATACGGCGCAATAGTAGTCGCAACGGGTTACAAGCCTATTTCATTAGAAAACTTTAACGAATACGGCTACTCAACGTATAAAGACGTTGTTACTTCGTTAGAGTTTGAAAGAATTATGAACGCGGCAGGACCAACGGGAGGACATTTAGTTTGTCCATCAAATAATAAAGAGCCAAAAGAAATAGTATTTATTCAATGCGTAGGTTCAAGAGACGTTTCAGGTTGTGGTAAACCGTATTGTAGTAAAATTTGTTGTATGTATACGGCAAAACACGCTATGCTCGTTAGAGAAAAATATCCAAATTGTAACGTAACCGTATTTTACATAGACGTAAGAACTCCTGGCAAAAACTACGACGAGTTTTTTAGAAGGGCAGTTGAACAATATGACGTTGAATATATTAAAGGTATGGTTGGTAAAGTTTACGATAAAGACGGTAGACTCGTTGTTCAAGGCGCTGATATTTTAAACGGCGTACAAATTGTAAAAGAGTGTGATATGGTCGTACTTGCCGCCGCTATCGAGCCAGACCCATCGGTTAGAAAGATAGCAACTTTATTAACGGCAAGTATTGATACTAATAACTTCTTAACGGAAGCACACGCAAAACTTCGTCCTGTTGAAAGTCCAACGGCGGGAATTTTCTTGTCGGGCGTATGTCAAGGACCAAAAGATATTCCAGAAACGGTTTCTCAAGCAAGTGCTTGCGCATCAAAAGTTATTGCGCTTTTAGTTAAAGATAAATTAAAAACTAA
Source organism: Christensenellaceae bacterium (assembly GCA_045536405.1). Taxonomy (GTDB): domain Bacteria; phylum Bacillota; class Clostridia; order Christensenellales; family Borkfalkiaceae; genus HGM11412. The sequence goes on from JAZSNM010000020.1 coordinate 39,946, forward strand.
CCCTTGCGTAGCAAGTGCCGACGATATGTTATGTACGGGCTGTTCAGTTTGTGAAAACGTTTGTCCATACGGCGCTATTACGTACGTGGATAAAGAATTTAGACTTGGTGGCGGTAGAACGGAAGTTAGAAGAGTTGCTACGGTTAATCCGGCAGTATGTCAAGGCTGTGGTGCGTGTACGGTAACGTGTCCGTCAGGCGCTATGGATTTAAAAGGCTTCTCTACAAAGCAAATAATGGCGGAGGTTGATGCAATATGCAAGAAGTAAAAGAATATAAACCTTTAATAGTAGCATTTTGTTGTAACTGGTGTAGTTATGCGGGTGCCGACCTTGCCGGTTCGTCAAGGCTTTCATATCCTGCGAACGTAAAAATTATAAGAGTGCCTTGTTCGTGTAGAGTTAACCCAACCTTTATTTTAAAGGCTTTTCAAAAGGGGGCTGACGGTGTAATTATTTGCGGTTGTCACCCAGGCGATTGCCATTATACTTCGGGTAATTACTTTGCAAGAAGAAGAATGTCTTTATTATTCAATATGCTTGACTTTTTAGGCATTGAAAGAGAGAGAACGAGAGTTGAGTGGGTTTCCGCTGCCGAAGGCGTTAAATTTTCTAAGGTTATGAACGATTTTGCTAAAACTATCAATGAACTTGGCGAAAACAAGAAGTTGGAGGATTTAAGATGCAAGAATTAGAAAAATTGATGATTAAAAGGGCAAAAGAACTTTTAAACGATGGTAGTGTAAATAGAGTACTTGGCTGGAAAAAAGGCGAATTTTGTCACGATATATCGCCAGCGGTATTTTATAATGAAGAACAACTTAAAGATTTTACTTACAATTGTTTTTGCGGTGCTAATTTATCTAAATATTTAATTAGTGAAAGTAAACTTGAAGGTAAAGTGCTTGTGTTTTTAAAACCTTGCGATACTTACAGTTTTAATCAACTTGTAAAAGAGCATAGAATAAACAAAGAAAACGTATACGCAATCGGCGTAGAGTGTCAAGGTAAGGTAGACTTTGAAAAATGTCAACAAAAGGGCTTCGACTTTTTAGATAGCGCTATTGAAACGATTGATAAAGTTACTTTATCTAACGGAGATAAAACTCAAACTTTTGATAAAAACGAGTTAAAACTTTCAAAATGTCAAGTTTGCAATAAAGAATTAGTTGCAGGCGATGAGAAAATCGTATTACACGAAAAAGTAAAAGCAACTGACGATAGATTTGACGACGTAAAAAAATTAGAGGCTATGACGAGTGAAGAAAGATTTGCTTTTTGGAAAGAGCAACTTTCTAAATGTATTCGTTGTAACGCTTGTAGAAACGTTTGTCCTGCTTGTAGTTGTACAAAATGCGTATTCGATAACGACGAGTCGACGATTTCTTCAAAAGCAAACAGCGATAGTTTTGAAGAAAAATTATTCCATATAATAAGGTCTTTCCACGTGGCTGGTCGTTGTACTGATTGTGGCGAGTGTTCAAGAGTATGTCCTCAAAACATACCCCTACATTTATTAAACCGCAAGTACATTATGGATATTGATAGATTGTACGGCGAATATCAAGCGGGTGCTGACGATTGTTCAAAAGGTCCGTTAACAAGTTACGATAAAGAAGATTTAGACCCAAACGATGCGGGGGGTAAAAAATAATGAAGAAAATCGAGTATTCTAAAATTAACGCATTATATAATGAAATATCTTCTAAAATGCCACTTTATCTTCCTATTAGAAAGGCTGATAGTTTAAACTTTTTAAAATATGAAGACGGAGCACAAGTAGATATTGAGTCTTTACAAACGGTAAAATCGGCAAAAGATTTATTTTTCCCTCAATCAGAAGATATAATGTCTTTTAAAACACAAGGTAAAACTATTGAAATTAAAGACGAAAGAGTTAAAAGTGAAGAATTTGCTATTTTTGGCGTTAGGGCTTGCGATAATAAGAGTTTTGAAGTTTTAGATAGAGTGTTTTTGGCTGAGCCCGTTGACACTATGTATAAAACTAAAAGAGATAATGCAATTATTATGACGCTTGCTTGTAACAATCCTCAAAAATCATGTTTTTGTAAGGTGTTTGATATCGACGCTTCTTCGCCAAAGGGCGATATAGAAATGTATTTAGATAATGAATATCTTTATTTAGATGCTAAAACTAAAAGGGGCGAAGACTTATTAAATAGTTTAACTTGTTTGCAAGACGGTGGCGAAGAAAAAGTTGCAAGCATAAAAGAGCAAATTGTTAAAAAGATTGATAATCTTCCTTATTCTAATTTAAAATTAGATGCTTTCAAAGGCGAAAATTTAATGACGCTTTTTGATAGAAAAGAGTGGGATGAATTATCTAAGGCTTGTTTAGGTTGCGGAACTTGTACGTTCGTATGTCCAACTTGTCAATGTTTTGATATTAAGGATTTTACTACTAACGAAGGCGTTAAACGTTTTAGGTGTTGGGATAGTTGTATGTATTCTGACTTTACTAAAATGGCTGCGGAAAATCCAAGAAAAAATCAAATGCAAAGATTTAGGCAACGCTTTATGCACAAACTCGTATACTATCCTTCAAATAATGACGGCTTATATAGTTGCGTAGGTTGTGGTAGATGCGTTAAAAAATGTCCGCAAGCGTTAAACATTGTAAAGGTTATTAAAAAGTTAGGGGGTAGCGAAAATGAATAATGATGCTTTAATTCCTATGATAGGCGTTATAACTGATATTAGAAAAGATACTCCCGACGTTAAAACTTTTAGGGTTGTTTCACTTGATGGCAAAAAACTTTTCGAGCATATGCCAGGTCAATGTGCTATGATTTCAATTCCAGGTATAGGCGAGGCTATGTTTTCAATAACTTCTTCGCCAACAAACAAAGAATTTATGGAATTTTCTATTAAAAAATGCGGTTGCGTTACAAGTTGGCTACACTCTTGCGAAGTAGGTCAACAAATAACGGTAAGAGGTCCTTACGGAAACGGCTTCCCCGTTGAAGATGCGTTCAAAGGTAAAAACTTATTGTTTATTGCGGGCGGTATCGGTTTAGCGCCACTTCGTTCGGTAATAAACTACGTTAGAGATAATAGAGAAAACTATAAAACGGTTGATATTGTTTACGGTGCAAGGTCTAAAGACGATCTCGTTGATATTCAAGAAATTGAAAACGAGTGGAAGAACGAAGAAAATATCAACGTTTATTTAACTATTGATAGAGAGCAAGAAGGTTGGAACGGCCACGTAGGATTTGTTCCAAATTACGTAAAAGAAGTAAATATTCCAACGGATAGAACGGCGGTACTTTGCGGTCCACCTATTATGATAAAGTTTACTTTGCAAGCACTTTTAGAACTTGGCTTTGACAAAAAACAAGTTTATACGACTTTAGAGTTTAGAATGAAGTGCGGTATAGGTAAATGCGGTCGCTGTAACGTGGGCGATAAGTATATTTGTAAAGACGGTCCCGTATTTAGAATGGACCAACTTGAAGAATTACCTTCTGAATATTAATTAAATGGAGAAAAACAGTATGGAAAAAATGGTAAACGTTTATTTTTTCGGTAAAAAATATAGTGTTCCAAGCAGTCTTACTATTATGAAGGCTATGGAATATGCTGGCTATCAACTTATTCGTGGTTGTGGTTGTCGTAATGGTTTTTGCGGTGCTTGTTCTACTTTATATAGAATTAAGGGCAAAACCGAACTTAAAACTTGTCTTGCTTGTCAACAACAAGTAGAAGAAGGTATGTACGTTGCTACACTTCCTTTCTTCCCACTCGTAAAACAAGTTTACGATATTCAAAAGGTAAAACCAACGGAACAAATTATGATGCAATTATATCCTGAAATTTATAGTTGTATAGGTTGTAATGCGTGCACTAAGGCTTGTCCTCAAAGTTTAAAAACTATGCAATATATTGCATATGCTCAAAGGGGCGAATATGAAAAGTGTGCGGAAGAGTCTTTTGACTGCGTTATGTGCGGTATTTGTTCTTCTCGTTGTCCTGCTGGTATTTCGCACCCACAAGTTGCTATTTTGGCTCGTAGATTATACGGCAAATACATAGCACCTGAGTGCAAACACCTTATCGATAGAGTTGAAGAAATAAATAGTGGTGCTTTTGATAATGATATGAAAACTATTATGACTACGCCACTTGAAAAACAAAAAGAACTTTACAATACTCGTAAAATTGAGGACTAAGGAGGTAGATTATGTACGTTTATACTGATGAACAACTTAAATCTATGAAGTTGGTTGAAAAAACAAGACAAGATAGATTAAATAATCTTCATAAAAGAATGACTGCTGAAGAAAAAACTGCAGTTTTACAACAATTTCACCCAGACTATATTGACGGAGCGTATGAAACTCTTAAAGTAGGTCCTAATAAAGGGGATAAAGTTTTACACGAACTTGCATCTTTATTACAAGGTAATCCTCGTAGCGAAGAAAAGTGCGCTGATTTATCTAATCCCGACTACGACGTTGACGTTTTAGTTATAGGCGGTGGTGGTGCGGGTTCTTCTGCCGCTATTACTGCTCATAACAACGGCGCTAACGTAATGATAGTTACAAAACTTAGAATTGGCGATGCTAACACTATGATGGCTGAAGGTGGTATTCAAGCGGCTGATAAACCTAACGATAGCCCTGCGATACATTATCTTGATGCTTTCGGTGGCGGGCACTTTGCAGCAAAGCCTGAATTATTAGAAAAATTAGTTTGTGATGCTCCTGACTCTATTCGTTGGCTTTCTGACCTTGGCGTTATGTTTGATAAAGATGCCGAAGGTAATATGATAACGACTCACGGTGGCGGTACTTCAAGAAAGAGAATGCACGCTTGTAAAGACTATTCGGGTGCTGAAATTATGAGAACTTTAAGAGATGAAGTTTTAAATAGGGGTATTCCCGTAGTAGACTTCACTTCTGCTATCGAAATTATTTTAGATGATGAAGGCAAGGCAAGTGGTGCCGTATTAAAAAATATGGAAACGGGCGAAATTTTAGTTGCTAAGGCTAAAACGGTAGTTATCGCAACGGGCGGTGCTGGTAGACTTCACTATCAAGGATTCCCTACGAGCAACCACTATGGCGCAACGGCTGACGGCTTAGTTTTAGCATACCGTGCGGGCGCTAAACTTTTATATGCCGATACTTTACAATATCACCCAACGGGCGTTGCTGAACCAACACAAATTTTCGGTGCGTTAGTTACTGAAAAAGTACGTTCACTTGGCGCTCAACTCGTTAACAAAGACGGCGAGCCTTTCGTATATTCTTTGGAAACGAGAGACGTTACGGCTTCTACTATTATTAGAGAGTGCAACGGTAGAAATAACGGCATTAAAACTACTGACGGCGTTGGCGTATGGCTCGACACTCCTATGATTGAACAAATTCACGGAGAAGGAACAATTGAAAAGAGAATTCCAGCAATGATGCGTATGTTTGGTAAATACGGCATTGATATTAGAAAAGAGCCTATTTTAGTATATCCAACATTGCACTATCAAAACGGTGGTATAGATATAAGCGCTAACGGTATGACGAGCGTTGAAAACTTATTCGTTGCGGGCGAAGCCGTTGGTGGTATTCACGGAAGAAATAGACTTATGGGCAACTCACTTTTAGATATAATCGTATTTGGTAGAAATGCTGGTAAAAATGCAAGTGAAAAGAGTAAAACCGTAAAAGTTGGTAAACTTTCGTTAAGCCACGTAGATAAATTTGAAAAAGAACTTAAAGATGCTGGCATAGATACAGGCATTGTTTCACCTAAACTATTACCAGATTATAAAAGAAAGGATATGTAACAAGAAGGTGAAATTATGGAATTATTTGGTGGAGCATACTCAATAACGGGTGTAACGTTTTTTCTGTTCACTCTATTTGCTATCACTTTTATAGGCTATTTAATAGGCGGAATAAAAATAAAAGGCGTTTCTCTTGGAACGGCAGGAGTATTTTTAATTTCTCTTGTATTTGGTATGCTTTTCTATGGTGACGTAGAAAATACGTATAAAAGTGCTGAGGCGGGGTATAAAGTCGTTCAAAATATAGGACTTTTACTCTTTATAACTTCAGTTGGATTTATTGCAGGGCCTAACTTTTTTAGTGGTTTAAAGAAAAACGCAACAAGTTACGTATTACTTGGCATTATTATTATTTTAACGGCTGGTTTAGTAACGGGAGGCATTTTAATTGTTGATAAAAACGTAAATTCAGCAATGGCAACGGGTTTACTTGCTGGGGCGTTAACTTCTACACCTGCTTATTCTGCCGCAATTGATTCATTACCATATGAATTTCAAGCGACTTGTTCGGCTGGCTATGGTATAGCGTACATATTCGGTGTGGTGGGCGTTGTTTTATTCGTTCAACTTATGCCTAAATTATTAAAGGCTGATATGAACAAAGAAAGAGAAAGTCTTAGAGCCATTAGCATTGATAATAAAGAAAGAAGAAAAGATTTTTTACAAATTGACGACTACGGCATTTTTGCTTTTGCTTTAGCGGTAGTATTAGGTTTACTTGTCGGTATGATAAAAATTCCGCTTGGCAAAGGTTCGTTTTCACTTGGAACAACGGGCGGTCCGCTTTTAGTTGCTTTAATTATGGGGCATTTTTACAATATTAAAAAAGTAAAACTTATGCCGGATATAAAACTTTTAAAAGTGTTTAGAGAGTTTGGTTTAATGCTATTTTTAATAGGTGCAGGCGTTCCTGGTGGTGCTAAGTTCTTACAACACTTAAACGCTATATATTTCTTATATGGTGCACTTATAACGATACTTCCTATGGTTGTTGGCTTTATATTTGCAAAGTTTGTTTTAAAATTGCCATTATTAAACAATTTAGGCTCTATCACGGGCGGTATGACTTCAACTCCGGCACTTGGCACTTTAATAAGTGTTGCCGAAACTGATGACGTTGCTAACGCTTATGCTGCAACTTATCCTATTGCACTTGTTTCAGTAGTGGTATTATCACAACTTCTAATTTTAATATTCCCAGTTGTGTAAAAATTTAATATGGTTTTTTGAGTAAACGGCGAAAGTCGTTTGAGAGTAGGGGAAGTAAGGTGTAATTCCTTCGCAACGGTCATTACGGTAAAGCCCGATAACCTACCAAAAAGCAATCAAGGTAATAAATTTCGGACAAAGGAAATTAAGCCACTAAACTTTACGTTTACGCCCGTATTATCTTGATACGGGCGTTTTTACGTGGCAAAATATTATATGAAAAAAATTTTTGTAGCACTTTTAGTAGTTTTACTACTATTTACTGTCGGTTGCCAAAGAAAAATGGCAAAAGTGGACACCTTAGAAGAAAAGGTCGTTATTACGATAACAGGTGACGTTAACGAAGATATATCTCTATTTGATTATATGCTTCAAATGAAAGAAAACGGCGAAATAGAATTTACCTATTCAAACGGTCAATTTGGGGCATATATTTTATCAATAAATAATATCACTGCTAAAACTACTGAGTTTTGGGGATTATATACTGATGACGAAGAGTTTTCTTCAATAGAGTGGGGACAAGTTGAGTATAAAGAAAAAATTTACGCATCAAGTTCGCTTGGCTGTGAGGGTTTAAAGGTAAAAAAAGGAAAAACGTATATTTGGGTTTTAACAAAGGTGTAAAATGAAAAGTACGAAAGAAATTGCAATAATAGGTATGTATACCGCCCTTTTAATAGGCGCTCAACTCGTATTATTTGCAATTAGTGGAATAGAAGTAGTAACGATATTATTTTGCTGTTTTTGCTATCGTTTTGGAGTAAAAAGGGGTGTAGTATTAGGAATAGCCTTTTCTCTATTAAGATGTATAGTGTTCGGCTTTATAATAAACGTAGTTATTTTATATTTGATATATTATCCGCTTTTAGCAATTGTGTTTGGGGTAGTGGGTAAAAAATTAACGAAAGAAATAACTATAAAAAAGGTTATTATAGTTAGCGTTGTTGCATTTATAATGACTATACTTTTTACTTTATTAGACGATATTTTAACACCGTTGATATACTTATATAATATAAAAATGTTTAAGGCGTATTTTGTCGCTTCGCTATTAACTTTAATTCCGCACGCTATTACAACGCTTATAATATTTTTGTTGTTATTTTACCCTATTATTAAATTACTTTATAAAATAAAAATATAACTTATTAACTTAATCTTTTGTGTATAAGAAAAACCCACTATACTTCGCAATTTGCGAAATGTAGTGGGCTTACTTTTTAAACAATATTTATTTTTTTAAAGAAGAAATTATATTTTTTAACGTATCAACACAATAATTAACTTCGCTTAGCGTATTTTCTTTGCTAAAAGTAAATCTAATACTTGATTTAGCGTCCTTTTCGCTTAAACCAATTTCCGTTAACACGTATGATGGCTCGATAGAGCCTGCTGAACAAGCAGAGCCCGTTGAGGCGCATATTCCGTTTAAATCAAGTAAATAAAGTAAATTATCTCCGTCTATGCCTTTAAAAGTTATATTTGCATTGTTTTGTAAACGCATAGTTTTATCGCCGTTTAAAAAGGCTATATCTATTTCGTTTAAAACTCTATTTATAAAGGTGTTTTTTAAATTTAAAACGTAATCGCTATCTTTATCTAAATTTATTCTTGTTAATTCTAACGCTTTTGCCATACCTATTGCCCCTGATACGTTAGAAGTTCCGCCTCGTCTATTTTTTTCTTGATGTCCACCATTAAGAAGGGTTTTTAATATTATGCTATTTTTAATATATAAAAATCCTACGCCTTTCGGCCCGTTAAATTTGTGCGCTGAGGATGATAGCATATCAACGTTTAAACTTTTAACGTCAATTTCGTTACAACCTATATATTGAACGGCGTCAGTAAAAAATAAACTTCCTTTATCTTTTGCTATTTTGCAAATTTCTTTTATTGGCTGAATAGTTCCTATTTCGTTATTAGCAAACATACAGCAAGTTAAAAAAGTGTTTTCATCAACCGCCTTTACAAAGTCTTCAACGCTAATAATCCCGTTTGTTTTTGGGGAAATTTTAACTATTTCAATATTAAAATCTTTTAAAGAGTTTATTGCGTTTAAAACGGCAGGGTGTTCAATAGTAGTGGTTACAATTTTATTTTTGTTGCCCCTTGCTAAAAAACTTCCTTTTATTGCCCAGTTATCGCTTTCGGTACCGCCAGACGTAAAATATATCTCATCAGCCTTAGCGTTTAATATTTTGGCTATTTTATCTCTTGCCTCGTCTAAACCTTTTACGGCATCTCTACCAACGCTGTGTAATGATGATGCGTTTCCATAAATAGTAGTTAAGTATGGAAGCATTTCTTGTAAAACGTCTTTATTTAGAGGGGTTGTTGATGCATGGTCAAAATATATTGGTTTTTGAATATTCTTTACCATAAATTACCTCTATTAAGGTTCTCTAATAAGTTTAACAGGTTTTTCTTTGCAAATTTTCATAATAGGTATAATTGACGATAATATTGCAGTTGCAAAGCAAAGTAATGATATAACTATAACTTGACGCAAGCCGTAAAGTGCAAAATTTGCTGAAATCATCATAACTTTTTTAACGTACATATTTACAAATATACAACCTACAAAAGATATTATTACGGCTAAAATAGAGTTTATTAATGCTATGATAGCACTTTCTGAAATAAACATTCTAAATATATCTTTACTATTTGAGCCTAATGCACGTAATACGCCGATTGATTGGCGTTTAGAAACTATACTAACTGAAATATAGTTAAACAACATAAATATTGAGAATAACGCTAAAATTATTGCTACGTATAAGAATAAGTTTGATACTTGACCGATAACGTCTTCATTTTCAGTTAACGTTTCAAGTACGGTATTTTTAAACCATTTATAAGATACGGCATCGTTACTATCTAAGTAACTAGTAATAGCCGTCGTGTTTTCTCCACTGTGAAGTGGGGCAACTATTCTACTGTAATCGCCTTGATTTTTGTAGATGTCAAACTTGTCAAAAATAACGTCGGTTGTAGCAAGGGGGTATAAGTTCAAGTTGCTGGTTATCGTTTTACTATCTAAGTTGGTTGTGTCGTATTCATCGTTATTTATATCAAAGTAGACGCCAACTATTTTAAAATACTCTGTATCACTATAAAAAGTTGCAGGGGGTTTTAGTTTTAAAATAGAGCAAGTTTTCTCAAATTCTTTTGAGTAAGAGTAGCCAAGCATAGAGTTAAAAAGATTTCGTACGTTATCGTAGTTGCTGCCGTTCTTTATAATTTGGGCAACGTCTTTAGCCATTTGGTCTATATCTTCTTGACGTCTATAGTTATTTTTATAAAATCTATAAAAATCCCAAATATTTATTAACGCTTCATTTTCTTGAAGAATAGCGTATTCATCTGCCCTAATTCCACTATTATTTCTTTCTCTAAAATAATAAACGTTTTTATTAGGAATACTATTTGCTAAATAAAACCTGTTATCAAGATTTCCAGTATAGTTTCCTGACGTTGCTTTGTAACTTGAATCACTAAAATAATAGTTAACTTTATTGTGTTGTTTAGCGTATTCTTCATGGTAGCCTTTTGCTACGAAGACGTTAAGATATAAGCCTGAATTTATAAACGTAGTAAAATCTTGTTGTAGCAATCCGTCAACGTTATCTCTATTAGAATACGCTAACGCCTTGTATTTTTCAGGTATTTTACCACAATCTATAATACAGTCAATTTTAAAAGTTCTTTTATTAAAAGTAATTTCTTTACCAAAAACAAAACTATAATCACCCTCGGTAGTGGCTGAACCAGAATAAAAATGCGTAAGACTATCGGCAAGATAAGATGATATACCTATACTATAAGTGTTTACGTAGCCATCAGTATTTTTAGGGTAAGTACCTTTTAAAATTTTTAGGTTATAACCGTCTTTATCAAGAGTCCAGTTTCCATATTCGCCTGTAACTTCAGTTTCAGCGTCAAATTCTACGTAGCCGTTTACAGCATTTGAATAATATAAATCACCACTCTCATTTTCTTTTTTGTTAAATAGCGGTCCGCCTGCTACAGTGTCGGCAACGATAGAAATATTGTTATTCTTTTCTGCATTAAAAGTGTAGATAGGTCTAAATTCATAACCTGAATTTTGTGAAATTTCTTGCATAAAAGAGTCGTCTAAACTAAATTTGGTGGTTTTATTAGATATGGAAGACGTATAGTCGGCACTAATAGAAATTGAAGAATATTCGCCGTTTTTTATAATATCTTCAGCAATTTTACTTTTTGAAAATGCGGCAATTGTGTCAAACAGACCAAACACTGCAAAGGCAATAGCCGAAAGCAAAATTGTAAATATTAGTCTTAAAGGTTTTACTTTTAAAGATTTTACGCCAAGTTCAAATGAAGATTTGAGTTTCATTTTACTATTTATAAATTTAGCGGGGTTTTGGGGTCTAACCGATTTAATATTAGGCGTTTCGGCTTTTTCACGAACAATAACCGTATCTTTAATTTCAACTTCTTTGCCCGTCTCTATTGCTTTAGCAAGCGCAAGTTGTTCGTCACTACTAAGTTTAGAGCGTGATTTAACGGTAAAAGTAGTTTTATTTTCATAAACGTTACCGATTAGTTGCTTATCGGTTAAAATGGTATCACTTTCAACTTTACCGTCTTTAATTCTTATAATTCTGTCAGCGTATTTTTCAGCAAGTTCCATATCGTGAGAAACAACTATAACGAGTTTCTCTTTTGATAATTCTTTAAGCATAGTGATAACTTGCGTACCAGTAGCGCTATCAAGAGCGCCCGTAGGCTCGTCCGCCATTATTATGCTAGGATTTTTAATTAAAGCCCTTGCAATAGCAACTCTTTGTTTTTGACCACCAGAAAGTTGAGATGGCATTCTCTTTTCTAAACCGGCAATGCCTACTTTTTCTAAAAGCTGTTTTAAATATTCTTTGTCAGTTTCTATGCCTTGAAGTTCGTTGGCAATACAAATATTTTTTTCAACGGTATAGTCGGGAAGTAGGTTATATTCTTGAAATATAAAACCAACAAAAGTGTTACGATAAGCGTCGTATTCTTTATCAGTTAAAGAAGATAATTCTCTACCGTTAACTACTATTTCGCCTTCTTCAATTCCGTCAAGTCCGCCTATTACGTTAAGCATAGTGGTTTTACCACTACCAGATTGACCTGCTATAAAAACTAAGCCTTTTTCTTCAAAGTTTAATGAAACACCGTTTAAAGCATAGGTTAATCCCGCTTTTGTTACGTATATTTTTTTTACGTTTAATAGTTCTAACATATTTACCCCTTAACCGAAATATTTTAACATATAAACTTTTATATGTAAATAATATTTTGTTCAATTAATAATAAAATATTGAAAAACGCTCAAAATTGTCAATACTTTATTAATTTACTCAAGTTTTGTTTCTTCTAATGGGTGTGGTTTATATAGGTGCCACTTGTATTTACTTGCCAATAATCTTAGTATAAATACTACAAAAAAACCTATTAGCATTGAAATTATTTCGCCTACAATCGTCCATAAAACTGCACAAAGTATTGCGCCTATAATTGATGCCGTACAGTAAAAGTGTTTTACAAATATGTAAGGTGTGTCTTGTGCAAAAACGTCTCGCATAACGCCTCCGCCACACCCTGTTATAACACCTACGAACACTATTAAAAATATGCTGTAGTTTACGTTAACTAAGTAGGCTGTTTTTATTCCTATAACGGTAAAAATTCCAAGACCTAACGAATCGGCAAAAAACAGCGATATATCGTAAAATTTATGCGATTTAATTAGTTGTTTTTGTATGAAAGGTAACGATATTAAAATGCTTGTTACTATAGCCACCATCACGTATATAGGTTTTATAAAAGTAGTAGGAGGCGTAATGCCTAAAATTAAATCTCTTATAATTCCGCCACCAACCGCAGTGGTTACGCCTAAGACTATAACGCCTAATATATCCATATGCTTTTTAAAGGCTACCATTGTACCAGAAATCGCAAAAGCGATAGTGCCTATAATTTCTAATATAAAAAATAATATATCCATAGTATATAATATGCCTAAGTATTTTATTTTGCGTGTGCAAATTTTTGTATGTAAAAGTTATTTTATTTGTCTATTTAGTTTTAGTTATTTTGAGTGGTCTTTTAGCCAGAAAACCAGCAATTCATAACCTATTTCGTTTTGAGCAAGGGATAAGCCTAAATTTATTAGTTCTTCATCAGTACATTCAATAGTAACGCCGTTAACTTCTAAAAAGGTAAGCATTATGAGTATGCCTATTCGTTTGTTTCCATCAAAAAACGCGTGATTAGATATCAAGTTAAATCCAAGCCTTGCGCCTTTTTCAAGTAGAGAAGGATACAATTCTTGTCCCATAAACGTTTGAAAACTTGAAGATAGGGCGGAGTCTAACAAATTAAAATCTCTAACGCCGTCACTGCCTCCGGAATAATCGATTAAAAGAGTGTGTAACGTTGTTGCCAAAGCAGTATCTATTTTTATCATTTTGCTAATTCCTTAAATGCTTTAATGTGTTTTGTTAAGATATTTGTGGCAGTTTTTATGATTATATCTTGCTCTTTATTTGTTGTATTTTTAACGTTTTTACTCGTGTCTTTTTTAGTCATAATTATTCCTTTTACGTTGTAATTTAAACAATGTATCTCTATTGTACCATATTTCATAAAAAAAATAAAGAACTTAGTATTGAATTTTTATTCTTATCGTTTTTATGAGTTAAACTGTGTTTAAATTTTTAAAACAATTTTTATAAAACGCTTGATTTTGTGTTTTGATTAAGTTACAATATTTTTAACAATTTTTATTTAGGAGAGAATTATGGCTAAAATTATTATAGGAGCAGACGTTGTTCCTACCGAAGTAAATTATCAACACTTTATAGACGGCACTATGCAAAACGTAGTTACTGAAGAAATTTTACAAATTTTAAATGATGCTGATTTCGTTGCTATAAATTTAGAAGTTCCTTTAACTGACGTTGAAGACAAACTTTCAAAATGCGGTCCTAATTTAATAGCGTCAACAAATACTATTAAAGGTTATAAGCAATTAGGCATTGACCTAGTAACTTCGGCTAATAACCATATATTAGACCAAAGCAAAAGTGGGCTTGAAAGTTCGTTAAAAGTGTTAAAAGAAAATGGAATTGACAACGTTGGCTCTGGCTTTACCTACGAAGAAGCATATAAAACTAAATTTTACAATATTGGTGGCAAAAAAGTTGGTTTTTACGCTACTTGTCAACACGAGTTTTCGTGGGTGCAAGACTACGGCTATGGTGCCAACGGTTACGACCCGTTAGAAACTTTCGACCATATTAACGAAGCAAAAAAACAATGCGATTATCTTATAGTTTTATACCATGCCGGCATTGAAGAGTTTAGATATATTGCCCCTTTTGAACGTAAAGTTTGTCGTAAGATGATTGATAAAGGTGCTGATTTAGTCGTTTTACAACACTCACACTGCGTAAATTGTGAAGAAGATTATAACGGCGGTAAAATTATTTATGGTCAAGGTAATTTTATTTTTGATTGGCGCAACGATGAATGCTGGAAAACAGGTTTACTTGTAACCGTTGATATTGACGGCGATGATTTTAAAGTTGGCTACCTTCCTTTAGATAGTCACAACGGCATTATTGAGATTGATAAAACAGGGAAAGTGTTAGACGGCTATTTCAAACGTACGGAAGAAATTAAAGACGATAAAATAGTTGAAGAAAAGTATTATCACCACGGCAGAATAAGAATTCACGGTTTTACGAACAATGCAATGGGTGCAATGAGTTATAAATGGATAACTCATATCGTTAAAAACGTAGATAAAAAAATAGGAAACAAATATTTATTACAAGATGAAAGAACTAGGAACTTTTTAATAAATTATTTAACAAACCCTGCACATACTGAACTTGTTAAAAACGTACTTAAAAAGTATCCAACTGAAGTGGAAAAGAATTGGAAAGAAAAAAATCCTGACGAAAGCATTTATTAAACGTATTATATTTATAAAAAAGATAATTAAAATCATTTAACTTTTAGCAAACAAAAAAACACGCCATTTTCGCTTTTACGAAAATGGTGTGTTTTTAGTAAGAATTTAATCTCCCATAAAACGTGCAATAAAAAATTTGCAATGTGTTTTAAAGTTTTTTATTAAAACCTTATTTCTTTTTAGTTAATATACACTTGACAGAATTTTTTAGTTCCTATATAATTATTCATAACGAATATGAGTTAAAAATAGTTTCCACATGTTCTACTTTGAAAACTTATTATTTGACAATTATGAGTTAAGCGAGAGTAGAAACAGTCACTTTTGACAAATAATAAGTTTTAGGAATAAAAATAAAATAAATTTTATACATTTTGCTTCCATAGTTAAATGGATATAACAAGCCCCTCCTAAGGGCTAGTTGTGGGTTCGATTCCCGCTGGGAGTACCAAAAAAACCACATTTTTTGTGGTTTTTTACTATTTTTATGGCAAAAAACGGGCATTTTTGGAATAATTTTCAACTGTTCCACTTTGGAAACCGTTTATGGCTAACGTATTAAATTTTAGCGATGTTGATAAATTATTTGAACTCGTTGGTTTTACTAGGTTTTTACATGTTATATGCATTTCAAAACGTTTTCGATTCAATATTTTACGGGCTTGGTAAAACCAATTATATGTTATTTGAATCAGTGGTAACAAATACCATTTATTATGGTGGTGCGTTTATTCTTTATCTATGTGGAGTATGGAAACCAACCCTTATCGGTATAGCGATATTATTCGGTATTGGCAACGCCTTTGATGCAATTGTTTCACTCGTGGCTTATGCTTTCTTACTCAAAAAGAAGAAAATAAATATACTAGATATTGAGTAAATCTTTACTATAAACTAACAAAACACCTAAAATTTTTACTTTTTGGCTAAAATCGGCTTTTGAAAGTAAAGATTTTTGTTTTTAAATGCAATATTCAAAACAATTGAAAAAAATGGCAAAAAGGAGTATAATATAGTAAAGGAGATATGAGTTATGAAAATCGTAATCGTGGGTGGGGTTGCAGGTGGTGCAACTGCCGCAGCAAGAATAAGAAGACTCAATGAACACGCAGAAATTATTATTTTTGAGCGTTCGGGCTTTATTTCGTACGCAAACTGTGGTTTGCCGTATTATATTGGTGGTGTTATTGAAGATAAGGAAGATTTGACACTTCAAACTCCCGAAAGTTTTTTTAGCCGTTTTAGAATAATTGCTAAAGTTAATCACGAAGTAACCGATATTGACCTCAAAAATAAAACCATCCACGTAACTGACCTAAAAGCAGGAACGAGTTTTACTGAAACCTACGATAAACTAATTTTATCACCCGGTGCAAAACCGATTTTGCCCGATTTCTATACTGAAAACGAAAGGACTTTTACACTTCGCACCGTAGAAGATACGTTTAAAATTCGTGCCTTTGTAGAAGAAAATCAGCCTAAAACGGCAGTTGTTATAGGTGGTGGCTTTATCGGTCTTGAAATGGCAGAAAACCTTGCAGAATTAGGAATTAAAACGACCATTATTCAGCGTGGCAATCATCTTTTGCCGACGGTTGACTGTGATATGGCGTCGTTTGTCCACGCTAAAATGCGTCACCACGGCGTACAATTGTTATTAAATACTAACACAAATAAAATGAGTATTACAGGCGCACAAGTTTTGCTTAACCTTGATAACGGCTCAAATATAAGTGCTAATATGGTTGTGCTTGCTGTTGGCGTTACTCCCGAAAACACGCTTGCTAAAAAGATAGGTTTAGAACTTGGCGTTAAAGGTGCAATCAAAGTTAACGCAAAAATGGAAACTTCAATTCCCGATATCTATGCAGTAGGGGACGCAGTTGAAGTAAAACATTTTATAACCGAACAAGATTCAGTAATTTCACTTGCAGGGCCAGCCAACAAGCAAGGTCGCATAGTTGCCGATAATATTTGTGGATTAAATAGTGAATATAAAGGCACGCAAGGCTCTTCGGTTATTAAACTCTTTGATATGACTGTTGCTACTACTGGAATTAACGAACAGCAAGTTAAAGCAAACGGCATAGAATACGAAAAGGTGATTTTAACGCAAAACTCACACGCTGGCTATTATTCAGGGGCAACGGCAATGACCGTTAAACTCATTTTTGAAAAGGCAACTTATAAGATTTTAGGTGCGCAAATCGTTGGCTATGACGGTGTTGATAAACGCATTGACGTTATTGCCACGGCGATTAGGGCAGGCATGAAAGCCGATGAATTAAAAGATTTAGACCTTGCTTACGCTCCGCCGTATTCTTCTGCGAAAGACCCTGTGAATATGGCAGGTTTCGTTGCTGAAAATATCAAAAACGGCATAGTGAAACAGTTTTATTATAAAGATATTCCGTCTTTCAGGGGAAGAAAAGACGTGATTTTGCTTGATACTCGCACACCTTTTGAATATATGCGAGGACGTGCGGACGGATTTATCAATATTCCACTTGATGATTTAAGAGAGCGTTTAGGCGAACTTGACAAATCTAAAAAAATCTACGTCATGTGCCAAAGTGGCTTGCGCAGTTATCTTGCAACACGCATTTTAATGCAAAACGGCTTTGATGCCTACAACTTTGCCGGCGGTTTTAGATTATACAGCAGTATCAAAAACGAAGAAATGCTATCCAAACAATGCTACACCTGTGGTATGGATAAATAAAAAACTCTACTTGAAGACGTAATTAAAAACGACGATAAAACAAGTAAGTCGGTGGCTAAAACCACCGACTTTTTCTATGCTTAAATTCAAATCTTTTATTTGTAAAGTCGAATATATATATTGATTTTTTTATAATAAAATGCTATAATAAGTTCAATTATTATACTAAGGGGTATTTTTATGGCAGCAAATTATAATAAACTATGGAAATTACTTATTGATAAAGGTATGACAAAGACCGATTTGCGTATGAAAACCGGTATGTCAACCTCCACGCTCGCAAAGATGAGTAAGAACGAAAACGTTTCTTTAGACGTTATTCTTAGCATTTGCAAAGTGCTTGAATGCAACATTGGCGATGTTGTCGACGCAACAGAAAAAGAAGATTAATTTTTTATATAT
>JAZSNM010000016.1:0-39956 GCA_045536405.1 Christensenellaceae bacterium
TCTTTCATAATTAAGTGCATTGATGATAAAAAAGCATACGACGTAACAAGAGATGAATTTGCTGCTAAATTTGCCGGCGCACCTGTAGTTTCTGAAAATGACTATAATAAACTTAAAGAAACACGTGCTCAATATACTCAATGTCCTACAATCCACACTGGTGCTATTCCAGAAGTTTCAAACTCTAAAGACGTTGCTATTGACTTTATGAGATTTTTAGCAACTGACGTTTGTCAACTTGCTTATATGAAGGCTACGAACGGTCAAAACTTACCATTTAATTTTGATATTAAAGATAACCCAGCATACGATGCAATTAAAGGTGATTTCTCTGACATGCAAAAAAATAGACTTGATTTCCTCTATAATGAATTTAACCCTTCAATTATATTAAGGGGTGGCAAAAGAAAATCTCTTGGTTTACAAGCGTTAACTACAGGTCAACTTGGTTCTTACTGGCGTTCAGCACAAATTGGAGGAGCAACTACTATCGAATCTTTATCATTAGAATTGTGGCAACAAGCAAAAGACGCATATAATGAAGATAGATTTAACTTTATGTGTTACGAAGCAGGATTAATAGACAGTTACTAAGATTTTAATTAAATATATTAGGAAAGAAGGTTAAGAAAATTTAATTTTTGATAATACGCAAAGAACGTTGCAACGTAAAGCAACGTTTTTTCTTTACAAAAAAGAGTTTTTATAGTATAATTATTTAGTCTTGGAGAGAAAATATGTATATTGTTGTAGGTCTTGGCAATCCCGAACCAAAGTATTTTAAAACTTATCATAACGTAGGGTTTATGGCGTTAGATAAATTAGCGTCTAAAATAGGGGTAAATTTTAATAAAAAGGGCTTTCAAGGAATATATGCAACTTGCGAAATTCAAGGTGAAAAGGTTATTTTATTAAAACCTCAAACTTATATGAATTTAAGTGGCAATTCCGTTAGTGAAATAGTAAAGTTTTTTAAAGTTCCTTTAAATAACGTTATAGTGTGTTATGATGACGTAGACGTAAACGTTGGAAGCGTTAGAATACGTTTGAAAGGTTCAGCGGGCTCGCATAACGGGATGAAAAGTATAGTGGCATCTTTGTCAAATACTGAATTTCCTCGTGTAAGAGTAGGGATTAAATCAGTTCATCCTATCGGCGATATGATTGATTACGTTTTAAGTAATATTAGAAAAGACGATTTAGATTTAGTTAATACCGCTATTGATAAAGCGGTTGATGCTTGTTACGAATTTATAAACGGTAAAAATTTAGAGAATATAATGAATAAATATAATGGTTGATTATGCTTAAAAACATTTTGTCAGCAAAAAATGTTGGCGGTTCATTTTCTCAAATAATTAACGATATTAGCGACGGTAAATCCGTCGCCGTTTTTGGTACGAATTTTTCTAATAAATGCCATATTGTATCACAAATTTCAGCGCCTACTTTATATATCGTTAAAGATACAATCGAGGCAAATAAAAGCGTTAGCGAGTTACAAAAACTCTACGGCGAAGAAGTCGTATATTTAAACGCCAAGTTTGATACCTTAATTTATAAAGATACTTTTATTAAAGATAATTTATATAATAGGCTAACGGCTTTATATAAAATTTCAAAAGGCTGTAAAAAAATAGTAACGACAATAGAGTCGTTATATCAATTATATCCTAAAAAAATATTATCTTTAACTTTTAAAAAAGGCGAAGAATATAATTTCAACGAAATAACTTTAAAATTAGTAAAATTAGGGTACAAAAGAGTAGATTTTTGCGAAAATAAAGGGGAATTTTCTATTCGTGGAGATATCGTTGAAATTTTTGCAATAAATTTAGATAAAATTTATCGTTTAGATTTCTTTGGCGACTTTTTAGAAGAAATTAGAGGCGAAGAAAGTGAAAACGTTACTGAAATAGACGTTGTTATGGTTAGCGACGTTATTATAGAAAGTGATGAAGTTGAAGAAATTAAAAATAAAATAAAAAAGTCGTATAAAAAATACGGGCAATTACTCATAACTGAAAACGCAAGGAGTTTATATAACAAACTTAGCGAAAAACTTGATTTAGATTTGTTTGACGATAGTTTGCAATACCTTTTTCCTATTATAAGAAATTCAACTAACGTATTTAGTTTATTAGATGAAAATATAGTAGTTTGTTATGATGAAAGCAAGGTTTTATACGATAATTTAACGTATCTTGAAAAAGAACATATTACAAGGTGTGAAAACTTATTTAAAAGCGGAAACGGTCTTGATTTTATTGAAAATCAATATATAAAAAGCGTTGATTTAATAAAGGGTTTAACAAAATATAATCAAGTTGCGTTACAATCTTTTAAAACGATAATTCCATTTTTTAGCCCGCTTAAAACGTATTCGGCTACGTGTTCCCCACTTGGAAGATATTCTATTAAGCCAGATGATTTAATAAGTGACTCGTTAGGCTGGATATTAAAAGGGTACAGAGTACTACTTTGCGCAAGAGATATAAAACACGCTGAGAAAATGTATTATTTTCTTAAAGAAAATAAAATTATATCGGTTTTAAAGGAAAGAGTTGAAGAGAATTTTAGCGGAATAGTAGTATCTACTTATGAACTTGATAGCGGTTTTATATATCATGATAGTCGATTGGTAGTTATAGGCACTAACGATTTATTTTTTAAGGCTGAAAAGCAGAAAACCTTAAAACGCAAAAGGGGCGATATGTTTACCGCTCCGGCGGTTGGCGATTTTGCCGTACACGAAAATTTTGGTATAGGTTTAGTTAAAGGCGTTAAGAGAATTGCTACTATTGAAGGTAGTAAAGATTATATAGAACTCGAATATTACGGTGGCGATAGACTTTACGTTGCAACCGACCAAATGGATAAACTGTCTAAATATTTAGGCGGAAGTGAAAAGCCAACGCTAAATAGAATAGGTAATTTAGAGTTTGAACGCATTAAAGAAAGAGCAAGAGCGTCTATTTCTAAAATGACTATAAACCTAAAAAAACTCTATAAAGAGCGTAAAGAGAAAAAAGGTTTTTCCTTTTCACCAAATAATGCTTTAACCGAAGAATTTAACGATGCTTTTGAGTTTGAATTAACGCCCGACCAAGCAATATCTATGCAAGAAATATACGACGATATGGAAAGCGATAAAGTTATGGATAGATTACTTTGCGGTGACGTTGGTTTTGGAAAAACGGAACTTGCTTTTAGGGCTTGTTTTAAGGCTATTTTAGACTGTAAACAAACGGCGATAATAACGCCAACAACAATACTCAGTCAGCAACATTTTATAACTGCAAAAAAAAGATTTGAAGGCTTTGGCGTAAGGATTGAGTGTTTAAATAGATTTAAAACGGCAAAGCAACAAGAAATAGTTATAGAAAAACTCAAAAACGGCGATATAGATTTAATAATAGGAACGCATAGAATATTTTCAAAAGATATAGTTTTTAAAGATTTAGGTCTTTTGGTAATTGACGAAGAACAGCGTTTTGGCGTCGAACATAAAGAGAAATTAAAATTAATAAGTAAAAACGTTGATACGTTAACTTTATCGGCAACGCCTATTCCAAGAACTTTGCATATGTCGCTATCAGGCATTAGAGATATAAGTATAATAAACACTCCGCCTAAAAGTCGAATTCCCGTACAAACGGTTGTCAGCGAACTAACTGATTCTTTAATCGTTGATGCTGTAAATAGAGAATTATCACGAAACGGACAAGTTTTTATTTTGTATAATAGAGTGGAAAGTATCTATTCGTTTGCTAAAAAAGTTCAAGACTTAATACCTAATGCAAAAATAATCGTTGCAAACGGTCAAATGGCGGAAAGAGAACTTGAACGAAACGTTACGTCTTTCTACGAAGGCAAGGGCGATATACTTATTGCAACCACTATTATCGAAAACGGAATTGATATAGTAAGAGCAAACACCTTAATAGTAGAGAGTGCCGATAGGCTTGGTTTATCAACTTTATATCAATTAAAAGGTAGGGTTGGAAGAAGTGACGTAATGGCGTACGCTTATTTTACCTATACCGAAGGCAAACTTTTAAGTGAAAGCGCGTATAAAAGACTGTCGGCGTTAATGGAATATACTGAAATGGGTAGCGGTTATAAAATAGCAATGCGTGATTTAGAAATTAGGGGTGCTGGTAACGTATTAGGAAAAGAGCAACACGGTCATTTAGATAGAATAGGTTACGAACTATATAATAAACTTTTAAAAGAAGAATTAGGCGAAGTTACAAAAAATCAAGAAGTTGAACTCGATATTAAAATTGATGCCTATATTCCTGAAAAATATATAGCAAGTGAAAAACTTAAAATGGAAGCCTATAAACAAATTGCCGAAATATCTTCATTAGAAGATTACACGAGAATTGTAAATACGTTAACCGATAATTTTGGCGAATTACCTATTCAGGTAAAAAGGCTTATAGATATTGCTTGGCTTAAAGTTAAACTCGAACAAGCGGGCGCAATTAAGGTAGTAATATCTAATAAAGTTAGTAAAGTATACTTAAAAGATTTACAAACGCTAAAAGACGGAAAAATAGTTGCAAAACTAAACGAGTTAAAGGGAGAGGTTAGTTTAACTTTTGAAGAAGTTCCTATATTAGTGTTTACTAAGGAAGGAAAAGTTAGCGAAGATTATCTTAAAACGATTATAAACTTTTTAACTTTCTAATAAAAAGACTAAAATTTAGCAAAAAATTCAATTAAAATTACTAAAAAGTATTGCAATAATATTAAATATTTTGTATAATAAATCTATATGTAGCAAAATTATATATACGTATTTAATTAGTAAAACCCTTAACGGAGATATATATGAAAAAAGTTTTAAAAAAGTTTTTAACAGTACTTATAGCGCTTACGATTGCAATTAGTACGTTAAGTGGCTGTAAATTAATTACCACTAACGTTGATAGGGATATGAATCAAATAGTAGCCAAAGTTTCTATTGACGATGATATTACTGAATATATTTATAAAAGAGAAATGGTGTCAGAGTTTAATAGTTACGGTTATTATTACACTATGTATTACGGCTATACAACTCAACAAGCGTATGAATATATTATAGAAAATTTAGCAAAAAATAAAATCATAGTTCAACAATCGGTAAAAGCCTTAATGGGTAAAACTGACGAGCCAGGTAATGAAACGGGCTATTTTGCACAAGCAAACGCAGTAAGTGAAAGTGATAGAACTGTTGAAGAAAATATATTAGCAACGGTTAAAAACTATAACGGCGAAAAGTTTGTAGACGTTACTTTAACGCCAAAGCAAATAATTGAAGAAGATAAATATCAAGAGATATTATCTGAGTTTGAATATTATAAAGGCGTTTACAATGTTTTAAGGTCAACTTACACTTTAGCAGATTCTTTCATTGAAAAAGATGAAGAAGAAGAAAGTAATTCTTATGAAATTCCTAACTATACGCCAAGGCAAACGTTAACGGAAAGTACTGAAACCGATGGCAACGAGTGGGAAATTAGGTATGACGAAGAAAAGAAAGTTGCAAGTGAAAAATATCTTGAAGACGTTAGAAAGTTAAATAAAAAATACGAGTTGGGTATTGATGAATATATCGTTCAAAACACAACTAAAACAAAATATGAAATTTCATTAGCCTTATATAAAGCGTATGAGAACAAGTTCAACTATTGGCTTGAAAATGATAGAGAGTTTAGAAACGCTTTAACGAAAGGTATTAAACAATTAAAGAAAGTAGGTTTAGTTAAAGAAAATGAAAGTGCTAATCCAAAAAGCACGGAAGATTTATTCAATCTCACTTACTTTAAAGATATTTTAAGTGACGAATTCCAAGCGTCTGTTGTTGGAAAATATAAATACGCTTTAGAAAACCAACAAAAGAAAAATTTTAATATCGACGTTTTATACGACGAATATTTAACTTTATACAACTCTCAAAAAACTGAGGCTGATTCTAATTTAACGTCGTTTGAAAATCAACTTTCACAAGTGGCTGATAATTCGTTCGTAGTATATAATTCAACCGATGGTTACGGTTACGTTTCAAACCTTTTGATAGGTTTTAACGCTAAACAATCTGAATTATTATCTAACTATACTAACGATGGCAAACTTACGCAAAGTGATAAAAACGCATATAGAGCAAAATTATTAGAAGGTCTTACCGTTCGTGATTTAAGAGAGTCTTGGGTGCTTAGCGGATACGGCGATTACGATGCTGAAAACGGCACGTTTACTTTTGATGAAAAGTATTGTAAAACGGAAGCGTTAAGGCAATTTAACGGAACTATGTACGGCGCTACTAAATACACTTATAAAGAAGACGAAGAAGACGTAGAGGCTTATCATTTTAAAGAAGTTGTTCCTACAAAAGTACCATTTGAAACTTTCTATCAAAACGTTTTAACAAACGTAATGGGCTTTGATGCTGGAATTCCATATTACGAAAAGGACAATCAAGCAACTATAAAAACTATTTCAACTGATAATACCATAACTAAGTTAGACGATGCAATTCTTGAAAAGTTTACTGATATTATCTACGCTTACTCAACTGACGGTGGTTCACTTCAAGAAAATTACGGTTACGTTTATTCGCCTATTACTTCTAAAGACCAATATGTAGAAGAGTTTGCTTCTTCTGCAGGTGCTTTAATAGCAAAGGGAGCAGGTGCTTACACTATTACGGCTACTGATTACGGCTATCATATTATGCTTTGTACTTACGTTTTAGATACTAAAACTTTAATTAGCAAAGATACGTTTGAAACCGATCTTAACGATAAGGACTCTTTTGCAAGTCAATTCAAAAAAGCAAAAATAGACCTTGTAGTTAATAGCGAAGTAGAAATTATATCAAGTAGTTTCATTTCTAAGTATGAAAAAGATAAGATTGTATACTATAAAGACGCTTATGCTGATTTAGTAGAAGTAGACGAGTAATTTACAAAAATTTTAACCGCCTTCAACAAAATTGTTGAAGGCGGTATTTTTACGCATAAAATAAGCGTTTTTGCTAATTTCTTAACCGATATATCGTGTTTTAATTTTTTTTACAACACAATATATTGTGTATTTTTTTCTAAAAAATTAAAAAATGTTGCATTTGCAACAAGCAAAACGTATAGTGTTGTAGTATAATGTGTATACTATAAAACAATCGATAAAAATTAAGTGAAATTTATTATATATTAACATAAGGAAAATTATTATGAAAATCATTAAAAGAAGTGGTGTAGAGGCTGATTTTGACCTTGATAAAATTATCAACGCAATAAACAAAGCGAACGCGAGTGTTCAAGAAGAAGATAGGCTTAGTGAAGAGCAAGTTAGAGAAATAGCATTAACTGTTGAGAGTATTTGTAAAACAAGAACTCGTTCTTTAAGCGTAGAAGAAATTCAAGACCTTGTTGAAACTGAAATTATGCGTCACGGAGCGTTAAATCTTGCAAGGTCGTATATAACTTATCGTTATAAACGTCAACTTGTTAGAAAGCAAAACACTACTGATGAAAGTATTCTTGCTTTAATTGAGTGTAACAATGAAGAAGTAAAACAAGAAAACTCTAATAAAAATCCAACGGTTAATAGCGTTCAAAGGGACTATATGGCGGGTGAAGTATCTAAGGATATAACTAAGCGTATTTTACTTGAGCCAGACATTGTTGCCGCACACGAAGAAGGTAGAATTCATTTCCACGATGCTGACTATTATGCTCAACATATGCACAACTGCGACCTTGTAAATTTAGAAGATATGTTACAAAACGGCACGGTAATTTCAGGCACTATGATAGAAAAACCACATAGTTTTTCAACAGCGTGTAATATTGCAACGCAAATTATAGCGCAAGTAGCATCGTCACAATATGGTGGTCAAAGTATATCATTAACACATTTAGCGCCTTTCGTTCAAATTTCTCGTGAAAAAATCACTAAGGAAGTTATTGAAGAGTTTAAAATAGTAAACGTAACGTTAACTGATAACCAACTTCATGAAATAGTTGAAAAGCGTGTTCGTGACGAAATTAAAAGGGGTATACAAACGATACAATATCAAGTAGTAACTTTAATGACTACTAACGGTCAAGCACCGTTTATAACGGTATTTATGTATCTTAACGAGTGTAAAAACGAAAGAGAAAAGCAAGACCTTGCTATTATGATTGAAGAAACGCTTCTTCAAAGAATAAAAGGTGTAAAAAACGAACAAGGCGTATACATTACACCAGCCTTTCCTAAACTCATTTACGTATTAGAAGAAGACAATATTCACGAAGATAGTAAATATTATTATCTTACAAAACTTGCAGCAACTTGTACGGCAAAGAGAATGGTTCCAGACTATATATCTGAAAAGGTAATGATAAACCTTAAAAAAGATAAAAACGGTGACGGTCATTGCTATACTTGTATGGGTTGTCGTTCATTTTTAACGCCATACGTTGATGAAAATGGTCAACCTAAATACTATGGTAGATTTAATCAAGGCGTAGTTACGGTAAACCTTGTAGATATAGCGCTTTCTTCAAAGAAGAATTTAGAAGATTTTTGGCGTATTTTTGATGAAAGGCTTGAACTTTGCCATAAGGCTTTACAAGCAAGACACGAGCGTTTAACAGGCACTTTATCTGATGCAGCGCCTATACTTTGGCAACACGGTGCATTAGCAAGATTAAAGGCTGGGGAAAAGATTGATAAATTACTTCACGGCGGATATTCAACAATTTCTTTAGGCTACGCAGGCTTATGGGAAACCGTATATTATATGACGGGTAAGAAATTAACTGAAGAAGAAGGCAAAAAATTCGGCTTAGAAGTTATGCAAAAACTAAACGAATATACTAATAAGTGGAAAGCAAGTGAAAATATTGATTATTCTATTTATGGCACTCCACTTGAAAGTACTACGTATAAATTTGCAAAGGCACTTCAAAAGAGATTTGGAATAATTGAAGGTGTAACTGATAAAAACTATATAACCAACAGTTATCATATTCACGTAACTGAAGAAATTGATGCGTTTAGCAAACTTAAATTAGAAGCCGAATTCCAACGCTTATCACCAGGTGGTGCTATAAGTTACGTAGAAGTTCCAAACATGCAACACAATATTCCAGCGGTATTACAAATAATGAAATTTATTTATGATAACATTATGTATGCCGAATTAAATACTAAGAGTGACTATTGTCAACAATGCGGTTATAACGGCGAAATTCAAATAGTAACGAATAGTGACGGTAAACTCATTTGGAAATGTCCAAAATGTGGTTGTACTGACCAAACTAAAATGAACGTAGCAAGAAGAACTTGTGGATATATAGGCACGCAATATTGGAATCAAGGAAGAACACAAGAAATAAAAGAAAGGGTATTACACCTTTAATATCAAGGAAATCTTTTAGCGTTGCTAAAAGATTTTCAATAATAGGGAAAATATGAATTACGCTACAATAAAATACTATGATATAGCAAACGGTCAAGGTGTTAGAACTTCGCTATTCGTATCCGGCTGTACGCATAAATGTAAGGGTTGTTTTAATAGCGAGGCTTGGGACTTTAAGTATGGTAAACCTTTTACAAAAGAAGTAGAAGACGAAATAATACTATCTTTAAAAGAAGATTTTATCGACGGATTATCTTTACTTGGTGGCGAGCCTTTCGAGATAGCAAATCAAAAAGCGTTACTACCGTTTTTAAAAAGAGTTAAAGAAAAATATCCAAATAAAAACGTTTGGTGTTATACGGGCTATTTGTTTGATAAAGATTTATTAACTGAAAGTAGAGTTAAAACGGAAGATACGATAGAAATGTTAAAACTTATCGACGTTTTAGTTGACGGTAAATTTATTGAAGAATTAAAAGATATATCGCTTCAATTTAAAGGGTCAAGCAATCAAAGAATAATAGACGTTCAAAAGTCGTTAAAAGAAAATCAAGTAATGTTATTTGATTTATAAAGGGGAACTATGGAAAAAATTCAAATTAAATTTAAAAAACTAAATGAAAATGCGAGTATGCCAACCTTTGGAACAATGTATTCAGCGGGTGCTGATTTATATAGTGCGGAAGAAGAAATTATAATAAATCCCAACGAAACAAAGTTTATAGGAACGGGAATAGCCGTTGCTATACCTAACGGAAA
The DNA here is from genome assembly GCA_045536405.1 of Christensenellaceae bacterium. GTDB lineage: Bacteria > Bacillota > Clostridia > Christensenellales > Borkfalkiaceae > HGM11412. The sequence goes on from JAZSNM010000016.1 coordinate 10,160, forward strand.
AGTTGGTTTAATTTACGCAAGAAGTGGCTTAGCGTGTAAAAAAGGCTTAGCCCCAGCAAATAAAGTAGGCGTAATTGATAGTGATTATAGGGGCGAAGTTAAAGTTGCTCTACATAATCACGGCGTAGAGCCTCAAATTGTTTTAAAAGGCGAAAGAGTGGCTCAAATGGTCATTTGCGACTATTATCCTTGCGAATACGTTGAAAGTGACGTATTAGATGAAACTGAAAGGGGCGAAGGCGGATTCGGTTCTACGGGTAGAAAATAAACTAAGTGGCGGATTAACGTCACTTTTGTTTTATAAAATTTTTAAAAGTTTTTAAATAAAAAACTTGTATCAAAAAATAATCAGTGTTATAATACTTTAAAGAGGTAGAGTATGTTAGACGAAATTTTTAATAAATTAACTTTTGAAGAGAAGTTATATTTGCTTGTAGGATACGCTTCTATGGAGACTAACGGCATAGAAAGGTTAGGAATTGAAAGAAAAAAAATGGCGGATGGTCCTCACGGTATAAGATTTCACGAAAATTGTAACGTGGATAACGTGCCAAGTGAAAAGGATAGTACTTGTTTTCCGTCGTTATCACTACTTGCTTCAACTTTTGACAAAGAAATGGCATTTAAATACGGCGAGTATTTAGGTCGAGATTGCGTTGAAATGGGTGTAGATTTAATTTTAGGTCCAGGCTTAAATATTAAAAGGTTGATTACTTGCGGTAGAAATTTCGAATATATGTCGGAAGACCCCGTATTAGCAGGTGAAATGGCTGCGGGATACGTTAACGGGGCTAAAAGCGTAGGAATAGCAACTTGTCCAAAGCATTACGTAGCAAATAATCAAGAAGAATATAGAATTGAAACGAGTGTGGATATTGATGAAAGAACTTTAAGGGAAATTTACTTAAAGCCTTTTGAAATTATGGTTAAAAAATCTCATCCGCAAACGATAATGTCTTCATACAATAAAATAAATTCAATATGGGCTTCAGAAAATAAATTTATATACGATATTCTTAAAGACGAGTGGGGTTTTGACGGAGTTGTCGTTTCAGACTGGGGCGCAGTTCATAATATGGTTAAATCAATTGCGTCAGGATTAGATTATAAACCGGGCATTATGCCAACTATTATCGAAGAATTTGAAAAGGCGTTAGCGGAAGGCGAAATTACAATGCAAGAAATTGATAATTCCGCAAAAAGAGTTTTAAAATTTCTTTTAACTGAAAAACCTAAAAAATTACCATACGATAGAGAAAAACAGCACGAAGTATGTAGAGAAATTGCAAGTGCCGGCGCTGTTTTATTAAAAAACGAAAATAAAGTTTTACCTATAACGAAAGAAAAATATAAAAAAATAACCTTAGTTGGCGAATATGCAGTTAATCCTTTATATATGGGTCAAGGAAGCGCTGAAGTATTTTGTAATAAAAAACATATAGAAAATCCTTTTGATGAACTAAAAAAATCGTTAAGTGGCGTTGAAGTTGATTATTACGAATTATATAAAAAGAGTTCGTTTGTAGAATCTATGATTTGGGCAAAATCAGGCGAATTTGTTGAAAAAATTAAAGATTCTGATTTAGTTGTATTCTTTACGGGTTCAATGACGAGCGAAGATACTGAGCAGTTTGATAGATTAAGCGCAAAAATTAATCCTAACCACGAGTATATGATAAGGCTTGCTTCAAAAATATGCGGTAAAAAGGTTGTTGTAGTAATGCAGTCGGGTGGCGGACTTATTCTTGGTCAATGGAACGACTACGTAGACGGTGTAGTTCAAGCGTGGCTTGGCGGTGAGGCAAGTGGCGGAGCAATAAGTGACGTATTAACGGGCAAGGTAAATCCAAGTGGTAAGTTAAGCGAAACTTTCCCAACGAAAATGCGTGCCGACTTAGAATATCCAGGAAACGGCGTTTTTGTCGAATATAAAGAAAAATTAGACGTTGGTTATAGATATTACGATAAGCATATTGATGAAGTAGTATACCCGTTTGGTCACGGCTTATCATATACTACTTTTGAGTATTCTAAATTAAATTTAACTAATGATAAAGATAATATAAATATAACGTTTAACCTAAAAAATACGGGCGAAGTTGCGGGTAGTGAAGTTATTCAAGTATACGTTCAAGACGTTGTATCTACAATGGTAAAACCTATAAAAGAACTTAAAGCGTTTGAAAAAATCCATTTAGAAAAAGGCGAAGAAAAGGTAGTAAACGTAGTAATTCCCGTGCAAGATATAGCAAGTTATAATATAATGCTTAAAAAATGGGTAGTAGAAAACGGCGTTTATAATATATTAGTTGGGTCTTCTTGTCAAGATATAAGGTTAAAAGGCTCAATTGTACACGAACAAAAAATGCCGTATACAATGGCAAAAATAAACGAACCACAAATAGGCTAAAAGTGTATAATACTATACGTTTTACTTATAATATGGTTATGAGAAAAATTAACAAAGAAAAAGTAAAAGTATTAAATAAGTTAAAAACCGCTAAACCTGAAGAAGTGGGAGCAATATTAAAAGAGTATTTTAAAATAAAAAACTCTTAAAAAGGGGCTATGGTTTGATATTGCAGTTGCTCTAAAGATGATTAAAATTATATAGAGATAAAGAAATTTAGTGCGTCGGTAATAAAAAATTACCGACGCTCAATTTATTTAACATTAAATTATGATAAATCGGTTTATAATATTTTGTTTAAAAAATTTAAAAAAACCGAGTATTTTTTGTAATAAATCTCCGTATAAAAGCGTTTTAAAGTATATATATAAATTAAAACTTTACAAACGTAAAAAAAAAGGTTATAATAAAATAAAAGTAAATCATAGTTAAAAGGGGATAAATATGAGAATACGTGAATCTGAAGAAATGTACATTGAAACCATTTTGCTTTTAAGTAAGCAAAAATCTTCCGTCCGTGCTATTGATATTGCAATAGAACTTGGCTTTTCAAAGCCAAGTGTATCTCGTGCCGTTGGTTTGCTTGAAAAAAAAGGATATATTACTCGCAATACTGTGGGAGAAATAAAGTTTACTGAGATAGGCTTGAAAAAGGCAACCGATATATATGAAAGGCATAGAATTATTACGGCATTGCTTGAAAAAACGGGGGCAAATAAAGAATTAGCAGAAGAAAATGCTTGTAGAATTGAACACGTTATATCTGCTGAAATGTTTGAAATATTAAAAAAATTTGTTGAGAAAAATTAATAATGTATAGTTTTAAATAAAAAGTTAAGTGGAGTTCAAAAGAACTCCACTTTTTAATTTTTTATATAGTTTATTACACTAACGAGTTATTTTCGATTTTTTCGATGCTTTTGAAATAGAACCTTCTTTAACGCTCGTAAAAAATGCCTTATACTGTTTTAAAGTCATATTATTTTCTAAATATTAGTTTTTCTCATATTATATTACACTGTTTCTAATTTGATATTAAGTGTTTTTTTAAAATTTACATAATTGTTTATATAATTCAAAAACTAAACTGTGTACATATGAAAAAGAGTAAATTATTAAAAGGCGCTTTAATTATATCGTTGGGTGGTTTTATAACCAAAGTAATAGGCGCGTTATATAGAATACCACTAACGAGTATATTAGGGGCTTACGGGTTAGGCTTATATCAAATGGCGTTTCCCTTTTATTGCTTACTATTAACGATATCTTCAACGGGCGTTCCTAATGGAATAGCCAAGTTAATAGCCAGCGGAGAAGATGCGAATAGCGTATTAAAATCGGCGTTAAAATTATTTTTACCTTTATCAATTTTAGCCTTTTTAATAATGGCGGTATTTTCTAAAAACATAGCGTCTTTTCAAGGCAATGAATTTGCAAGTAAAAATTATTTAGTATTATCTCCATCTTTGATTTTCGTAAGTTGTATTTCGTGTTTTAGGGGCTATTTTCAAGGATTATCTAAAATGAGTCCAACGGCAATATCTCAAATAATCGAGCAATTAGTTAAAGCGGTGTTTGGGTTAATTTTATGCTTAATTTTTAGTTATAATAAAGTCTTAGCCTCAATTATGGCAACGCTATCAGTTAGTATTAGTGAATTTATTGCGTTAATATATTTTATCATTTTATATAAAAAACACGGCAATTTTTTACAGTTAAAAAATTCTAAAACAAACGTAAAAAAGGTATTAATGATAGTAGTGCCTATAACGTTTACGTCAATAGTTATACCACTTGTTAGAACGGTAGAAAGTTTTATGATTGTAAATATTCTTAAAGAATATTTACAAAACGCCACTTCATTATATGGTTTATACTCTGGTGGGGTGGAGTCGATTATAAGTGTTCCCGTTGCCATTTGTTACGGCGTAGCAGTTGCGTTAATTCCAGAAGTTTCAAAAAGTAAAGACTATAAAACAAAAACCAAAAAAATATTTGAATCTATAATTTTAACAATTTTGCAAGGAATTATTTTTGCTATTTTATTAGCAGTATTTGCTTTTTTAGCAGTTAAAATACTATATCCGTCATTATTAGAAAGCGAAAAGATCATAATGATAAAAATGTTAAAATTATCATCACTTAGCGTAATTTTTTTACCTTTAATGCAAACGAGTGTAGCAATATTAGTGTCGTTATCGAAAACTTCTTTTGCAGTTAAAACTGGAATTGTAAGTGGTGTAATAAAATTGATTTTATCTTATTTTCTACTTAAAATTCCAAGTTTTAATATATTTGCAACAATATTTACAGATATTATTTCGTATTTTGTTGCTTGTTTTTTAAATTTAATGTATATTGTAATTATACTAAAAAAATTTAAAAGGCAAAAGTATGAATAAAATTATAATCGTTGGTTTGGGAACTTGTGAAAGTGATTTAACGTTAAAAGCGGTAAATTTATTAAAGAGTAATAAAACTAAAATTGTAAGAACTACTTTGACAAGTAGTTTTTTAGCATTAAGTAAATACGGCGATAATTTTATATCGCTCGATAGCGTTTATTTAAAAAGTCGTAATTTTGATACTTTGAATAAAAATTTAGCAAAAGAAGTTATAAGTTTAGCAAAGCAAAATGACGTTGTGTATTTTGTCGACGGCTGTGCCTTAGAAGATAATTCAGTTAAAATTATTGCTAAAAAATACAAAAACGTAGAAATAAACGCAGGAGTTTCTTACGCTACGAAATGTTTAGAAAGGATATCGTTAGTTGGCGAAAGTTATACGGCAATTTCTGCTTATGACGTTTTACTAAATAAAAGTTTACCGTCGTCGTTAGTCGTATATTCTTTAACTTCTAAAAAAATAGCAAGCGAAATTAAGTTAAAGTTAATGTCAATATTTGGAGAAGAGGTTGAAATTTACTTTACCAATGAAAATTCTTCTAAAAAAATATATTTATACGAACTCGATAGGCAAGAAGATTATTCTTATCAAACGGCAATTTACGTGCCAAAATTAAACTTTTTACAAAAATCAGCCTATACTTTTAGCGATTTAGTAGATATTGTTTTTGCGCTTCGTGGCGAAAACGGATGCCCTTGGGATAAAGTTCAAACTTTTGAAAGTTTGCAAAAAAATTTAATTGAAGAATGTTATGAACTCGTCGACGCTATAAATTCTAACAACGTTGAAAATATCGTAGAAGAAATAGGCGACGTTTTACTTCAAGCGGTATTTTATTCAGTATTAGGCGAAGAGGGTGGATTGTACTACGTAGACGAAGTTGTAAGCGGAATATGTTCAAAACTAATTTCTCGTCATACTCACGTATTTGGCAAAGATAAAGCGACAACGGATAGTGAGGCGTTAAACGTTTGGAATAAAAACAAGGCGATTGAAAAGGGGTACAAAAACGGCGGAGAATACCTTTTAAGTTTGCCAAAAACTTTGCCTGCTTTATTAAAAGCGCAAAAAGTACAATCAAGGGCATCTAAATACAATTTTGATTTTGACGGTTTAGAAGACGCAATTTCAAAAATTTTTGAAGAAGTAAAGGAAGTCAAGTTGGCGTATAGCGAAAAAGATGAAAGCAATTTATTTAAAGAGTGCGGGGATTTATTGTTTAGCGTAGTAAACGTGTTAAGGCTATTAAACGTAGATAGTGAAAGTGCTTTAATGTGCGCTGTAAATAAATTTATAGAAAGGTTTATTGCACTTGAAAAAAGTATAACTCAAGGCGGAAAAGATATTAAAAAAATGTCTACTTTAGAGATAGACGAGTATTATAGAAAAATCAAAAAAGAGGAAATTTAAGTGTTTTCAAAAGGTATAAAAATAGGCAATATAACTACGAAAAACAATGTATTCGTAGCACCGCTTGCAGGGTTTAGCGATAGTTCGTTTAGAAGTATATGTTACTCGTTAGGTGCAGGGCTTTGTTTTACTGAAATGGTTAGTATGAAGGGCTTAAAATATTCTTCTAGTGAAACCAAAAATCTACTTGCAACCGAAGAAAACGAGTATTTAAAAGCGGTGCAAATTTTTGGGAACGACGTAGATATTATGGCTGAAATGGCAAAGAGTGAGCATTTAGGCAAGTTTGATATTATAGATATAAATATGGGTTGTCCCGTAACTAAAATTTATTCAAACGGCGAAGGGAGTGCGCTTTTAAAAAATTTACCACTTGCGTCAAAAATTATCGAAGGCGTGAGTAAAAGTGGAAAAATAGTAACGGTTAAATTTAGAATAGGTTTAGAAGAAGGTAATTATATTACTAAAGATTTTAGTAAAATGTGTGAAGATAGCGGAGCAAAACTAATTACTATTCACGGAAGAGTAAAAACGGCAATTTATAGTGGCGAGTGTAATTATAAGCAAATAGAAATTGCGAAAAATTCCGTTAAAATACCCGTTATTGCAAACGGTGGAATATTTACTAAACAAGAAGCTATAAATATGATAAATAACACGGGTGCTGATGGAATAATGCTAGCAAGGGGAGTATTAGAAAACCCATTACTTATAAGCGATATTTTATCGTTGCAACCAATATTTACGTTAAAAGAATTAATTTTAAAGCAAATTGATATGACGGCGAGTAAATACGGAGATAATAGAAGCGCCGTTATATTGCGTAAACAATTAGCCTATTATTTAAAAGGTGTTAAAAACTCAAAGAAATTAAAACAAGAAATTTTTACAATAAATAGCGCTGAAAAAATGAAGCAATTATTTATAGATAGTAATATATTTTAACATTTTACGCCTATTATGCTTATAATAGTGTGATAGGTATATTATGAAATTTTATTGTAACAAAAATCAAGAAATTTTTAAAACCAACGATAGTGACTTTCAAAAATACGACGTTATTTTATATGGTTTTAACGGCATTAAAAAAATTAGTTATAAAAGTGAATTAAATGGAAATGAAGACACTTTGGCTAAATTAATAAAACTATCTAAAACGACTAAAAAGATTTTTCTTGTTGCAACCGTTACCGATAATTACGGATTATTAAAAAAGTCGGTAATTATTGCGGAAAATGGCAAAATATTAGGCATTTCAGATATGAATATAAAAGTCAATAATAGTAATTTTTCAATTAGTGGCGGATATAGAGTATATCAAACGTCAATGGGTAAAATAGGCATTTTAATATGTGACGATATATTAGACTATGAAGCCGTAAAAGCGATGACTATTTGCGATGCCGATATAATAGTTATATTAAGTGACGAAAGTGAAAAACCAGAGTATAATTTTATAATTCGCGCCTATTCTTATTTATTTGGCGTACCCATATTGCTAATGAGTTCAACGGGTGTTTTAGCCTCTGATATTAGTGGGGAAATTGTATCTACAAGTAGAGATAATATATGTGAAATTGTGCTACCAACGAAAAAAACTTTTAGACTTATTACTACTAAAAAGCGGGGTCTAAAAAAGGAGTAAATATGAAATTTAATATTGTGTTAGTTGAGCCTGAAATTCCACAAAATACGGGCAATATTTCAAGAACTTGCGCTTGTACGAATTCAGCGCTTCATATTGTAAGACCTATGGGTTTTGAAATAACTGATAAAACTCTAAAAAGGGCAGGACTTGACTACTGGCAATATTTGGAAGTACACTATTACGACAGTATCGAAGAAGTTATTGAAAAGTTTTATAACGGTTCAAATTTTTATTTTTTAAGTACGAAAGGAAAAGTAGCGTACAGTGACGCTTCTTTTAAAGACGGCGATTTTTTAGTGTTTGGGAAAGAATCGCACGGGCTTAGTGAACCGTTGCTAAAAAAATACTATTCTCAAACGCTTCGTATACCAATGTTTGGCAATTTAAGAAGTTTGAATTTATCTAACAGCGTTGCAATAACACTTTACGAAGCGCTTCGCCAAAACAATTACGGACTATTAAATAAAGAAGGGAATTTAACGGGAAGAAAAGATTAAAATTTTTAATTAAGATTTAATTTGCTCGATAAGATAACAAAAATTTAATAATAAAAACTTTAAAGGGTAGTTTAAAGTAAAAGCAATTTGTTTTTTAGTATTGAACATAAAAACCTAGTAAAATAAGTATATATAATTCGGTAGGTGATATATGTATATTTTGCAAAAATTGATGCTTTTACTTGGTGGGATTACTCTTTTTTTATTTGGCTTAAAATTTATGAGCGAAAACATGGAAAAAATTAGTGGAAAGCAAATTAAAAATATGCTTTTTTCTTGCACTAAAAATAGATTTAGTAGTGTGCTAACGGGAGTATTTTCAACGGCTATATTGCAGTCAAGCGTAGCAACGAACATAATAATTATAGGTTTTGTATCGTCAGGTATTTTATCCTTTTTTTCGGCTTCGGCAATAATAATGGGAACGAATATAGGAACAACCGTTACGGCTCAATTAGTGTCTTTATCAAACGGAAATTTTATAGATATGACTTCAATAGGCGCTATCGTATGTTTCTTGGGTTTCGTATTAACCTTTTTAAAAAGCAAAAAATTATATCATACGGGTTATATAATGGCTGGTTTTGGTATGTTGTTTATGGGCTTGCACGTTGTAAACGATTGCGTTAGATTTTTTAAAAATTTTGAGTTTTTTAATAATTTATTTTTAGTTGATAATGAATTTGTTTTATTTTTAAACGGTTTAGTGATAACGATGATAGTTCAAAGTTCGTCAGCGGTAACTAGCATTATGATAATACTTGCGGGTAACGGATTATTAACTTTTGAAGGAAGTATGTTTTTAATATTAGGCACTAATATAGGTACTTGTTTTGCCGTAATTTTAGCAAGTTTAAATAAATCGATAGAGGCAAGGAGAACCGCCTTTTTTAATTTGGCGTTTAACGTGTTTGGCTCTTTGATAACGTTTTTGCCTATACTTTTATTTAAAAGTCAAATCGCCTTATTCTTTAATAGTTTTTCTCACGGAATTGAACGACAAATTGCAAATTTTCACACTTTATTTAACGTTTTAGTAACGCTAATATTACTGCCAACGTTAAAGCCGTTTACTAAACTTGTAGAAAAAATTATTCCAGAAAATAAAAAGGAGAAAGGAAAGGGGAATAAAGTTAAAATTAGTTTAGTAAAAAACACGACTATTTAATTACTTAGCGTATAAAACATTGACATTTTATTAAAAATATAATAAAATATCAAAGTAAGTATAAAATAAACATTTAAGGAGTAGTTTATGAATAAAAAAACTATAAAAGATGTAAATGTAAAAGGCAAAAAATGCCTAGTTCGTGTAGACTTTAACGTTCCTATGAAAGATGGCGTTATAACTGATGAAAACAGAATAAACGGCGCGCTTCCTACAATTAAATATTTAATGGAGCAAGGTGCAAAAGTTATTCTTTGTTCACATATGGGTAAACCCCACAATATTTTTAACGAAACGGTAAAACTTTCTAAAAAAGAAAAGAAAATCGTTGAAAAAGCAAATGATAGCGAAAAAGAAGCATTAACTTTAGAATTTTTAGAAAAGGCTAAAAAAGATATCGTAAAATACACTTTAAAACCTGTTGCAGATAGGCTTAATCAACTTTTAGACGGTAAAGTAACTTTTGCAACCGATACGGTTGGCGAAGATGCAATTAAAAAAGTAAACGCATTAAAAGAAGGCGAAGTGGTTTTACTTGAAAACTTACGTTTTGATGCTGGCGAAGAAGGTAAAGACCTTGAATTTTGTAAAAAACTTGCAAGTTTTTGCGATATTTACGTTAACGATGCTTTTGGTACGGCTCACCGTTCACACGCATCTACCGCTGCAATCGTTGAATACGGTTTAGTAAAAACTGCCGTTTGCGGTTTCTTAATTGAAAAAGAACTTTCAGTTATGGCTGATAGTTTAGAAAACCCAACAAGACCGTTCGTTGCAGTATTAGGTGGTGCTAAGGTTGCTGATAAATTAAACGTAATATCTAATCTCTTAGAAAAATGTGATTCTTTAATTATCGGTGGCGGTATGGCGTATACTTTCTTAAAAGCGTACGGATATGAAGTTGGTACTTCATTAGTTGATAATGAAAAAATTGATTATTGCAAGGAAATGATGCTTAAAGCGGAGAGTTTAAACAAAAAGTTATATCTTCCTGTCGATACTACTATTGCATCGTCTTTCCCTGATCCTATTGATAGTGAAATTGACGTTGAGATTGTAGATTCTAAAAATATTCCTAACGATAAAATGGGTCTTGATATCGGTCCAAAAACTATGGAATTATTCGCAAGCGTAATTAAAGACGGCAAAACCGTTATTTGGAACGGACCTATGGGTGTATTTGAAAATCCAACGCTTGCAAAAGGTACGATGGCAGTTGCTAAGGCTATGGCTGAGGCTACTAATGCAACAACTATTATCGGTGGCGGTGATAGTGCCGCTGCGGTAAGTCAACTTGGTTATGCTGATAAAATGTCACACATATCAACGGGTGGCGGTGCATCTTTGGAACTTTTTGAAGGTAAAGTTTTACCAGGTATTGCTTGTTTAAACGAAAAGGAGTAATTATGAGAAAACCTATAATTGCAGGTAACTGGAAAATGAATTTAACGCCAAGCGAGGGTGTAAAATTAGTAGAAGAATTAAAACCACTTGTAAAAGATGCAACTTGTGACGTCGTTGTTTGCGTACCGGCAACTCACTTATGTATGGTTAGCGAAGCCGTTAAAGGCAGTAATATTCGCTTAGGTGCTCAAAACGTACATTTTAAAGATAGTGGAGCGTATACGGGCGAAATTTCAGCGGACATGCTTTTAACTCTTGGCGTTGAATACGTTATTATCGGTCATAGTGAAAGAAGACAGTATTTTAACGAAACTGATGAAACGGTTAATTTAAGAACGCTTCAAGCGCTTAAAAAAGGCTTAACGCCTATTGTGTGCGTTGGCGAAACGTTAGAAGAAAGAGAAAGTGGAAAGACTGAAGAAGTTTTAAAAACTCAAATAGTAAACGGTCTTAAAGACGTTGAAGATTTAACTAAACTTGTAATAGCGTACGAGCCTGTTTGGGCAATCGGTACGGGTAAAACTGCTACAAGCGAGCAAGCCAATGAAACTATCGGTTATATTCGTGATGTTTTAAAACAAACTTTTTGTGAAAAATGCGCAAATCAAGTTAGAATTCAATACGGCGGTTCAATGAAACCGTCAAATGCTACTGAACTTATGAGTATGAGTGAAATTGACGGTGGCTTAATAGGTGGAGCATCACTTAAAGCAAGTGATTTTAGTGAAATTGTAAATTATAATAAATAAAATAAAAAGGGTTAGTATGCCGAGTCCCGACAAGGGATTCGGCAACTAAATAAATTCGTAAACGGATTTATTAGATTTGCTAACGCAAGTCATATTGCTACGCTTTTTTAATGAAAATAATATATAATACATATTATTATAAAATTTATATACTTATGGAGTAAAATGAAAAAATCTATTAAAATATTAAGTTTAATATTATCCATAATTTTATCAACGTCACTTTTTACTGCGTGCAAAAACGATAATGATAACGAGTCTAAAGTGGGTCAACCGATTGTGCTTTGTGATTTTGAACAATGGCAACCAGATTTTGCCACTATAAAACTTCAAAAATTATTCGGTAAAATTAGAAGAAATAAAGATAAAAATTACGTTAAAAGCGGTGATTATTCCGCAAAACTTATGCCTGTAGGCGGGCGTATTGATAGATCGTATCCGGTATGTTGGTTTCCAACTACTTCAATTGACTATGATTATAAATACGTAGATTTTACTTACGCTGATACCGTTACCGCTTGGATATACAACGATAACGACCTTGCTAAAAATATTACGGTTGGATTAGTTGCAGAGTATACGGGTTTTGAACAAATAGTTCAATTATTTGGTCAAACGTTTTATTTAGAGCCAAAACAATGGAATTTAGTTAATTTTGTCGTTGATTTTAATCAAATGAACTGTATGACGGAAGTTAAAGAAAGTTATATTAAAGCAATTCAAGGCGTATATTATTCTTTTGATTGCGCTATGTCGCCTGACCCTGATTTAGCACCCGTTTTTTATATTGACGATATAACTATAAACTATAAAGAAGAAAAAAATGAACTAAAAAGCACAACGTTATTTACGCCTATTGAAAACAATAAGGCTATGATGTTTGATTTTGAAAAAGAAATTGAAAAGCACGTTATAAAATATAGAATTGTAAATGATTGTGCTTTACCTTTAAGGCGAGTATTAACTTCTCAAGAGGCGGGTATTCAAGCAACGTCAAATAACAATTTATTTGAAATGAAATTTCCATTATATCCAAGTAGCACGGGTTATGCTTCTAATGGAGTAACGTTAGATATACCACAAGAATATACTAAACAATTTTGGCAAACGTACGTATACAATAGTGAAAAAGAAAATCCTTATATAATTCCAAGAGATGATTGGGATGACTGGTATTTTTGTATAGATATATACAATGCAAGCCCTATTGATTACGATTTAGGTTTACGTTTTACAAAATGGGGTGGTATTTGGTATACAATTACCTTTACAACTCATATGCCAAGAAACGAGTGGGTAACTTTAAAGGTATCGGTAGACGATATAGCAAGTTTACGAAATTGTGCAAGCGGTACTTATAATGGTTTAACTCCCGAAGAATATTACTTAAATGAAGAAAGAATTACTAATCCTGGTAAAATTGTTTTAGACTGGAATCCTGTACCTAAAAAAGAAGACAACAGTGATTTAGTTAATGAAACCACTTATATGAAATATTATATTGACAACGTTAGAATTGAAAAAATAGTGTAATAGAGGTAAAAATATGAAAACGAGACCGGTTTGTTTACTTATAATGGATGGTTATGGAATAAATAATGCTAAAAATGGAAATGCTATATCATTAGCAGGCGCTAACGTTATAGATAATCTATCTAAAAATTATCCGTCAACTTTACTTGGCGCAAGCGGAATGAGTGTAGGACTTCCCGATGGTCAAATGGGTAACAGCGAAGTTGGTCACTTAAATATAGGTGCTGGTAGAATAGTTTATCAAGATTTAACAAGAATTACAAAAGAGATAAACGACGGAGTATTCTTTGAAAATGCCGAACTTTTAAAGGCAATGAAAAACGCCAAAGAAAACGATAAAAAATTACATTTATACGGTTTGTTATCAAGTGGCGGAGTGCATAGTCATAACACACATTTATACGCTTTATTAAAAATGGCAAAAATGCAAGGTTTAAGCAAGGTTTACGTACATTGCTTTTTAGACGGTAGAGACGTTGCCCCAACAAGTGGTGCCGATTTTATAGGCGAATTACAGCAAAAAATTCAAGAAATAGGCGTTGGCGAAATTGCTTCAGTAGTAGGAAGATACTACGTAATGGATAGAGATAATCGCTGGGAAAGAGTTGAAAAAGCATACGATATGCTTACGATAGGTAACGGCGAAAAGTGTGAAAATCCTAAAACGGCGGTATTAGAAAGTTATAATAAAGGTGTAACCGACGAGTTTGTTTTACCAACAAACGTGTATAAAAACAATAAACCGATAGGTTTAATAGAAAAAGGCGATAGCGTAATATTTTTTAACTTCCGCCCTGATAGAGCAAGAGAAATTACCCGTGCTATGACGGTAAACGAGTTTAATGGTTTTGAAAGAAAAACGGGTTATTTGAATTTATGTTACGTAGGTTTTTCTAAATACGATGCAACTTTTGAAAACGTGGGTATTGCTTTTGAAAAAATATCTTTAAACAATACTTTAGGCGAATATCTTGCTAAAAAAGGCTATACTCAACTTAGAATTGCCGAAACTGAAAAATACGCGCACGTAACGTTTTTCTTTAACGGTGGGGTTGAAACACCTAACGAAAACGAATATAGAGATTTAATCAACTCACCAAAAGTAGCAACTTATGATTTGCAACCTGAAATGAGTGCGTATTTAGTTACTGATAAAGTTATTGAAGAAATAGAAAGCGATAAGTTTGACGTTATTATATTAAATTTCGCCAACTGCGATATGGTTGGTCATACAGGCTTTGTTGACGCCACTATAAAAGCGGTAAAAACGGTTGAAGAGTGCGTTCAAAAGGTAACTCTTAAAATATTAGAAAAAGGCGGAAGCGTACTAATAACGGCTGACCACGGTAATGCTGATAAAATGATTGAAGATAACACAACCGATAAGCCTTTTACAGCACATACGACAAATCCCGTACCATTTATTCTTGTTTCAAACGAGTATAAGAACGTAAAATTGAGAAACGACGGTGTACTTGCCGATATCGCGCCAACACTTTTAGAGGTAATGGGCGAAGAAATTCCTGTTGAAATGACGGGTAAAACGTTAATTTCTAAATAACATAATAAAAAACGCATAAAAATACTTGTAAAATAAATATTTTTATGATACAATAGTAACGATTTTAGATTAGAATTAAAAAAGTTAGGTGATTTTATGGAATTATATGAAATTTTTAAACTTTTAAGTCAAATATTATTAGTTATATCAGTTATAGCATCAGTTTTCGTTATAATTGTCGTAATTATGCAACCAGCAAATTCAGACGGTATAGGAGCAATTAGTGGTAGGCAAGAAACTTTCTATGGTAAAAACAAATCAAAAACGTTAGAAAGCAAAATGAAAAAACTTACTATAATTTCAATTATTGTGCTTGCACTTTGTATACTTTGTTATTGTGTACTTGCGCTTTTAGCAAAAAGATTTTTATGATATTAAAACGAAACGGCTTAATAAAGCCGTTTTTTTATTAGGAAAATTATGAATTTATTAGATACAATTTATCAAAAGTTTTTAAATGGAGAATTTGAATATAAGGGAGCAAAGCGTATATTTCAATTACTTCAAATTAAAAGCAATTATGAAAAAGACGTTGTTCGTTCATTGTTAAACAAGTTAGAAGACGAAGGGAAAATCGTTTATACGGACGGAAAATACGTTTTATTAGAACACAGTCCGCTAATTAAGGGCGTATTAAAAGGAAATGAAAGGGGCTTTGCCTTTTTTATTCCAGAAAATAAGGCTCTTAATGATTTTTTCATACCTTCGTGCCATTTAAACGGCGCGCTAAATAAAGACACCGTTTTAATTGAAAAAGTTACCAGCAAAAGGGGAAGTAGTGACGAGGCAAGAGTAGTTAAAATTTTAAATAGAGGCGTTAAAAAATTAGTAGGAACTTTTGAGGCGCAGGAAGGTTTTGGCTTCGTTGTAAGTGACGATAGAAATTATTTTGTAGATATTTACGTTCCGTTTAAAAGGTCAAGAGGAGCAAAAAACGGCGATAAAGTAGTTGTTGAAATTACAAAATATCCCGAGAATAAGAAAAATCCAGAAGGCGTAATTACTGAAATATTAGGTAAAAAACATAATTTTAAAACGGAAGAATTATCTATAATCAAAAATCACGGTTACGAATTAGATTTTCCTAACGGAGTAATAAAAGAGTTAGAAAATATTCCAAATGAAGTTACTAAAACTGAAAAACAAGGAAGAAAAGATTTCACTAATTTATTATCGGTTACTATTGACGGCGAAGATTCACGTGATTTTGACGATGCTATCTCTATTCAAAAAACGGAAAGCGGATATAACTTAATCGTTCATATTGCGGACGTTTCTCATTACGTAAAACAAAATTCTAATATAGATAAAGAAGCGTTAAATCGTTCAACAAGCGTATATTTTCCAAATAGCGTTATACCTATGCTACCTAAAAAACTGTCAAACGGAATATGCTCGCTTAACGAAGGGGAAGAAAGGCTTTGCTTGTCAGTATGTATGGATATAAATCTTAACGGCGAAGTTACTAACTATGAAATTTTTGAAAGCGTAATTAAATCGTATAGAAGATTAACTTACACAACCGTTCAAAGCATAATAGAAAATCATAAAGAAACAATTGCTAAAAATAGAGATATTTATCCGCTTATAATGGATGCGTATAATTTAATGCAAATACTTGCAAATAAGCGTAAAAAAAGAGGAAATATTGACTTATCTATTAAAGAAAGTCATATTTATATAGACGAAAATAAGCAAATAGTGGTAGAGCCAAGAAAAAGTGCAACAGCCTATAAAATTATAGAAGAATTTATGATTTTAGCAAACGAAACGGTAAGTGAATACGTTTATTACTTAAACTTAC
Source organism: Christensenellaceae bacterium (assembly GCA_045536405.1). GTDB lineage: Bacteria > Bacillota > Clostridia > Christensenellales > Borkfalkiaceae > HGM11412. Next base: position 26,750 of record JAZSNM010000016.1, read on the forward strand.
CATTTATTTATCGTGTGCATAAAAAACCAGATGCTGAAAGACTTGAAAATTTTAGAAATTTTCTTAAAATTTTAGGCATAAACGTAAAATGGAATAGTGAAAACTGTCACTCTAAAGACTTTCAATCGTTACTTGAAAATTTAAAAGGCGAGCCAATATTTTCATTAGTTAATAAAATAATGTTACGTTCAATGCAAAAAGCGGAATATTCGCCTGAAAATTTAGGGCATTTTGGGTTGTCGAGTAAGTGTTATTGTCACTTTACGTCGCCTATTCGTAGATATCCCGATTTAGTCGTTCATAGAGTGTTAAAAGCAATAATAAATAACGATTTAGAGTACGTAGAAGGTTTAAAAAGTTTCGTTTATACGGCAAGTGAAATTTCTTCAAATAATGAAAGGCGTGCTGATGAAGTTGAAAGGGAAATGGACGACTTTTACAAATGCTGTTATATGAAAAGTAGGGTTGGCGAAATTTATAAAGGCGTTATAAGTGGGGTTACGTCTTTTGGTATTTTTGTTGAACTTGAAAATACGGTTGAAGGAATTATTAGAATAGAAAGACTTCCAAGGGGCGAATATTTATTTGATGAAACTACGTACACTTTAAAAAGCAACAAGCATAAATATAGTTTAGGCGATGAAATAGAAATTATAGTAAGTGGTGTTGATTTTTCGTCAAAAAAAGTGGAATTTGACGTTATTTTCTAATTAAATTATTGATAAAAACGAAATATTATGATAGAATAATAAAACTAAGGAGGCAATATGAAACTAATTACAGAAAACAAGCAAGCATATTTTGAATATTTTGTAGAAGAAAATTATATTGCCGGCATAGTTTTAGAAGGTGCAGAAGTTAAGTCTATAAGAGCGGGAAGCGTTAACTTAAAAGATGCTTTTTGCTCTTTATATAACGGCGAAGTTTTTGTTAGAAATATGCACGTTGCGGTATACGATCGTAGTGGTGCGTTTAATTCAAAAGATAGTAAAAGGGAAAGAAAATTACTTTTAAGAAAAGTAGAAATTAACAAAATAGTAGGCAAAATTAAAGAAAAAGGCTATACTTTAGTTCCTTTAAAGTTATTTTTTGAAGGTAGTTTAGTAAAAATACAAATAGGCTTATGCAAAGGTAAGCATACTTTTGATAAAAAGAAATCTATAAAAGAAAAAGATATAAAACGCCAAGCGGAAAGGGAAATAAAAGATTATTAAATAAACGGGGATGCACCGGATTTGATTGCATAGCAAGTTTATTGTAAGCATACCAAAGGCTCGACTTTGTAAAAACGGAAAATTAAATTTAAATGCAGATACTAATAATTATAGTTACGCACTTGCTGCTTAATAGTGGCTGTTCTATGTAAAAACGCCGTTGGTTTATATAGGGCATAATTATAAACGGAAAACTCATATAGTAATTTAATTGCGTTAATATATGAGTATACAGCAATTCACGTTAGTATAAGTTTGTTCGTTGAAGTATACTAAAAGGGATAAAAACGAAATAAGTATGTAGAAATCATAAAGGACCTATGTAAGACGCGAGTTCGACTCTCGCCATCTCCACCAAAAAATAACGGCTTTCGAGCCGTTATTTTTTTATCCAAGCCGCAGGCTTGGTATATCATCACGCTTTAGCGTGTATATCATCTTGCCTTTGGCGAGTATATCATCACGGCGTAGCCGTGCATATCACAGGTTGTTTCTTGTAATTAACTAGCATATATAGATATCATAACTTTCGCTAATGTTATATAAAAAAGTAAGATAATTAAATTTTATTAACGTAAAACGTTTGACTTTACCACTTTAGTGTGTTAAAATGGTAAAGTAGTAAAGTGGAGGTAATAAACGTACCATGAAGCAATTAAATAAAAAAGATTTTGAAAATTTATATAATGCAATACTTTCTTTAAAAAATATTGATGAGTGCGAGGCTTTTTTTAACGACGTTTGCACAATTCAAGAATTAGAAGCGTTCAAGCAAAGGTTAGACGTTGCTATTTTGTTAAAAAAGGGTATGAGTTATGCTGATATAAATAAAATAACGAGTGCAAGTACGGCAACAATATCAAGGGTAAGTAAATATTTAAATTATGGTGACGGCGGATATTCTATTGTTATTGAAAGGTTAGAGGGAAAGTAAAATGTTTAATCAAGATATTTTAAGCAGTTTAGAAAAATCGGTATACAAATTGAGAGAGTTATTCATTTGTAACGGATATAGAAAATTTAAAATGAATAAGTTTGAAGAATATGATTTATATTCTAAAAATAAGGAGTTTTTAGTTTCTGAGGGCGTTATCGTTTTTAACGATACTAACGGCAAACTTTTAGCGTTAAAGCCTGACGTTACTTTGTCTATAATTAAAAACTCAAAAGACAACGCAAATTCAATTGAAAAACTTTTTTATAATGAAAACGTTTATAGAATTTCTTCAACTTCTCATACGTACAAAGAAATAATGCAATCGGGGTTAGAGTGTATAGGAAATATAACTTTTAACGAAATTGTTGAAGTTACTACGTTGGCTATTAAAAGTTTAAGTTTATTTTCAAATGATTTTATGTTACAACTTGCAAACGTTGATTTAGCAAGGGCGATTTTAGTAGACTATGATATAAAAGATGCGTTATTAGAGAAAACCATAAATGCCGTAACGCAAAAAAATATCGAAGCAATTGAAGAGATTTTAAGTAGTACTCAATATAATGCGGTAAAAACTTTGATAGACACTTATAGTTCGGTAGAAGAAACGCTTCAATCGATTGAAAGCGTTGTAATTTCTCAAAATAGTAAAAAACTTTTTAACGAATTTAAAAACGTGTGTAACGAGTTGATTAAACTTGGTTTTGAAGATAAAATTTCTATTGATTTTTCTATTATAGATTTTAATAGTTATTATAGTGGAATTACTTTTAAAGGATTTGTGAGTGGAATTTATACTAAGGTGTTATCGGGCGGACAGTACGATAATCTTATGAAGAAAATGAATAGGCAGTCTGGGGCAATAGGATTTGCCGTTTATTTAGATGAATTTGAAAGATTTAGCGAAACCGTAGATAGTGCTGACGATTATATAAAAATTGCTCTTCCTAAGGGAAGACTTGGCGAAAAAGTATATCAAATGTTTGAAAATGCGGGGTTTGACTGTCCTTCAATTAAAGAAGCGAATAGAAAACTTATATTTGAAAACAAAGAAAAGAAACTTAAATTCTTTTGGGTTAAGCCGTCAGACGTTACTATCTACGTAGAAAGGGGAAGTGCTGATATAGGCGTTGCCGGAAAAGATATATTATTAGAGTATAGGCCAGACGTTTTTGAACTTTTAGACTTAAATATGGGTAAGTGCAAAATGGCTGTTGCTTCAAAAAAAGACTTTGTTGACGACGAAACTAAAACTTTAAGGGTTGCTACTAAATTTTCAAATATTGCAAGCGATTATTATGCGAAAAAATGTAGAGATATCGATATAATACATCTTAACGGGTCAATAGAGATTGCACCAATACTTAATTTGAGTGACGTAATCGTCGATATAGTTGAAACGGGAAGAACGTTACTTGAAAACGACTTAGTACCTTTTGAAACTATCGTGACAATAAGCGCAAGGCTTATAGCGAATAAAACTTCATACGGTTTTAAAACGAAAAGAATAAATGAAATTAAAAATGCGCTCAATAACGAGGTTATAAAAAATGATTAAAATTTTAGAATATTCTAAACTAAAAGAAAATATTTTTGCAAGAGAAGAAAAGAGTTTTAACGTTGAAGATATTGTAAGGGATATTTTAAACGACGTATATAAAAACGGCGATAAAGCCTTATACTATTATGCTGAAAAATTTGACAAGTGTAAATTAGATAGTCTTTTAGTTACAAATGAAGAATTTGAAGAAGCCTTTTCACAAGTAGATAAAAAATTTATCAAAATATTAAAGAAAGCAAGTAAAAATATTACGGCTTTTCACTCAAAGCAAGTTAGAAAAGGTTTTGAAATAAAAAAGAAAAACGGTATAATTATAGGTCAAAAAATTACGCCTATTGAAAAGGTTGGACTTTACGTTCCAGGTGGCACGGCTGTATATCCGTCAACCGTTTTAATGGATAGTATTCCAGCCAAAATTGCAGGTTGCAGTGAAATTTCAATTACAACGCCCCCAAACAGTCAAGGAAAAATCAATCCAAACATATTAGTTGCCGCTAAAATTGCCGGAGTAGATAAAGTGTATAAAGTTGGCGGAGCGCAAGCAATAGGTGCGCTTGCTTTTGGTACTGAAACTATTAGTAAAGTGGATAAAATCGTAGGTCCTGGCAACGCCTTTGTTGCCGAGGCAAAAAGGCAAGTGTTTGGAAAAGTAAATATTGATATGATAGCAGGACCAAGTGAAATTTTGATTATTGCTGATAAAAAATCAAACCCAAAGCATATTGCAAGCGACCTTTTATCACAAGCCGAGCACGATAAAATGGCATGCGCCGTACTTGTTACCGATTGTTACGACTTAGCCGTAGCCGTTCAAAAAGAAATAGAAAAGCAAATTGCAACTTTAAAAAGGAGTGAAATAGCAAGAGTTTCAATAGATACTAACGGCAAAATTATTGTTGCTAAGAATTTAGAAGAAGTTATTAAGGTAAGTAATATAATTGCGCCTGAGCATTTAGAGTTAATGGTAGATAATCCTTTTGATTATCTTGATAAAATTACGAATGCGGGAAGCATCTTTATGGGTAGATATTGTCCAGAGGCGTTAGGCGATTATTATGCGGGTCCTAACCACACGCTTCCTACGTCGGGAACGGCAAGATTTTCAAGTCCGCTTTCAGTAGACGACTTTATTAAAAAAACGCAGTACACTTATTATACTCAAGATGCGTTAAAAGGTGTTTATAAAGACGTTGTATATTTTGCTAATAAAGAAGGGCTTGAAGCGCACGGAAATAGTGCAAAAGTAAGGTTTGAAGATTAATATGAGTAAATTTCTTAACGATAAATTAAATAAGATGGAGGCTTATACGCCAGGCGAACAACCGCAAGATAAAAGTTATATAAAACTCAACACTAACGAATCGCCTTTTCCGCCAAGCGATGGGGTTATAAAGGCTATAAGTGATGAAAAAATAAAGTCTCTAAGATTGTATTCGGACCCAACTTGCAAGGTTTTAAAAGAAACACTTAGCGAAGTTTATAAAACGAAAAGAGAAAATGTTTTCGTTGGTAACGGCTCTGATGAAATTTTAAATTTTATATTTATGGCTTACGGTCAAAACGGTGCTGTGTATGCCGATATAACTTACGGATTTTATTCCGTATTTGCCGACCTTTATAATATTAAGAGCACGGTTATTCCATTAAAAGAAGACTTTTCACTTGACTATAAGGCGTTTTGTAATCAAAATAAACTTATAGTAATAGCAAGTCCAAACGCCCCAACGGGTATGGAATTGTCTATCTATGAATTAGAAGAAATTTTAAAATCTAATAAAGATAATATAGTAGTAGTAGACCAAGCATACGTTGATTTTGGTGGGACAAGCGTTGACTTTTTAACTAAAAAGTATGATAATTTAATTTGCGTATATACTTTTTCAAAATCAAGGAGTATGGCTGGCGCAAGGTTAGGTTTTGCAATTGCAAATGAAAGTTTGATTTTAGATTTAGAAAAAATTAAGTATTCAACAAATCCGTACAACGTAAATACTTTAACTCAAATAGCGGGAACTTACGCCTTAATAGATAACGATTATTATATGGCTAACGCTAAAATAATACAACAAAATAGAGAATTTACTACGGCTGAACTTGAAAAATTAGGATTTGAAGTACTTCCGTCAAAAGCAAATTTTATTTTTGCTAAAAGTAGTAAAATTGATGGTAAAAGTTTATATTTAAAATTAAAAGAGCAAGGCGTTTTAATAAGGCATTTTAATAAAGAAAGAATAAGTGATTTTATTAGAATAACGATAGGAAGCGCAAGTGAAATGCAAACGTTTATTGAAAAGATAAAGAATATTTTAGGAGAACTAAAATGAGAGAAGTAACAATTAGTAGAAAAACAAAAGAAACTGACGTTAAATTAACGATTAATTTAGACGGCAAAGGTGAAAACGATATAAAAACGGGTTGTGGATTTTTAGACCATATGTTAGAATTATTTTCTCGCCACGCAAGATTTGACCTTAAAGTAACTTGCACCGGCGACGTTAACGTAGATTATCATCACACTGTTGAAGACGTTGGAATTGTTTTAGGTCAAGCAATAAAAAAAGCGCTTGGCGATATGAGGGGTATCGTTAGATATGGAACTACGATTCTTCCTATGGATGAAAGTTTAATACTAACGGCGGTTGATATTTCAAATAGAAGTTATCTTAAATTAGATTTACCAACAAGAGCAACTAAAATAGGGGATTTTCCTATTGAGTTAGTAGAAGAATTTTTCTTATCTTTCGTTCGCAACGCTTCAATTACGCTTCATATTGTAAAAATGGCGGGAACAAACGCTCATCATATCGTTGAAGGAGCGTTTAAAAGTTTTGCTCGTTCACTTAAAACGGCGGTTAGTATAGATAAAGAATTTGCTAATGAAATTCCATCAACGAAAGGAGTTCTTTAATGATTGCAATTATAGATTACGGCGTAGGTAATTTATTCTCGTTAACTTCATCGTTTAAGGCGATAGGCGAAGACGTTATAATTACAAACGATATTAAAACTATAAAAAGCGCCGACAAACTTATTTTGCCGGGAGTTGGCGCATTTGCCGATGCAAGTAAAAAACTTTTTGAAAGTGGTCTTGATAAAATAATTATAGAAGAAGTAAAAAATAACAAACCGCTACTTGGCGTTTGTTTAGGTATGCAAATGCTATTTAACAAAAGTTACGAATACGGCGAATATGATGGGTTAGGGCTTATAGATGGTAAAGTAGTATATATTGACTTACCAAGCGAATATAAAATTCCGCATATAGGTTGGAACGCTTTAAAATTCAAAAAACAAAGTCCTATTTTAAAATATATAAACGAAAATGATTTCGTGTATTTCGTACACTCTTATCACGCTGTTGATTGTGAGAATTCTCTCGTTGCAACGACTGACTACGGCAAAGAACTTACTGCAATCGTTCAAAAGGGTAACGTTTACGGTTGTCAATTTCACCCTGAAAAAAGTGGCGAAGTGGGGCTAAAAATTTTAAAAGCGTTTGCAGAAATTTAAAATAAAAGGGTATAAAAATGATAATTTTTCCTGCGATAGATTTATATGATAAAAAAGTCGTTAGACTTTATAAAGGCGATTATTCTCAAATGACTATTTATAGTGAAAATCCTTTAAGCGTAGCAAAAGACTTTGAAAACGCTGGGGCAACGGCTATACATATCGTTGATTTAGAAGGCGCTAAAAACGGCACTACGCCAAATTTAGAAATTGTTGAAAAAATAGCGAATAACACTAATTTATTTATCGAAATAGGTGGCGGAATTAGAAACCTTGAAACAATAAAAAAATATTTAGATTGTGGCGTTAGTCGTGTAATTTTAGGAACGTCAGCAGTTACCGACCAAGAATTTTTAAAAACTGCGATAAAATTATACGGAGAAAAGGTTGCGGTTGGCGTAGATATAAAAGACGGTATGGTGGCAATTAAGGGCTGGGAAGAAAAATCTACGTATGATTGTTATGAGTTTTGCAAACTAATGCAGTTTTACGGTGTAAAAAATATTATTTGTACTGATATTTCAAAAGACGGCGCTATGCAAGGAACTAATAGGGCTCTTTACAAAGAGTTGTCTAAAAAGTTTTCTATTGATATAACGGCATCGGGTGGCGTATCTTCAATAGAAGATATAATAGCGTTAAAAAATCTTAACTTATACGGTGCAATTATAGGTAAAGCGTATTACGTTGGAGCAATTAAGTTGCAAGAAGCGTTGGAGGCGGTAAAGTGATTACGAAAAGAATAATACCTTGTCTTGACGTAAAGAACGGCAAGGTTGTAAAAGGCGTAAATTTTGACAATTTAAAAGACGTAAATTCCCCCGTTGAATTAGGTAAATATTATAGCAGTTGTGGTGCTGATGAATTAGTGTTTTACGATATAACGGCAAGTAGCGACGGAAGAAAATTGTTTACTGAAGTTTTAACCGAGGTTGCTAAAAACGTATTTATTCCGTTAACCGTTGGCGGTGGGATAAACACTATTGAAGATTTTGATAGGGTGTTAAAGTGCGGAGCAGATAAAGTAAGCGTTAACTCAGGAGCAATAAAAAACCCCGAACTTATAAAGCAAGGTGCTTTAAAATACGGAAATCAATGTGTGGTGTTATCGGTAGACGTAAAAAGAGTTGACGGGAAATATACGGTATTTGCTAAGGGTGGTAGAGAAAATACGGGCATAGAGGCTTTGAGTTGGATAAAAAGATGCGTAGATAACGGTGCTGGCGAGGTCGTAGTTAATTCTATCGATACTGACGGCGTTAAGAAGGGTTTTGATATTCCGCTTTTAAAAGAAGTATGTTCAATTGTGAACGTTCCCGTAATAGCGTCTGGCGGTGCTGGAAGTATACAAGATTTTGTAACGCTTTTTAAAGAAATTCCAACGATTGACGCTGGTCTTGCCGCATCAATATTCCATTTTAATGAAGTAAGCATTAAAGATTTAAAAGACAAATTAAAACAAGAAAAAATAAACGTTAGGTAGGAATAATATGTTAGAAATTAAAAATTTAAAATTTGATGAAAATGGTTTAATTCCAGCAATAGTCGTAGACGCTTTAAGTAAAAAGGTGTTAACTCTTGCTTATATGAACGAAGAGAGTTTGTCTATAACTCTTGAAAAGAAAAAAACTTGTTTTTGGAGTCGTTCAAGAAAGGAACTTTGGTTAAAGGGCGAAACGAGTAAAAATTATCAACACGTCGTGTCTATTACGGCAGATTGCGATAGAGATGCATTACTTATTATGGTGGAAAAAGACGGACCTGCTTGTCATTTGGGAACGGACTCTTGCTTTAATGATAAATTGTTTATAGCACAAGATAAAAACGAATTTTCTATTGACGGATTATACGATTTATTAAAGGATAGAAAAGAAACTCTACCTGAAGGATCTTACACCACTTATCTTTTTGAAAAAGGTATAGATAAAATTCTTAAAAAAGTTGGCGAAGAGTGTACGGAAGTTATAATAGCGGGTAAAGCAAACGATAAAAAGGAAACTATTTACGAAATTGCCGACCTTTGCTATCACGTAATGGTTTTAATGGTTGAAATGGGTATATCGGTTGAAGATATAAAGAAGGAACTTGCTTCTCGCCATATAATAGACCATAAAGTAAAACAAGAAAAAATGACGAATTGATATGATAAAAAGTAATTTTCATACCCATAGTGTTTATTGTGATGGGTGCGATAGTATAGAAAGTATCGTTAAAAGTGCTATCGAAAAAAATTTTAAATATTTAGGTTTTTCATCACATAGTTATATTGAGGGTGATGATTCTTGGACTTTGAAAAAAAGCAATTTTAATAATTACGTTACGGAAGTTTTAAAAGTAAAAGAAAAGTATAAAGATAAAATAACTATTCTTTTAGGAATTGAACAAGATATGCGTTCAAATTTATACGATTATAAGTTTGATTACGTTATAGGCTCAATGCATAGCGTAAAAAAAGACGGCAAGTATTATCCCGTTGACTTAGACGTTTCAAGTTTTAAATATTTATTAGAAAACGTATATTTTAACGATTTTAACGCTTTATGTAAAGATTATTACAATCAAATAAAAGAAGTTGCCGTAAAAACAAACGCAAATATTATAGGGCATATAGATTTGATAACTAAATACGTTGAAAAATTAAATATATCAATTCCTACAAATTATTTAAAATACGTAGAAGATGCGATTAAAGAAATTATAAAAACTGCTAAAATTTTTGAAATAAATACGGGAGCAATGGCAAGGGGATATCGAAGCGAGCCGTATCCGTCGAAAGATATATTAAAGATAATTTTTAATTACGGTGGTCAAATTATGATAAATAGCGATTGCCATAATAAAGATTTTTTAGATTTTGGCTATGACGTTGCCGTCAAAACGGCTAAGGAAGTGGGGTTTAAAAAGCAAGTTATTATTACCGATTTAGGAACTACCTTAATTGACTTATAATTTATAAAAACATATCAGTGTTAAACATACTAAAAATAATAAAAACCAGATACAAGCGTATCTGGTTTTTGCTTATAAAAAAAGGTGCAGTCTCGTTAAATAAAAAAGTTGAATTTAACGAATATTTGCACACTACCTTTTAATTATAGCATATAATATAGTAGAAATCAATACGTTTTTTGAAAATAAAGTTGAACAAAATTTTTTAAAAAAGTATTGACTTTATGGGTATATGGCTTTATAATGAAAGTACAAAGAGGAAACACTCAAACTAAAATCGGAATCTAAAAAGGAGGTACAGTCCAAAAGTTTAAGTTAGTTTAATTTGTATTGTATGTAACCAAAACCGATTTAAAAATTAAAGGAGATAGACCAATGTACTAAGTAATCTTAATAACCTTATAGGAGGAATTTAAATTTGTTAATACCACTTAAAAAATTATTTCTACGTAAGATTATTAAAATTTAATTAAGGAGTAGGCCAATGAACTATTTTAGAAAATTCTAAAAAGCGTAAAGGTCATATTTAGTGCAAAATATTGCAAAGAGTTTTATAAGAAATGACAACTTGATACGCTAGTAAAACTTAATAATATAAATTAAAGCGATAACGTAATTGTTATCGCTTTTGTATTTTAATTTACCATAATAGATAATTATAGTTGTATAAATATTATAAAAAAAGATAAAATTATTAAAAAACGCTTTACAAAAATTATAAAAAATGGTAAAATGCAATCAAGGTAAGAAAATGTTAGATAATAATACTTTAAAAGTCATTGAAAAAATTAAAATTGAAAAGGCAAAGCAAAAGTTAACAAATTATCAACTATCAGTAGTATCAGGAATTCCGCTCGGCACGTTAAATAAAATTTTATCAGGCGGGGTAAAAAGCGTTAAAGTTGAAGTTATATCTAAAATAGAAAATTGTCTATATAAAAGCACTAATCTTAAAACCGATAATTATGGTTTTATAAGGGTGGGCGCATATTCGCCCAAAATAAAACTTGCAAACGTAGTATATAACGAAGAACAAATAATTCAAGGCATTAAAGAAAGTGTTGATAAAGGCGTTAAAATACTTGTATTTCCCGAACTTAGTTTAACGGGGTATACTCTTGGAGATTTATTTTATCAAGATATATTGTTAGAGAGTAGTTTAAAGAGTTTAGAAAATATAGTTAATTACACCTTAGATAAAAACGTATTAGTATTTATCGGTATGCCTATAAAAAAAGGCAATAAAATTTATAACGTTGCCGTTAGCTTATATAATGGCGAGATATTAGGGGTAATACCAAAAAGCAAGGCAAACGGCTATGACGAAAACTATATTCATAGGGCGTTTAGCGATTTTAACGGCGAAAATACTACTATTACTATATTTAATAAAGAGTACATATTTGGCAATAAAATTATATTTAGTATATCTAATGATGAAAAAATTAAAATTTCTTGCGAAATTAATAACTCTTTATTTAAAATAGATGAACTTGGTCAAAATTTAGCAAAGCAAGGAAGTTTAATAAGTGTAAACCTTGCTTGTAATAATGAAATTGCAGGAAGAAAAGAGCAAAGGCAAGAATCGCTTAAAAACGAGTCAAAACAAAAAATCAACGCCATTGTTTATGCAAATGCAGGCGAGGGCGAAAGCACTACTGATTTAATATATTCGGGGCATAGTTTAATTGTTGAAAATGGCGAAATTTTAAGTGAAAGCGAGTTATATAGTCAAGGCTTAATATATAACGATATAGATATCGATTTATTACTATTTAAAAGAAGTAAATATTTTGATAATACTGAAAAAGATAATAGTTATAAAATAATTTCGTTTAATCTTTTAAATGAAAATATAGAAACTTGTAGAGAGTATTCAAAAACTCCGTTTATAGCAGAAAAAGAAGATTTTAAATTAAGGGCAAAAAGCATACTTGAAATGCAAGCGCACGCATTATCAAGGCGAATAAACCATATAGGTTCAAAAACGTTAATTTTAGGTGTTTCAGGCGGACTTGATAGCACCTTAGCGCTTTTAGTATGCGTTAGAGCGATAAAACTATCAAACAAAAGTTTAAAAGACATTATAGGCGTAACTATGCCGTGTTTTGGCACAACGAATAGAACGAAATCAAATGCAATATCTTTAATGGAAGAGTTTGGTATCACGATTAAGGAAGTAAACATATCAAATGCGGTAAAAGTTCATTTTGAAGATATCGGGCAAGATATTACTAAGGCTGACGTAACGTTTGAAAACAGTCAAGCAAGGGAAAGAACGCAAGTTTTAATGGATTTATCTAATAAATATAACGGAATAGTCGTTGGAACGGGCGATTTGTCGGAATTAGCGCTTGGTTGGTGCACGTATAACGGCGACCATATGAGTATGTATTCGGTTAACGGTTCAATTCCTAAAACTTTAATGCGAAAACTTATTGAAGTAGAGGCAAATAATTTAGGCGGAAAAATCAAAGATATTTTATTTGATATTATAGATACCCCCGTTTCTCCAGAATTACTACCTAAAAAGGAAGGGGAGATGGTACAAAAAACCGAAGATATAGTAGGACCGTATATACTGCACGATTTTTATTTGTATTATGCAATAGGCTACGGGTTTAAACCTTCAAAGATATTTTATATAGCAAAAAAAGTTTTTAAAGGCGAGTTTGATGAAAAAACTTTATATAAGTGGTTAGAAAACTTTTATAGAAGATTTTTCAATCAACAATTCAAGCGTTCGTGCTTGCCAGACGGTGTGAAAGTTCTTGATTTCACTCTATCCCCAAGAGGAGATTGGCGTATGCCAAGTGATGCACTAAATACTGTTTGGAAATTAGATTTAGAAAGTATTCAACAATCCTTATAACATTTAAAAAGGCGGTGGCTAATAATGAAATGCACCCCAAAAGTTAGACACTTTTAGGAGGTGCATTTTTTATGGCAAAAAAAGGACAAGTATTTAAAAAATACTCGCCAGAGTTTAAGTTATCTGTTATACTAGATATGCGAGAACACCAATTAGGGTATGTT
>JAZSNM010000010.1:0-18218 GCA_045536405.1 Christensenellaceae bacterium
ACGCTCTTCTATGCTAAAATGATGATAGCAGTTCATATATTTCTCCTTGGTATTTGTTTTGTCGTTATTACTATTTTACCATAGATTTATATGAACTGTCTTTTTTATTTCATGTGTTGCACTTAATAGTATAATTCACCCTAAAATATAAAAGACAATGAATCACTTCATTGTCTTTCGTAGTTTTTATTGCTAATTAAAAAATCCCAAATAGTAAGCCTATCCCCACTCCTAAGAAAGTTCCTACCGCATATCCTAACGAGCCAACTATAAGACCTGGAACTACCATTTCTTCGTTTTTAATTTGTTTTGCTACCGCTGGAACGAAGGCTGGGCCGTAAATTCCCGCCGTTAACACCATTAACGTGCAGTCCGTTTCAACTTTAAATAATTTTGAAATAAAAACATCTAATATAAACGTTCCTATGGTTATAATACTGAAAAATGCAAAAATATAAATAAAGTTATCGCTTATTTTAGATAAATCTAACCCGCTTGATAGGGCTAGTGAGAATACCAATATTAAATATTGACCAACTAAATTATTGCCTTTAACTTGCTGTATGTTTTTATTAAATGATGCAATTAAACCTAATACCGTTACTCCTATTAATAGTATAGGAACTAAATACGTAAACATTTCGCCGTCTACCGCACCGTTGATAAACCAAACCACTACACCTAACAATGCAGAACTTATCGCCATTAAAAGCGCAAGCAATATACAATAAAACACGCCTTTTGCATTTTTTAACGGCACAGTTTCTAACGATTCGTAATTTTCGTACTCAACTTCTTCCGTTAAATAGTTGTTAGTTTTGTACTTTTTTAAAAACACGTCAACTAAAGGTTTGGCTAATAAAAGCAAGAACACGTAAAATATTCCGCCTATTATCATATCCGATAAATTAGATAGCGCTATTAATTCTTTTGACAAGCCAAACGCCGAGCCTATTGCATTTAAGTTGGGCGTACCGCCCGTGTATAGTCCTACCGCCATACCACTTAATATGTTGGCACTTTCAAGTTTGTCTTTAAGTAAAAAGAAAGTGAGCGTTGTTACGACTATAAGCGATATTAAAAGCGATAGCATTGCCTTTCCTACAACCTTAGATAGTTTTAACGACTTTTTTAAGTTGGCATTAAATAATAACAATGGAATAGCAACGGCAATAGCCACGTAACTTCCTATTTCGCTAATATCTTTATTTAAACTTATTTCAATTCCCATTTTATTTAATGAAAAATTGATTAGAGCGATTATTATACCAAGTAAATAGGTTGCCCCTACCATACCTATTATTTTGATAAATTTATTATTTCTTAAATTAAGTATTAGTAAAGGAACTCCAAAAATCATAATTATTTGCAAAATACTAATTAACATAATTTTTAACCTCGACCGTAAATTCTATAAACTTTATCTTTAACTCCGCCAAAATGCTCGAAAACTTTAAAAGAATTTATATTTTCTTCTACTATCGTTCCGCCCTCAAATTCTATTATATTACGTTTTTGTAAACTATTTCCTAAAATACCAAACATAGTGGCAAGTAACGGCGTTTTTTGATACTTTGGTATTACGTATTGTAACCAACCCCTAACTTTATTTATTTTCTTTTTATATCTTAAATACGATATTATATTTAGTTTGCCCTTTAATTTACAAAAAACTTGATTTAACTCGGGAATACATATTACTAGCCCAACGCCTTTTTTACTTTCTTTTTCACGTGCTATTATAATAAATTCGTCTTCAAGAAAAAATTTCATATTTTTAAAAATGCTTTCAACCATTTTATACGAAGGCGCTTGCGTGTAGTTTATTTGAGTTGACGCTTCACTCATAATATCGATAACCGCTTGTATTTCATTTTTAACGTCTTTTCTATTTAGACAACTAATTTCTACGTTATTTGTAGAAAGTTTATTAAATAATTTTATTTTTTTATATACTTTTTCATTTAAATCAATTTTAAAAGACAAAGTATCAATAACCTTATAGAAACCTAACTCTTCATATATTTTACAGTAGTAAGGATAATTATAGGTTAAAAACACGCTTGGAAGTTTAGAAAAATTATTAGTTAATACACCCCTTCTCGTGTCAGGGTCGTACGGACAATACGGACCTTCTAACTTATCACAGTTATTATTTTTTGCGTGAGTTTGCATTTCTTCTATCAATTTTTTAGCAACTTCTAAATTATCGTAAAAATCAAATGATGAGAAGTAGCATTTTTTTACATTGTTGTCGTCTCCTTTAAACGTGTATAAAATTCTACCTATAATTTTATTATTTTCAATATACATTAAAGCATAATACGTTTTTTCTTTTAAAACGTATTTTGTTAGTTCTTTTTTTTGTATAGAAAAAAATGGAAAAACGTAGTTTTCTTCGTTTTTATATAATTCTTTAACAAAATATATGAAATTTTTCAATTGTATTTTATTTTTTACTCTAACTATCATACTTACTTGTTATTATAATCTACATACGATAAATTTTAAAAATAAATAAAAAAACGACTAACGTTTTAAATTTTATTCTTATATAAATATAATACACCATTAAAAATAATTTTTCAAGCAATTAAAAAGTATTGAAAAAAATTAAAATAAGTTAATTTACAAATAAAAAAAATAAAAACATATTGCAAACGCAAAAAAAATATATTATACTATAAATAGAAAGACATATAAGGAGATTATAAATATGAAAACTTTAAAGAAACTTTTTCCGTATTCATTTGGTAAAAAGGCGTCGTTATTAACGTTACTTATCAACGTTATCGTGTACTTAGTTATTGGAGCGATTGCAGGTGTTGCTATAATGCTTTTAGCACATATCCCTATCGTTAACCTTGTAGTAGGTATTCTTGGCGGTTTAGTTGACTTGTACGTTATTATAGGAATTATTTTATCAATTTTAAATTTCTTAAAAATTGTTTAAACTAAAAATAATACGCTATTAAAGAGATTTGATGCAAAATCAAATCTCTTTGTATTATTTTTCCTTTTGAATAAACAACCGCCTACCAGCACTCTGGTAGGCGGTTATTGTTTTAATATTTTATATTCTTATTTGAGTTATATATTTCTTATTCTGGTTTTCTTCCTAAAACGTAGTTGTCTTTTGCTCTATCTCTTAACTCGGTTATAGGGTGTTCTTTTACCATATATCTATAATCTTCACCATTAGTTTTTATATAGTCGTTAATTACCACGTGGCTTGGTACTTGTTGCTCTTTTTCAATAAATTTATTTTGATATTTATAAAAATCAGCATTTTTAGGTAATTCGTTGATACTAATATAACCTTCCTTATATTTTGTGTTTGTAACAGTGTTTTTAAGCACTTTTCTAACGTAGTCGATATTATCGTGAAATTTTAAAAGTTCTGGGAATTCGCCGTTACCTACAACTTGTTCATAGTCTTTATTTTCATATTTAAATAAAAGTTCTTTGGCTAAATGAAGGTGTGCTATTTCTTGCTCTAAAAGTCTTTCCCATATACCCTTAATACGTTCGTCAGTTTCGTCTTTATACATTGAATAATATAAATAACACTCAATATATTCGTGCATTAAAAGACTTTCATAATACGTTGCCGTTGGGTCGATTAAACTACCATATTCAGTAACGTGTTGCTCTTCAACCATTGCAATTTCGGTATACAATTCTCTACCCTTTTGATTTTTGTAAAACGCTCCTAAATTCATATAATAGTTCATTGTTTGTTGCTCGGCAGCCGTTATAATTGAAACGTCTAATTTAGTCAATATATCATCTTTTTTATTGTCTATTGAAAAGTTGACGGCGTCATACGGATGTCTATGATGCGAAATTGTCGGTCTTGCAGGCATAATTTCGGTATATTTACCTACTAACGTTTCCGCCTTTATATGAAAGTCGTTATCAAGCATATCGGCGTAGCGATATAAATGGTCAAAGTCTTCAAGTAGTGCAAAGTCAAGAGCCTTTTTAAACTCTTTATTTTTCGCCCTTTGTGCTAAATGCGCCGTTAAATCTACGGCTAATTGTTCGTATGCTATGGTCGTTTCAAGCATCGTTTCGTCAACAGGTTTTAAACTTGCTATTAGTTTTTGTTGCTGTTGCTCGCTTTTACGAAGTAACGACACTTCTCTACGAGCATCATTATCTAAAACGTGTCTATTAAAATGATGCTTACACCATACGGCTTCATACTCAGTACCACACATTAAAATACACCTTGTTTTAGTATAGGCGTCAGTTTGGTTTTTGTCATAAGATTGTGGAGCAAGGTCTTTTATGCTCATCAAAACGTTTTCAACTTTTTTTGCTTTTTCGTTAAATGGATTAAAACTCATAATATTTCCCCCTTTTTAACAATTATTAACGTATTATAAATTTTTGATACCTAATAATTTAAAAATACAAAAGTGAATTTATGCTTTTTATAAAAACAAAAAACGGATACTTTTTTTGAATAAAGCATCCGTTTTTCCTATTTTTAAAAATTATATTTTTAGTTTTCGCCAATACAAAAAGCCGATAAAATTTTTGCACGAAGTGGAATTGAGTTGACGTTTATATGTTCTTTTATCGTATGAAACAATCCACCACTTCCACCAAACCCACAAATAGTTGGAATTCCAGCCAATTGAGTAAACGCCGCATCTGAGCCACCACCAGACTCAATAGGTGTTAACGTTCCTAATTCGTTTTCGTGACAAACTTTTATAAGTTTTTCTAAAAGTTCCATCGTTTGAGCATTTTTCTCCATTGGTGGTCTTTGATTTAAAAGTTTTACCGTGCAACTCGTTCCTTTTACAAATTCAGTTTTAGCAATCTCATACACTTGCTCTTTTGCTTTATCTTTATCTTCCATCGTAACAACACGAACGTCCACAAATACACTACACGCGTCTGCAATTACGTTTGTTACTTTTCCTCCATTAACAACGTTACAACTATAAGTTGTTCCGCCAACCACGCTTTTTTGGTGTAATGCAACAATTTTATGCGCCGCTTCTAAAATGGCATTTTTACAAGCAAAATAATGCTCGCCTGAATGTCCGCCCACTCCTTTTATGTCTAACTGATAAGTTAAAATTCCCTTCCTTGAAATAACAACTTCATCTTTAACAGCAGTTTCACAATTGATTACGCAAGGAAATCCTAAGGCGCTTTGCTGTATAAAGTCAATTTCTTCATCTCCGCCGAGTTCAAGTGAAACTTCTTCATCAGACGTCAAAACAAGTCGAACGTGCTTGTTAAATCCGCTTTCATAAAGCGCTTTCATCGCAAGCAAAGCAATGGCAATTCCCCCTTGCAGTCTATAATTCCAGGTGCATATATTCTGTCGCCCTCCACCTTAACTGCTGGATTGCCAAAAACTCCTTTTTCGTGCACAGTATCCATATGTGCCATAAACATACAACTTTTTTCTTTGCCACTATTTATGTCAATGATAAGAAAATCACCACATTTTTCCATATGCTTACGCTCTACACAAAAACCTTCGTTTTGCGCATAATTAGATATATACTCTACCATTTGGTCAATGGTTTCTTTGTCATATGCCCTTGCCTCAAAAGAACAAATTTTACATAAAAAATCTATATACTTGTCCTTACTATTCTCTATTTTTTGAAATAATTTTTCTTTAGAAATTTGCATATACTCACCTCTCTACCTTATTATATCACACTCAATAAAAAAGTAAAATATGTTTATATATATATCGCATCGTATATAGAAAAATTAAGAAAATTTGGTGGTGACCATTCTTTTTAACGTGTAAAAAGCCTGCAAAATTCCAGGCTTTTACTGACTTTTAATGGTTAGTGTTCCTAAAACGATTTGAGCGAACATCATCAAACTTAAAAATGTTTTTTAATTAAACTTTCGCATAAAAAGTCAGGACATATAATTTTATTTCGTTTATAATATAATTGCGGAGGACAAAAGATGGATTGGATTCAAAGAATAGAAAACGCAATTGATTATGTCGAAGAAAACATTACTGAAAAAATTAATTATGAGGAAGTTGCTAAGCGCGCGTATTGTTCAAGTTTTCATTTTCAAAAAGTGTTTAGTATAATGTCGGGGTTAACCCTTGGCGAATATATTCGTAGAAGAAAACTAACACTTGCGGGAAGCGACTTATTAACTAAAAAGATGAAAGTAATTGACGTCGCTTTCAAATACGGCTATGAAACGCCGGAAAGTTTTTCACGAGCTTTTTTTAAGTTTCACGGTATAATGCCGTCTAAAGTTACTAAAAAAAGTATGCTGAAAAAGTTTTCAAAATTAACCAAAATAAATATCACAAAAGGAGAAACGGAAATGCACTATAAAATAGAAGAAAAATCTAATTTATTTTTAGTTGGTTATAAAAAACGATTTACTGGCGTACCTTATGGTGAAGAACGATTAACTCAAGAACAAGCTTTTTTAACAACTACTAGAGCAAAACAATGGCTACTTTTAGGAGCGTCTTGCGATTACACCACCGATTATATAATAATAACCAACGTTGATGACGACGGCTACGATTTTTACGTTGCTTACGAACTTGATGAGTGGACAAGAGAAAATCTTTTTAATCAAGAGATTACCGGTGTTGATTTTATAGATAAAATGGGGTTTGAAACAATTGTTATTCCTAATCAAACTTACGCTATTTTTGAAACTAAAAAGAAAAAATATCCTATATTAGATTATACTGAAATTCGTAAAAAGATTATTACCGAGTGGCTACCTACGTCAAACTATATATTTGATGACAAACCCGAAGTTATAGCAATACATTGGCGACCTAAGGGCGAGTGGGAAAAAGAAAGATACGTTGAAATTTGCATGCCAATAAAAAATAAATAATAAATAATAAAAACCAGCCTTTTTCGTGATGAAAAAGGCTGGTTTTATGGTAGTCCCTGCGGGAATTTGGCGCTTTGCGCCAAGAATAACGCTACGCTTATTGCGAACTATTCAATTCCCTTGGAACAAAAAAACTTCACGTGAAGTCTTTTTTGGTAGTCCTTGCGGGAATCGAACCCACAGTCTATCGCTTAGGATATAAGCCATAGCATCAACGCTTAATTTTTTATTTGATTTTGCGAATATATTATTCGTTTTATCAAAGCATATTTTTCGTCTTTACACGAGATTTTTGTAACGTGAAATAAAATTCGTAATATGTCTATTCTATTTCTATTCTAACGCGATTTTTTAAAAATACACATTTATTTTCACTCTCGCAGCGAATCAATCTCGTATTAAACCGCCGCCTATTCCGAATATTTAATAGAATAAGAAATTGATAGAGTCAATGCCCTAATTGGTCCTTATCTCTTTTTTAAAGATAAATCAGGAAGAACTATAGCCGTTTCGTTTTCATCATCTTTTCCTTTCCAAGCTAAGATGAATCTAATCGTTGCTGTGGTTGGCTCGTATCCTTTTGCTTTAAGGAAATCCAATTTTTCCTTAAACGCTTTTGAATATTTGATGACTTTTATGAGTTTTCCATCAATTACCGCGCAAAGATGTTCTTCTTCAAGCTGTAAAATATCTCCACTTCGCAATTTGATAACTGTATCCTTCTTATCTTTAAAGAAGTCAAGAACAACATCCCTATACGAAAGTTGCAACATAATTTCCGAAGGCTCGTCGTAAACATTTTCATCACATACAATATTAGTAGTGATATTATCAAATAAGTTATTATTGCAGTGGATATATAATTCTTCTTTTGCTCTTGTTAAACCAACGTAGATTTTACGTTTTTCTTCGTCATTAACACAAGAAACATTATTCAAAAGTATATATACCGTATCAAATTCACGACCTTTTGATTTGTGTATGGTAGAAACTAAGACAGTTTCTTTTTCTTCTGTATAGAAATCTTCATATTTTGATTCTTTGATAAATTCTTCTAAGTCTGTTCTATATTTTGTTTTATTTATCTTCTCAAAGTCCAAAATCATCTTTAAGCAGATTTCATAGCAAGAACTTTTACCATAGAATCGTTCTAAGCGTTCTATTGCTGATTTCCACAATGTATCCGAAATAACAGGGGTTTTCAACTCGCAATCTATTTGCTTTAAGAAGTATCTAACTTCGGCAAGGTTATACATTTGGAAACCATCTGTCGATTGTATGAGTTTCGCGGGCACATTATTTCGATTAAGCAGACCTAATACTCTTAACGCTTCGTCGTTTGTTGTAGTTAAAACACATACTGAGCCTTTATGCTTTCTTTCAAGAATACCATTAACGATAGGTTGTTCGAGATTTGAATTATGTTTTGTTATCTTAACAACTCCGTCAAAATCTTTAACGGGAACACCGTTATCCGTTTTCATTCTTGACTGTATTGTTTTAGCAAAGGCGTTTGCAAAGTTTATAATATTTTTACCGCTTCTATAATTTTCGGTCATTTCATATTTCTTTGCACCATATTCTTCAATTAGTTCTTTAAGATGTTTTGAGTCGGAGCCTCTAAACCCATATATGTTTTGGTCATCATCTCCAACGGCAATAATACGCATATCGTCGTTACGATTCATAAGTGCTTTTATTAAAGCAAACTCATTTTCATCCATATCTTGTGCTTCATCAATAACGACAACCGTTTTTGTAATTCTTCCCAATTCAACTTCGCCGTTATTTATGAGTTCAGCAGCATCCTTAACTACGTTTTCCGATTCTTCAAGACTGCCAATTTTACCTAACAAGTCAAAACAATAGGAATGAAAAGTTTTAATTTCTACAAAGGCAGCTGCATTGCCTATTAACTTAATAAGGCGTTTTTTAAATTCCGTAGCGGCAGCACGAGAAAACGTAACCATAAGCAACTGTTCGTGCTTTACGTCTTCAAGCAAAAGGAGTGATGCTAACTTGTGGACTAATACTCTTGTTTTTCCGCTTCCCGGACCTGCGGCAACAACGATATATTTCGATTCGTCGTCAGTAATAATTTCAGATTGCTTGTCGGAAAGTTCTCCAAACAATTGATTATACTTTTCAGGCGTAATATTTCTTTCAATTTCTGCCGCACGGCTTCCTTTGAAATATCTTGCAATAAAACGCTTAAAGTCCATTTGAAAATAATCGTTTACGAATTGTAACGCCGCATTATAATCACGCACCATTAAATTAGCATATTCGCCTACAATATGGATTTGTTGTATCTTTTGCTTGTAAAATTCGCTCAATAGACGATAGTCTTCGTTTTTATAACGTATCTTGTTATCCATTATAAGACGTTTTATTTCCATACCGTTATAAGAAACCAAAAATCCGCCTTGCAAAGCAATTGCACCTATCTTTGAAAGATATAAGAGAGCGTCTTCTATATCGGTAGACGTTACAGGTGTATCGTATATTTCTAATTTTGGAGTTTCTTTATATGCTTCGTATAAGCCTATTAACGAAAATTCAACAAGAGCTTCTTCATCTTGTTTAATAGGCACTTTCTCACTCATTCGGCATAATTCTTCAACGATAAACCTACAAACATCACGTCTTTTATCTAATTTTGCTAATAACTTGTCAATTGCGATAGTAGGAATATAGTCCGTTCTATTTTGTGAGTTAAATTCGCTCTTGTGTATATATCCCTTTATAGTCCAAAAATAGTTGATAGTTCTTATATTTTTTACAGTTGAAGCTTTAACTCCTTCTTTAATGGCGGCGTCGTTTAATTCTTTCAAATTGAAACTGTTGCCTACTTCTTCGAGTTTTGATAGAATAAAGGCTTCAAGTTTCATAAATTTCTCAAGGACAAGCAACGCTTTGTTTTGAGATTCCGTGCGTTTAATATACGCTGTCATATCTTGCGAGTCTTGAAGAAGTTTAATTTCTCTCATACGATTAACAATGTTTATTACTTCTTCTTTTTCTATAGCAAGATTATCCGCGATATAGTCAATTCTTGACTCTGCATCATCATTACCCGCATCGGCTCTACTTCTACTCGAAATAAGGTATTTTATAATTCTTTTTGCCGATAATCGTTCTGCTTCGTTAAACAATTGAGAAGTTTCAATCATATAGGATGCTTCTTGCATATTTTTAACTAAAATACTTGTAGCATAAACACGTGGAACGTTTCTTCCACGTTTAACATACCCTGCATTTTCAAGAGCAGAGATAGCGGTCTTAACTCTTGTTTCAATATCTGCAACGGAATCGTCCCAACCTGCTTGTCTTGCAATTTCCAAAGCCGAGCAACAAATTTTATTTCTCGTTTTGGTCATATCTTTAACTGCTTTCCAAACTTGCTGAATTTCACTAATACTTAATTTTGTTTGATTGAGCAATATAAAATGCTTATCTAAGTCATTATCGCTATATAAAACGTAACACTCCGCTTCTAACGATTGGTCACGCCCCGCGCGACCTGCTTCTTGAACGTAATTTTCAAGTGAATCAGAGATGTCATAGTGGATAACTAATTTAACGTCCTTTTTATCTACACCCATACCAAAAGCAGAAGTTGCAACGATTACTTGCACCTCATTTTTAATAAAAGCTTCTTGATTGGCTATTTTTTCAGAAGATTCCATCTTACCGTTAAATGGTCTTGCAGGGAATCCGTCGTTAGTAAGTTTTTCGGCAAGTGCCCAGGTTCTGTTCGGTCTTGAAACGTAAACGATGGTCGGACAATTCTTTGCTTCTATCAAAGAACGAAGCATATTATATTTTTCATCTTCCGTTTCTTTGTAGAGAACGGCATAATGAAGATTTTTTCTCGTTGCATTAGTTGCGAAGATTTCAAGGTCAATATCTAATTTCTTCTTAAAATAATCACATATATCGGTTATTACTTTTTGTTTTGCCGTTGCAGTAAAACAAGATACGGGAATTGGATTTTTTAACCCTTTTTTCTTTTGAAGTTCTTTTATAAAGTCTCCTATATATAAATAATCGACTCTAAAATCTTGTCCCCACGCAGAAAAACAGTGTGCTTCGTCAATTACGAAACGGGCAACGTTTCTCGACATTAACAAACGTTCAATAGTTTTAGAACGTAACTGTTCGGGCGAAATATAAAGCATAGAAGCCGTGCCGTTTGAAACTCTATCAATAGTATCTTTTCTTTCGATAGGACTTAATAATCCATTAATTGTAACCGCTTCAGCAAGACCTTTTTCTTCAAGGTTATCAACTTGGTCTTTCATTAAAGATTGGAGCGGAGAGATAACAACCGTAAGTCCGTGTATTGCTTCCCCTGCCATCAATGCAGGAAGTTGGAATGTAATAGATTTTCCACCACCCGTAGGGAAAACGGCAAGTACGGATTTTCCTTTTACAGCTGCTTCAGCGGCTTTTTCTTGAAGTGGCTCTCCGTTATAAGTTCTAAACTCATCAAAACCAAAGAATTTCTTTAACTGCTTATGTATGTCTAATTTCGACTTACAGTAATTGCATCCGCTTTCACACGGCGTATGTCTTAAGAATTTTATTACGTTTTCTACTTTAGGATAATTTTTAAGCACCCAAGAAGGATTAATGGAAGTTTTATCGTCACAGTTTATAATTGCTAAAGCATAAGCAAGTTCTATAGGATAATATTTCATCATTGCACTAATATCCGCATTTGTACAAATTTTTCCCTCAAACTCACTTTTTATGGCATACTCGTTCAAACCATAAGGCTTAAAATTTATATACTTAAAAAATCCTTGAAACTCAGGAAAAGGATATAGTAATGCACATAAAATCCATTTCATTTTAGGGGATAATGATTGAAAAGCGTTTATTTCATCATAAAATAAATCTTTCGCCTTGATTGCGTCGTTCAGTGGGTTGTTGAGTTCGTCCGTTTGAAGTTTATCATCTTTAAGCAATTTATGATAAGGCTTTTTAGGGAATACAAGTGGAGATAAATAAAGCGTATCAATATAATTTGGTGCGTTATTTTTATTAAACAATCCACTAATGTATTTTAAATCGTGATGAATTATATTGTGACCACAAACAAAATCACACCCTTTTACAAACTCGGAAAACTCGTGTTTGCTGACAGAGTGAAATTGAGCAGTTTCTTTAACTGCTCCTAAATCGGCAATTGCGCCCTCATTAGTTATTTCGCTGTCAATAAATACTATTGATTCCATATTTCCTCCTAAGTCAGTTCACTTATTTCAAACCGTACACAATTCCACTTAAATTACAATTATTATCTTGAATCAACATCAACAATTCTAATATATACTTAAACAAATTGGTTAAACGTTTTTGACTTTCAAGTGGCTCTTCGTTAAAACCAATATCCAAAATCTTTTGAATTTTTTGTTTGCAATCGGCAACTTCTTCTGGTAATAAATATTTTTCTTGGTTTAAATTTGAATAGTCCGAAATTAAAAAGACAAGAATCCAATCTATTTTATTCAAGATTTCAATTGCCGCTTCTTTTTTTAAAAAAGCACTTTTAATTGATTCGTTTGAAATAGGATTTTTACATTGTTTTAAGTCGGCAAAATAAAGGGATGCTTTTAAAAGCTTTTTAAGTTCTATGTCGTTGTTTAAGTTAATATGTTTTTTAACTTCCACTACAGCTTGAATAAAAGAAAGTCCTTTTACTTTTTGATAGTAACCAAACACATCAAAAGACTCATTACAAGAAAAACAATGTCCAAACTGTTTTTGTATAGAGATACTCAATGCTTTTTTCGATCCGCAAAAAGGACAAGCCGTAAAATAGTTTTTACCAAATTTTTCAAGGGAAAAATCTTTTTCTACAACTTCTTCAAGTTTTACATTTGCTTTAAGTTGTTGCAGTTTTTCTTTTGAATACTTCTTTTTAGGGTTCGAATTTTTCATAACACTTTTTGTTTCAATATTTTTAATATCTCTTCATCCGCCGGGCAGAAATCGTAGTTTTGAATTTCTACCGGTGTTATCCATTTTATATTAATGTGAATATATTTTTTTATAAACATAAAAATATTATCATGCTTATAACCACGCAAAATCTCTGCTTTTGAACTATTATTCCACCTTAAAAAAGTGGATTCCTTTATTTCACAATTCTTCAGTATTTTTTATATATTCTTGCATAAATATTTCTGACAATGAATCTTCTAAACGAATATAAAGAGCATCTCTTCCAAAAAATCTATAAACACAATCAACAATTAAACTTAGTATGCTTAATATTATAATAGCTATTAATAAAAACACTATTAAAAAAACCATGTTTTCAGAGGAGGCAATAATGATTTCATTTGTAAATAATGCAATAACTGCGACAACAATTGAAAAAATTGAAAGTATAATTCCAGATTGAGAAACTCTCCTTGGCAATAAACACTGATAATGCCTAATTGCTTCCTCCATTTTATACTGCGAATCTATGTTATGCTTTTTAAGAATATCCCTTAAAATTTTTATATCATCATCGTGAATTTTCTTATCGTATTCATTTAATATTGTAGAAACTTTTAGAAATATTTTAATCGAACGCTGTTTTTTTGTTATTGCCTTAAAAAACATAAATATATAGCATCCCATAAAAAACACAACAATAGCTACAACAATAAAGAAAACTATACAAATATCTGGCAATTCTATTATTTTCCACAAAAAAAACATGCACAAGATAGAAAAAATTATTGTGTACATAACAAATAATGTTTGCGATAATCTTAATTTTGATTTATCCTTAAATTCATTCTCTATTTGTGAATACATTGTAATCCTCTTTTCTCAATACTTTCTCGAAATTGTTTTATTATTTAATAAAATCATTTATCTTTTCTGCGATTCTTCTTATAACCGGCACTACTACACTGTTGCCACATTGTTTATATGCACTATTTAACGATATCCCCTTAAAAATAAAGTCTTTAGGAAAACCTTGTAATGCCAAGCATTCTAATGGCGTGATTTTTCGAATCCCATAATCATCTTTAATGATAGGCACTCTATCGGGATATGTTCCCATATTTGCCGTTAATGTTGGACAAATAAAGTATTTTTTTGATGATACTCCGTGGTCATTTATTTTATATAATGCACGCTTGTCCGTAACCGTTTTTACCATTTCGCCATAATAAAATGAACTCGCATTATAGTAATAAATATCGTCGTGCTTAACTGTTCTATCTAAAATATCGTTTAGTTGAACTGTACGTTCAATCGGTTCTGGATAGTTAAATCTCGCACATTGGTCATAATCCAAAAACGCAACTATAAAAATACGTTTTCTTTGCTGTGGTACATTTCCGTATTCTTGCGAGTCTAACACCTTATATTTAACGGCATAACCAAACTGAGCAAGCGTATTATAAATAACCAAAAAGGTTTTCCCATCATCGTGTTCCATAAGATTTGCAACATTCTCTAAAAACACGATAGGCGGTCTTTTTCTATCAATAATTCTACCAATTTCGAAGAATAAATTACCACGTGGGTCTTTAAAACCTTTTTGCATCCCAACAATAGAAAACGGTTGACAAGGAAATCCCGCTACAAGCACATCAAAATCGGGAATATCTTGCAGATTAACTTGACGTATATCCTTTTCTACTAAATGTTTGTCGCCAAAATTCACACGGTATGTAGTCGCAGCGTCGTGGTCGAACTCATTTGCCCACACGATATCAAACCCGGCTTGTTGAAAGCCAAGGTCAATACCTCCTATTCCACTAAATAAACTACACACTCTCATTTTTCTAAACAGACATCCTTTTTCTTTCTTGTTCCTTCTTAAAGAAGATTTCTCTATGGTCTTTCATATATTCCATTCTCTTCTCGTTCAATACGATTTCAAAAATAGGTTGATTTAACAATAATTTTTGTTTCAATATATAATCGTTATCTATTAAGAAAGAGAATATTAATTTCTTGTTTTCATCAACAGTTATCATATGTTTATCGAAAAGCGCATCTGCATTAGCACATAACAACAACCCATTGTTGATATCAAATACTTCATCGCAATCACTATCCGAAAATCTTTTAATATGAGAAGCAATAAATAACATAGGAACAGCTTCAAAATTACCACTAATTTGAGTAAAAGGACAGAAAACTTCTCCTTCGTGTGTAGTATAATTCATCATCTCATTTGCTAATAAAACTTTCCACTTAGATTGTCTATTTCTATTCTTTTCATCCTCAACGTCAAGCGTTGTTTTGGCAGTAAGTCTTGCTTCTTCTTGAGAACGTTTAGTTTTTAAGTAGTTTTCCCAGGCAGTATTATTAACTCCAGCAAGAGTGTAAAATCTTGGATTTTTATCAAGCATTACATACATTTTCTTTCTTCCAGCACAATGTTCTATAAGAACAATAAATGTATCGTTGCAGAACATAGACAGTCTTAATTTATGAAATTCTGTATCGTTTGCCGTACCAAGCCCATGAATTGCTTGCGTAATTTGGATAGGCGTAAAATCTCCTTCTGCACAAGTAATGGTTTCTGAAACATCCCATCTAACGCCTTTTGCTAATTTATGTATTACTTTATTTGTATAAGGCATTGTAAAATACTGCACGGTTTCATTAACCAAAAACACGTCAACGGTATCGTTTAATACAATGTGTTCGTGCTGAGTTTGTTGAGGGCCTATTCTTCTTTGAAGTCTTTCTACTCCCAAATCCCTATAAAAAGCATCCGACATACCAATATTTGATTGTTTTGCACTTTCAAAAGGTTTCTTATTTGCTTCTTCAATCGCCTTCATTTCCGGCACGCTTAAATAATATAAAAGATTCTTTTCTAAACCTTCATGAGAACCATTACGTTTTCCTCTATTTGTTAAATCAGAATGCGCCAAATTTTTATACCATAAAGAAAAACGAGAAGCAGAATTGTTCACATAATTAACCATAACTTGTGAACGAGAATCTAAAAAGTCAACTATTAAGTTTTTATCATCTAAAAAATTCACTAAAGAATGTCCCATATTAATTCTCCTTTATATTTTCTTCCATGTATTTCATTAAGTTAGTTGCTATAGCATAAATAACATCTACTGTAACAGCGTTACCAAATTGCTTATATGCTTGACAGTCTGAAACCACTTGTACCCAATCACTAGGAAATCCTTGCAACTTTCTACACTCGTTAGGAGTAAGTTTTCTCAAATTAGTCCTATCTTCATCTTCGAATAACGCACGACTTTCTAAATCTGTCACGTAGTTATCTTGACTTGCCCTATGCATTTTGTGCATTGTTGCAGTTAAAGTTTTTGAAATTTCTTGGTCAATAGTAGGCTTTACAATATATCCCTTTGTGCCCTCGCCTAAAATAGTTTTTTCAAGTTTTCTAGTTAAAAAATATTTTTTATCAACATTTTTATCTAATAAGTCTTGAGTCGTAACTTTTAACTCTTTCTTTTCGGGGAAAATAAATTTTTCTTCTTTAAAACAACCCCTCAAGAAACCAACAATGAAAATTCTATTACGTCTTTGTGGAATACCATAATCAGCAGAGTTTAGAACTTGATAATAGCAATCATAACCTATTGCATCCAATTCGGTTATAATTCTTTTAAATGTTTCTCCACTATCGTGATTTACGAGATTTTTAACGTTTTCTAAAACTACAACTTTTGTCTTATGCTTTTCTAAGATATCTTTTATCTCAAAGAACAAGCCTCCACGTTCTTCATCTTTAAAACCTTGTAATTTACCAAACGTACTAAATGGTTGACAAGGAAAACCTCCAACTAAGATATCATGTTCGGGGATATTTTCTTTTTCAACTCTTATGTCACCTAAAACTATGTTTTTACCAACATTTGCTTTATAGGTTTCTACTGCATATTTATCAAAGTCGTTTGCCCAAACCACTTCAAAACCAGCATTTTCAAAGCCTATATCAAAGCCACCAATTCCGGCAAATAAGCTTACCACCCTAAACTTTTTTTGCTTATGTTTAATTCTTTCCATATTCCCAGCCCTCAACTTTGGCAATTTCTTTAACAATATTCATTAATACGTCTACAACAATAGAGTTACCAGCTTGTCTATAAGCTTGTGCTTTTGAAACTACTATTTTATAGCTATCAGGGAACCCCATTAACCTATGAGCTTCTCTAATTGTTAAAGCTCTAACTCGACCGTTTGTTGTAACATAGTTGTTTACACTTGACCTATGAGAGTTACCCATTGTCGATAATAACGCCCTAGCAATAGGCAAATCTATTTTTGCATCCGCATGCATAAAGTTTTTTGTTCCAGGAGATAAACAGTAAGCTTTCAATTTTTCAGATAAATAATATCTTTCTTCTGGTACACCTTTTTTGTCGTTTATCTTTGTTAATTTACCATTGATACTCTGCAAACTACCTTCTGCACAGTTTTCCTCTAAGAAATCTTGCATTGTATATTCCAAATCAATCTCTTCCGGAAACTTAAATTTATCACAACTTTCAGAGTCTTTAAATCCAACAACAAATATTCTTCTTCGGCCTTGAGGAATACCAAAGTTTCTTGAATCAAGTATTTTAAATTTAAAACTATATCCAAGCTCTTCGAAAACTTGCTGCATTATAGACCAGGTCTTACCTTTGTCATGTCTTGTAAGACCATATACATTTTCATATATAAATACCTTAGGTTGCATCTCCTTTACCAATCTAACGTATTGATAAAAAAGTGTACCTCTTGTATCGTTAAATCCACCCTTTGCACCGATAACGGAGAAGCTTTGACAAGGGCTTCCACCTACAAACAAATCAACTTTACCCTCAAAATCTGTTGCATCTAATAGTTTTACATCATTAAAAAACATATTATCTTCTATTGAATAATTTGCAAAATACGATTCTTTAACAAAGTTATTCTTTCTAGAAAGTTGCTCATATAGATTATCCACGTAATCTCTTTTTTCTTTTGCAGATTTAAGAGTTTTTACTTTTTCCAATTCTTTATCAGCATCAATTTCAATTTCAACGTCGCCATTATCACAAGCAAAAAGAATCTTATGCTCCATGTCTAATCTAATAAGCGCTTGTTCAATCGCTCCAATTCCACTAAATGCTGTCGCTAATTTTATCATTTCACACCGTCCAATGTATTATCCATTCTGCTAAAATCGTTCTGATTTTAGCACAGTAAATATGACAATCTCAGTCATATATAAAAAATTAATCTTCTTTTTCTGTTGCGTCGACAACATCGCCAATGTTGCATTCAAGCACTTTGCAAATGCTAAGAATAACGTCTAAAGAAACGTTTTCGTTCTTACTCATCTTTGCGAGCGTGGAGGTTGACAT
>JAZSNM010000056.1:0-59956 GCA_045536405.1 Christensenellaceae bacterium
AATCAAGCCATATAACTGTAACAAAATCTACTAATAATGGTTATTTAGGCTATTATGCTTTAGCGATATATAATAGTGGAGATACTTTTACAGGCACAAAACTTTCAAACGATAATGGTTATATTGTATATACTGAAGGAAGTGAAAAGATTTTAGTTGCATATAATGGTAGTCAAACAAACTTAACTATACCAAATTATATAACTAAAATAAATGATTATGCGTTCGCTTATTGTGATAATTTAACGAGCGTAACAATAGGTAACAGTGTAACAAGTATAGGTGAATGTGCGTTCATAAATTGTTATAATTTAACAAGCGTAACAATAGGTAACAGCGTAACAAGTATAGGTGATTATGCGTTCGATTTTTGCTTGGAATTAACAATATATTGTGAGGCTGAAAGTAAGCCAAGTGGCTGGTCAAATTCTTGGAATGATTTTAATCGTCCTGTAGAATGGGGTTATACGGGCGAATAAATCTTTTAGTTAGCAAAAAAATTATAGTTCATTATTTGTAATTAAAAAATAGTGGCGTAGCGATAAAATTTTATCGCTACGCCACTTGTGTTTTTTGTTAATATTTTAGTTTTTATTGCCGTGAATAGGTGCTGGAATTTTTCCACCCCTATTGATAAATTTATCGGCACTTGCATTAACAACTTCCATAATAGGCGCTCTACCTAAAAGTCCGCCAAACTCAACGAATTCGCCAACCTTTTTGTTTGGTACGGGAATAACTCTAACGGCGGTAGTTTTGTTGTTAACCATACCTATTGCCGCTTCGTCGGCTATTATTGCTGAAATTGTAGATGCTGAAACGTCACCAGGAACGGCAACCATATCAATACCAACCGAGCATACAGCCGTCATTGCTTCGAGTTTTGAAAGAGTTAAAATGCCGTTTTTTGCCGCTTCTATCATACCTTCGTCTTCACTAACGGGAATAAATGCGCCTGAAAGACCGCCAACGTTTGCGCTTGCCATCATACCGCCTTTTTTAACAGCGTCGTTTAAAATTGCAAGGCAAGCCGTAGTTCCGTGTCCGCCTACGGTAGATAAGCCCATTTCTTCTAAAATTCTACCAACGCTATCGCCGATTGCAGGGGTAGGGGCTAACGATAAGTCAACAATGCCAAATTCAGCGTTTAAGCGTTTAGACGCTTCTTTTGCTATAAGTTGACCAACTCTCGTAATTTTAAAAGCCGTCTTTTTAATAATTTCAGCAATCTCGGTAATATTAGCGTCGGGTGCTTCTTTAATTGCTCTATATACAACGCCAGGGCCTGAAACGCCTACGTTTATAACGCACTCGCCTTCGCCTACGCCGTGGAAAGCGCCAGCCATAAACGGATTGTCTTCAACAGCGTTACAAAATGCAACGAATTTAGCACAGCCAAACCCATCTTTATCTTTTGTTAAATTAGCAGTAGTTTTAATCATTTCGCCTAATTGTTTAACGGCGTCAAGGTTAATGCCAGACCTTGTAGAGCCAACGTTTACCGATGAACATAAAATATCAGTCGTTGCTAAAACTTCGGGAATACTGTTTATAAAAGATTTTTCATAAGAAGTAGTGCTTTTATGAACTAACGCAGAATATCCGCCTAAAAAGTCAACGCCAACTTCTTTTGCCGCCTTATCAAGCGCTTTTGCTATTAAAATCTCTTCACCTTTAAAGTTTGCTGTAATTAAAGATACGGGTGTTACCGAAACTCTTTTGTTTACGATAGGAACGCCAAATTCTAAAGATAGTTCGTCTGCTACTTTTACTATATTTTCAGCCTTTTTACAAACTAAGTCATAACAATTTTGAGCAGTTTGTTTTGCGGTTGCGCCTATGCAACCTAAAAGAGATAAGCCCATTGTTGTTGTACGAACGTCAAAATTTTCTTTTTGAACCATATTTATGGTTTCAATAATATCTTTGTGGTTTATCATAATTTACACTCTATACATAGCGTTAAAAATATCTTCGTGTTGAATAATTATTTTAACGCCTATTTCATTACCTAAAAGTTCTGCTTCTTTGTTGAGTTCAAAAATTGTAGTTGTTGATTCGTTAATATCAACAAGCATAATCATTGTAAAATAGCCTTGCATAATCGTTTGACTAATATCTTCAATGTTTATATTTTTTTTAGCAAGCATTGTAGATACGTTTGCGATTATACCAGACTTGTCCTTACCTAAAACGGTTAAAATTGCCTTCATAATTTCTCCTAATAAAATGTTTTTTTTGATTATAACATAGTGATAAATATTTTACAAGTAAAATGCGGGGCAATTATTGACAATTTGATTTATTGGTGTATAATGTTTATAGAAAATTTTTTAGAGGTGATATATGTTCGTTTGTTTTGGGGGTAACCAGTTTTTAGTAAAAACAAATTTCAATAAAGACTATTATTTAACTCATAAGTTTATAAACGTAAAGGAAGAAGTTGGCGATTTATCTTTTAATTGCCCCGTAGATTTTAAAGAGTCGGGTTTAGTGAAAAAAGATAGTCCGGATATTTTTAATACTGATATCGTTTTTTCAGTAACTAACGACGAGGCTGTTCCACCTTTTATAAACGGCACGCCGATAGGGGCTAATCACGGTCAGCCTTGCGCAATACAAGTGTATAGTGAAAAGCATCAAAAAACCATAAAAGACGTAGGCGCAGTATATAAAGACGAAAGCGGAATAGAGTTTACTTTACTTAAAGTTTTAGATGATGACCTTTTAGTTTTCGTATCTCAAAACGTGGGTGAAGACGATTTAAATTATAAGTTTATTAAAAAAATTGAAGGCAAGTTAAATTATTGTAGAAACGGTAATAATAAAAAATCTATTTTAATCAATAGTCAAAGTGTAACGCAGTTATATAGAGCAATTAAAAGAAAAAAATGTGAGGTTATAGCTTATACTAATCAAGATAGTAAAAGGGTGGTAACGGGTGCTGAGTGCGATTACGTTGATATTATTGAAGAATACGATATTATAAATCCAGCCACAGTGTGTAGTTTAGTAGAAAAAAACAGGCCGATAGGCGGATATAAATACCCACTTAATTTATCTAATTTTGGCGAACCTATGTTTGAATATAAAATTGTGTATAGAATTGACGAAAGTGGCGAAATTGTAATATATTTTAATCATAAAAAAATTAAAGACGTTGATTGCAATAGAATGATGGGTGTAATGTATCAAGAAAAGAAAGATATGTATCTTGGCGGGGTGTATAGAATTATTCCTAAAACCTTGCCGTTTACTGAAAGCGATATTACTTTTGATTTTTCTAAACCCGTTGCGTTAAGGGGCGAGCCGTTCCCACGATCGTTTGCATTAGTTAAGGAGTTTTGGCAAGATAAAAACTCTCCACCAGATAGAGTTATAGATTATTTTAAAGACGTATTCGGTAACGTAAAATTAGGTTTTGCGTGTGGTTTTTTACCTATTTACGACGGCGAGCCAAACGTAAGAAAAGACAATATTGACGATGCTATAAATATTAAATTTACGCATAAAGTGTATCCAACTTTTAAAGATAAAAATTTAGATACTTGTAAGGGTGTTGGGTATAAAAAATATTTTGAAGTTAGCAAAAACGGAATTTCTTGTTACGACGTAAAATATTTAGATAAAAATTATATCTATATGGATTTTTTAATTGAAGGTGATTGCGAATATAAATTAAAGGGCGAAGTTAAACCTTTCGAGATAAGTGAAAACGTAGAATATTCTATTAAAAACGGCGTTTTAACAGTAAAAAATAAAAGTAATAGTAGTGCTTATGCAACCTTTATAGAACAATTATAAT
Source organism: Christensenellaceae bacterium (assembly GCA_045536405.1). Classification (GTDB taxonomy): domain Bacteria; phylum Bacillota; class Clostridia; order Christensenellales; family Borkfalkiaceae; genus HGM11412. The sequence goes on from JAZSNM010000056.1 coordinate 3,806, forward strand.
AAAGAAAAAGGTCGTATGCGATTTATTTCGCATACGACCTTTAACGTTTAAATAAAATTTATTTTTCAATATTTTCGTTAACTAAAACAGTGTTTAGTTCAAATTCTCTTTTTTCTTTATATAACAGTTTTAAAACGATAGGTGCTAAAACCGAACTTACTAAAACAAGCATAACTACGATTGTTAAATGATTAGTATTCATAAGCCCTGCGCTTATGCCTTTTTGTGCAACGACTAAGGCAACTTCGCCCCTTGCTATCATACCAACGCCTATCTTCAAACTGTCTTTATAAGAAAATTTGCAAAGTTTTGCCGTTAGTCCACAGCCTATAATTTTACCTAAAATGGCTACTGCTACAAAGGTAAGACCTAAAAATAAAATATCTAAATTCATACCGCTAAAAGATATTTCCATACCTATATGCGCAAAGAAAATAGGTCCAAAAAACGTATACGAATTTACTGCCACTTTTTTATCAACGTATTCGGCGCATCTATGATTTGTAGATAATACTACGCCCGCAATATACGCTCCCGTTATGTCGGCAACGCCAAATACTGATTCGCTTATTACCGCATATAGAAAACAAACTACTATTGAATATATAGGTAATCTATGAGTGTCGGGGTGTTTTTCGGCAATATGCTTAAATAATTTAGAAATAAATATTCCACCTATTATTGCTATAATAAAGAATAAAAGCATCCATAGAATAGAAATTAAAGCGTTATTATTTGGGTTTATAAGGTGCAAAACTAAAGAATCATCAGCACTTTTGCCCGTTAAACTCATAAAAATTGTCAAAACGATAATGCCTATAACGTCATCAATTATAGCACTTGAAATAATAATAGTGCCCACTTTGCTTTTTAAATGCCCCAACTCTTTTAGTGTTTCAACCGTTATGCCAACGCTCGTAGCACACATTATAACGCCTAAAAATACGGCAGTTAAAATATCGTTTGTAGTAGGGTAAATAAAAATTAAACCAACAAGAGTGCCTAACGCAAGGGGAATAATTACACCGCCTAATGCTATTAAAATTGATACTAACCCCATTTTTTTAAGGTCTTCTAAATTAGTTTCAAGACCTGCGCTAAATAAAACTAAAATTACACCTATTTCTGAAAAGTGTTTAATAGTATTTGCTTGTAGTGGAAAAAATACGTTAGTGGGTATAAAGTAAGACCAAATAGCAGGACCTAATAAAATACCTGCTAAAATACTGCCTAAAACTTGAGGTAAGCCTATACGCCTCATTAAAAGCCCTAAGAATTTGCTTGCTAAAAGTATTAATGCTATTGAAAATATTACTTGTAACGTTTGACTCATAACTCATACCTCTATATAGTTAAATAGTGCAAAAGTTATTATATAATTTATTGAAAAAAATGTAAAGTATTTAAAATAAAAAATAATTAATTTAATAATTAATTTATCAAAGGATTTTTAAATTAAAAAAATACTTGAAATTTTTGTAAGTATGAGATATACTATATAAGAGAGGTTATTATGATTGAAGATAAAAAGATAATTAATAATGATAAAAAGAGCGTTAATGAAGAACCTTTATTTAATTTTTCTCCAGCGGAAGATTTAGCGTATACTGAACCGGTTAAACAATCTTCAAAAAAGAGTTCGGTATATGAACAACAATACAACGGTGTAAGAGAAGAAAGTTTAACGTTTACGTCGCCAAAAAAAGTTGAAGAAATAATTTCTGATGTTGAAACGGAAGTTTTATTCGATGAAAAGCAAGTTTCTTTAAGTGAAGAGCAACTTGATATGCCTATACAAGTTAAAGACGAAGGGCTTACCTTGCAAGAAGAAAGTTTATCTTTTAGCGAGCCTATAAAATTAAATGCGGTTAGTGAAGAAACGTTATTTGACGAAGAAGAGCCAAGCGTTGAAGTTGAAGGTCATACGTTTAGCGATACGTTGATTGATTCTACGAGTGTAAGTGATATAGTTTTTTCTGCCGTAGCACCTATTAAAGTCGTTTATGAAGATAAAAAGTTTGCTCAAAAAATACTCGAACAAGAGCCTATTATTTTAAATAGATACGTCGAACTTAAAAATATCATATTATCGTACAAAAAAGTAAAATCAAGAATTTCTAATAACTACGATAGTTTTAATATGGGTAGGCTTCAATTATTTAAACTTGCTACGTCTGGAAAGTCTTTAAAATTGTATTTAAATCTTGATATAAACGAAGTTGAGTCAAGGCTTAAATGTAAAGACGTTTCTAATAGAAATTGCTATAAAGAAGTTCCGGTATTATTAAGAATTAAATCGGAAAGGGCAATGCGTAACGCTAAGTATTTGATTGACGTAGTTGCTAAAAAATATAATTTAGTCGTTAATAAAAAATATAAGCCGATAGACGCAATTAAACTATTGAAAGAATATTTAAATAAATAAACTTAAATTTTAGCGAAAATACTTAAAAAGAATTAAGTATTTTCGCTATTTTTTTATTTCCGTTTTTAATATTTGAATCGTATAAGTTGTTTTTGTAATAATCTTTGCTGTTATAAAGCGCAAAAATTTCATTTTTTAATAAATTTATATCTTCTTGCATTAAAACTCTACAAAGTTTTTTGCTTTTAAAATAAAGTGTGTTATCTATTTGATCGCCTCTTGACTCGCTTTTTGGTAGCGGAATAAATAAAGTAGGTATTTTTAAAGCCATAAGTTCAAAAGCGGTATTCGACCCGCATCTTGATATGCAAATATCAGCCAAATTATACGCATATTGCATTTTAGTAAATTCAACTTGATAGTAATCTTTTTTATTGATATTAGTTAAATTTCCTTTACCTACTATATGAAATATAGTAAACTTTGTTAACAAACTATCTAAATTGTCTAAAATGGCTTTATTTACGGCTTTTGCTCCAAGTGAACCGCCCGTAATTAGTAAAATAGGTTTATTAGTTTTAATATTGTAATAGTTTAATGCTTGTTCTTTACTAACTGAAAATAATTCTTCTAAAAGCGGTGGGCCTACGACTTCTTGATTTTTTATCTTAAAATCAACGTCAAAACTCGTTAAAACTTTACTTGCGTATTTAGTAGATATTTTGTTAGTTAAACCCATTGAATAATCACTTTCGTGTATAATTACGGGAATATTTAATTTTTTGCTTGCTAAAATAACGGGTAACGAAACGTAACCGCCTTTTGAGAATACCACGTTAGGTTTTAATTTTTCTAAAAATTTTTTCGCTTCGTTCACACTTTTTAAAAGTTTAAATGGAATTAAAAAATTGTCTAAGCAAAACTTTCTTTTTAGTTTTACTGAAGGAATTTCAAAATAAGGTATATTTTTTTCGCTAACTAATTTTTTTTCAATACCCGTTTTCGAGCCTATATAATAAACGTTAGTAAAATTTTCTTTTAAATAGGGAAGTATAGAAAAGTGTGGTATACAATGACCAGCCGTTCCGCCTCCCGTTAATACGATAGTTTTCATAATATATAATATGTGTAAATTTTAAACGATTACACAATAAATTAAAGTAAGTTATTAATTTAAGTTAAAATCTATTGCTAAAAAAAGTTTATTTTGATATAATATTTTTAATAAAAGGAGAAATTATGCAAACAATACTTGTCACAGGTGGCGCGGGATATATTGGCTCGCATACTACTATCGAACTTATAAAAGCAGGATATGAAGTAGTTATCATTGATAATTTAAACAATAGTAAATATGAAGCGGTTAAACGTGTTGAAAAAATCGTCAATAAAAAAATCACTTTTTACGAAAATGATATTTTAGATAAAGACGCTTTAAGAAAAATTTTCAAAAACCATAAGATTGATGCGGTTATAAATTTTGCCGGCTATAAAGCGGTTGGCGAATCTGTTGAAAAACCTTTGGAATATTACGATAATAATATAGGTGGTTTAATATCTCTCGTTAGCGTTATGAGAGAGTTTAATTGCAAAAATTTAGTATTTTCATCTTCGGCAACTGTTTATGGCAATCCAAAGTCAGTTCCTATAAAAGAAGATTTTCCACTTTCAACAACAAATCCATATGGTAGCACCAAATTATTTATTGAATATATTTTAAAAGACGTTGCAAAAGCCGATAAAGATTTCAATATAGCAATATTAAGATACTTTAATCCGGTTGGTGCTCACGAATCGGGCACGATAGGTGAAGACCCTAATGGAATACCTAACAATTTATGTCCATATATAACTAAGGTTGCAATAGGTAAACTTCCTTGTTTAAGGGTATTTGGTGGCGATTATCCTACGAAAGACGGTACGGGGGTTAGAGATTTTATTCACGTAGTCGACCTTGCCGTTGGTCACGTTCTTGCCGTTAAAAAATTATTAACAAATAGCGGTTTATTCATAGTAAATTTAGGTACGGGCGTTGGATATAGCGTACTTGATATGGTTAAAGCCTTTTCAAAAGCGTTTGGGAAAGATATTCCTTACGAAATAGTTGAAAGAAGAGCGGGCGATATCGCCGAGTGTTATGCCGACCCTACTTTAGCATATGAACTTTTAGGTTTTAAGGCGCAAAAAACACTTGACGATATGTGTCAAGACGCTTTAAGATGGCAAATAAATAATCCTAACGGATATGAAGATTAAGAGGTAAATTATGAAAATAGCATTGATTGCGCATGACAAAAAGAAAAACGAAATTATTGAAATAGCAAAACAATATAAAGATATTTTAATAAATCACGAACTATATGCAACGGGTACAACAGGCACTTTAATAATGGGCGAAACGGGACTACCTATACATAGAATGAAAAGCGGTCCACTTGGTGGAGACCAACAAATAGGCGCTATGCTTGCTAACGGCGAACTTAATTTAATTATATTTTTAAGAGATCCTTTAACAGCACAGCCACACGAGCCTGACGTTTCAGCACTTTTAAGACTTTGTGACGTTCAGTCTATTCCACTTGCAACAAATGCAAGTAGCGCTGTTATCATGCTTGAAGCATTAAAAAACGGGCATTTTTCTAAATAAATTCAAAAAAGATTATTGAGTTTCGATAATCTTTTTTTTATATGAAAATTGTAAATGTTTATAGTAAGAAACTTTTAAAAAATTAAGAATATTTACGTTATTATTAAATAAATTAAAAAGTTTTTAAAATGAAATAAATTTTAGTAGTTGATATTTACATTAAAATTTCAATGTGATATAATATTTTAGACAATTAAAAATACGTGTTAAATTAAATTTAATTAACGCAAAATGAGGGAATTATGGATAATTATTTTCAAAAAGTGACGCCTGAAAGTCAAGGAATTTCATCTAAAAAGATTATTAACTTTATAGAAACGATTAAAAAGCATAAGTTTGGAATGCAAAGTTTTGTGCTTGTTAGAAATGATAAAGTTATCAGCGAAGGCTACTGTAAACCTATAACCAAAGATTTTATTCATAGAATATATTCTTGTTCAAAAACACTCGTATCGCTTGCAATAGGTAAACTTTATGGCGAGGGTAAAATTAAATTAACTGATAAATTAGTTGATTATTTTCCTGAATATAAAGATATTTGCAAAGAAGAATTTGCTAAGGCCACTATTGAAGACGCTTTATCAATGCGTATATGCTTGCCTACTACAACTTACGGAAAATGGAAATCGGATTGGGCTAAATCTTCCTTCGTTAGCGAAACTGATTATCCTAACGGTATGCTTTTTAGATACAATTCTTCTGCATCGTATTTACTTGACGTAATCGTTGAAAAAGTTACGGGTATGACTTTTTTAGAGTATTTAAGACCAGAGTTTGATAAAATCGGCGTATCTAAAGATATTGAGTGTATTAAAAGTCCTGACGGTTATAGTTGGGGTGCAAGTGGAGTATTGACAACTACTATAGATTTTGCTAAAATAGGAAATCTTATCTTAAATAAAGGTAAATTTAACGGCGAGCAATTGCTTCCTTACGACTATATGCAAAAAGCCACTTCAAAAATTACCGACAATGCAACGTTCTCAGCCACAACGATTAGTTCTACTGGTTACGGTTATCAAATTTGGATAGAAGAAAAGGGTTTTGCAATGCACGGTATGCTCGGTCAACAAGTACATTGTTTGCCACTTAAAAATTTAATGCTCGTATATAATGCAATATTTATGTCAAATTACGATAATTTTGCAAGAAATTTAATATACGATATGCTTATGGATATATACGAAAGTGCAAGTGATACACCGCTTGAAGAAGATAAAGAAAGTTTTGATAAATTAAATAGTATTTTAGAAAGTTGGGAAGTTCCTACGGGCTACGGGGAGGCGCATAGTGATTATGAAAAGGTTATAAACGGCAAAAAGTTTGAACTTGAAGATAACGCTATGGGATTTAAATGGGTACAATTTGATTTCGAAAAAGATTATTGCACGTTTAATTATGAAAACTCTCGTGGCGTATTTAAACTTAAATTTGGTTATGAAGAGTTTATTAAAGACGAGTTCCCTGAAATTTATAGTGGTAAAAAAGTGCATACGCCATATCATAAAGGTTACGACGTTCTAAATATGCTTAGTTGGTCAAGAGAGCAAAATATGATATTGCAAATTAAAGTTGTAGATATTTATAAAGGCGAACTTTTTATAAACGTAAACTTTAAAGATGATAAAATGTTGCTTACAATCAATAAAAATACTGAACTTTATATGATTGATTACTACGGCACTGCAATTAGCAAATAAATTTTAATTAAAAGGTGAATATATGGAAAATCATAATTTAGAAAAGTTTTGTGATATGCATATTCATATGTCAGACGTTGATTTTGACGTTTGTGAACATTATTTAGACGTTGTTTCAAAGTGTGTTACCGACGCTACTTTAAATTGCTTAACGTATAGGGCGCTTTGTTACAATCTTTCAGCACTTTACTGGAAGAAAAACTACAAAAAAATCAATCTTTCAGTTTTTGGTATGATACATAATATGCCTGGTCACGATGGGAAGCCAGACGATATTTATAAAGATATTCCTTACGAAGAACAAGCCAAACTTTTAATGGATTTAGGTTGCGACGGTATTAAACTTATGTTTTGCGCTCACACTATAAAAACGCTTGGACACGGAATAGACGATAGCCGTTATGACGCTATGTTTAACTATTTAGAAGAAAATGGTATTCCCGTTTTAGTTCACTTAAACGACGATGAGCGTTATTGGATTCCAAGAGAATTAACGGAAAATGAAATAAAACGCCACTGGGGATTATTTTTAGAAGGGTATTCTAAAAAACAAGAAATTTACGACCAAGCGTTTGCAAGGTTAAACAAAAATCCTAATTTAAAAATGATTTTTGCACATTTTGCTTTTCTTTCAGCAAATATTGAAGAGTGTGAAAGAATTCTTAATACTTATAAAAACGTTAGTTTTGACCTTACGCCTGGTAGAACTATGTATTTCAATTTTTCAAAAGATATAGATAAATGGCACGACTTTTTTGTGAAATATCAAGATAGAATAATTTTTGGAACGGACTGCAATGATATTAAAAGTGACGAGGGTAATATAGGGCTTAATAAACTTGTATGGAGCGCTATTTCTCACGATAGAAGCGAGTTTCATTTACCTAATTTTGGAGGTATGGATATTAAAGGTCTTGACCTATCAAAAGAAGTTTTAAATAAAATTTGTTATGATAACTACAAAAAACTCGTACCACAAATTAAACCTGTAAATTACGATTTACTTTTAAAATGCGCTAAAAAGATGTATGAAGATATTAAAGATAGTGACAATGAGTTTTTATGTGTAAGTAAAAACTGGTTACTTGAATTGTTTGAAAGAAGCAAATAAAATAATTTTTCTTTAAATGGAGATTTTTAGTAAAATAAAATGTAGCACGCTGTTTTTCGCAACCTGCGAAAAACAGCGTGCTTTTTGTTTGGTGTAACGTGTTTTATCTTTTTGAAAGACTGACACGTTACGTTTTTATTAGTAAAGCACAAACTTATCTTGATATAAATTTATATAACGTTTATTATGTTTATGTGCATATAATAGCGTTCTATAAGCACCGCCATAATGTGTGTTTACATAGAAAAACAAATAATCTGCTTGGTCTATTATCCACTCGTTTCTTTTTATGATTGCGAATTTTAGTGGAACGTGTTCGATATTGGGGTAGATGATGTTGTCGTAGTTTTTTTCAAGTAAATCTTTTCGTTTGTTTAGCCATTTACCTAAATATGGTGTAACAAATACGAGTTTTGCGTTTTTATGTAATTGTTTATATCTTTTTGCACATTTAAGTGCAAAAAAGTCAAAATTACCATATCCACCAAAATAAAACTCAACTTGTTTACCACAAACAACGCTTTCTAAAAGTTTAAGCAATCGCTCCTCATCTTCTAAGTTGCTTAGATAATTTGAATGTCCGCAAAAAGATATAATCATTATTTTTTCCTTTGTGTAAGTATACATTCATATTGTAACAAACACAAACAAAAAAAGCAACTAATAGGGAAGAGTTCATTCTTATATTTTTTTATAAAAAGAATATAATAAATATGGAAGAGTTCTTCCGTATTATTTTTGAGGGAATAAAAATGACTGTTAATGATGCTGTGGCAAAAAGAATAATTAACTTACTTACTGAAAAGAAAATGACTCAGTATCGTTTAGAGCAACTTTCAGGTATTCAACACGGTCATATGCAATGGATTATGAGCGGTAAAAGTAAAACGGTAACTTTTTCAACCATTTTGCGTTTAGCAAATGGTTTTGGTATGACGGTGCTTGAATTTTTAGATAACGATATGTTTTTATTTGAAAATCTTGACGTGGAATAACTTAAATATAGTAAAAAGCCGAAATTGTTCGTTCAATTTCGGCTTTAACGTTTATTTAATTGTTTTAATTCGCTATTAAAAGCGTATTTTAACAATCTTTTTTTATTATCAAATAATTATCTTTATCAAGTGGACATATGTTTGAGTTGCACATATATATTGCACCCGTAATAATATCTATAACTCTTTGCTTTAAAACGCTATTTAGCGAACTAATATTTATTATTGCGGGGTTTTGTTTTATATAATTTAAAACTTCTTCAATATTTGATAAATTTTTAATGAAAAAACTTTTAATATCTTTCGTACCTTGACTATTTATCGCAATACTCAAATTTAATACCTACTACCAAAAATTAAAGTGCCTATTCTTATCATATTTGAGCCGTTTTCTATTGCAATTTTATAGTCGTTACTCATACCTGCCGATAAGTATTGAAAATTATATTTTTCTTTGAATTTATCGTAAATTTTGCGTAAATCTTGATACATTGTTTTTAACTTTGATTTATCTTCTAAATTTGGCATAACAGCCATTAAGCCTTTAACTAAAACGTTAGGGTAATTCACCATATTACTAAGTGCGTTTTCTAAATTGTTAACTTCAAATCCGCCTTTTTGTTCTTCGCCCATATTTACTTCTAATAAAATATTGGTTTTTACGTTTAACTCTTTACTTTTTTTGTCAATTTCATTAATTAAATCTAAACTGTCAACGCTGTGAATTAAGCAAGCCTTACCAACTAAATATTTAACCTTATTTTTTTGAAGTCTACCAAAAAAATGATAATTACAAGGCAAAACTTTATCAAACTTATCTCTAAATTCTTGCGCTTTGTTTTCGCCTATATCAGTTAAGCCAAAAGAAATTGCTTGGTTAATTTTTTCAATATCAACAAATTTAGTAGCGCCTATTAGCGTTACTTTTTCGCCAAAATTGTTTCCGTTTTTAATTTCATTAAAAATTTTATTTATAGTGTTTTGCATAATATTATAAAAGAGTTTTAGAAATCTAAAACCCTTCTCCTTTAAAAGTTACTGTGCATCCCTTTTTGTTAGTGAATACCGAAGCGGTCACAAAACAGTTTGCTCCGTCAAAGTTCCCTTATGGCACACGAAATAAACTGCTTAGTGCTGCTATATTCCTATCCTGACACGGTTCACAGCGTTTCGTTGCATAAGACCTTAACATCAACGCCACTTATTTTATTCAGCCTTCCATAAACAAAATCGAGAAGGGCGTTCAGCCTTGCTGTAGCGGATTGCAAGTACAGGGCACCGCTAACTCCCCACCTAGCACAGCAAGTTAATTTTACTATAAAAATGCAAAAATATCAAGTATTTAATGAGATAAAAATAATTTATAGTAATAAATTAGGTTATTTTGCTTTACTTAAATTGGTTTATTTGCTAAAATATACTAAAATATTACTTTTATTTAAAGGCGATAATAGAAAACAGGTTATATAACGTCTATAAAAAGAGAGTACGGGGCTGGTGAAACTCGGCAGTAGTAAGTTATATAACGAATCCTTTCTTATGCCGAGGGCTGAACTTATAGTAGGCTTTTCCGTTTATCTCGTTACGATATTAAGTTGCACGTTTAATTTTTAAAAACGTGAAAAGAGTGGTACCGCGGGTTTATTCGTCTCTAAGCGAATAGCCCTTTTTTTATTTTAAGATAATTGTTTTATGTGAGGTAATTTATGTATAAAAAAGTTGAAACAAATCTAAATTTCGTACAAAGGGAAAAAGAAATTATAGAATTTTGGGAAACTAACAAAATTTTCGAGCAAAGTATTAAGAAAAATGAAGGTGGGGAAGAATTTTGTTTCTATGACGGTCCTCCAACAGCCAATGGTAAGCCACATATAGGCCACGTGTTAACTCGTGTTATGAAAGATATTATTCCAAGATATCAAACAATGAAAGGTAAACACGTATTAAGAAAAGCCGGCTGGGATACGCACGGTCTTCCCGTTGAACTTGAAGTTGAGAAAAAACTTGGACTTGACGGCAAGCAAGATATTGAAAAATACGGCATAGAGCCTTTTATTAAACAATGTAAAGACAGCGTTTTCAAATACACTACCGAGTGGAAAATTATGAGCGACCGCTTAGGTTATTGGTGTGATATGGACAATCCTTACGTTACTTATCATGACGATTATATTGAGTCGGAGTGGTGGGCGTTAAAAGAAATTTGGAAAAAAGGTTTACTCTACAAAGGTTATAAAATCGTTCCATATTGTCCAAGATGCGGAACTGCTTTATCTTCACACGAAGTGGCGCAAGGATATAAAGATGTTACTGAAAAATCAGTTTTCGTTAAATTTAAAGTTAAAGGCGAAGAAAATAAATATTTCTTAGCGTGGACTACAACTCCTTGGACTCTTCCTTCTAACGTGGCTTTATGTTTTAATCCTACTGCAAAGTACGTTGAAATTAAAGTTGAAAGTGGCGAAATTTACATTTTAGCGGAAGATTTAGCAAGCAGTCTTTTTGAAAATTATCAAGTTTTATCAACAAAAACGGGTAAAGAGTACGAGTATACTGAATATTTACCTTTATTCGATTATACTTTAGCGGCTATTGAACAAGACAAAAAGGCATTTATTTGTATTGTTGACGATTACGTAACTTTAGAAGACGGTTCGGGTATCGTTCATAACGCCCCAGCATTTGGTGAAGACGATTCGAGGGTATGTAAAAAGTACGATATTGCTTTTGTAAATTTAGTTGACACGAGCGGTAAAATGACGAGTGAGTGTGGCGAAATTGCCGGCTTATTCGTTAAAGATGCCGATAAAGTTATTATAAGCGACCTTGAAAAGAGAAATTTACTCTTTGCCGTTAAAGAATTTACGCATAGTTATCCTTTCTGCTGGCGTTGTAATACTCCGCTTATTTACTATGCAAGAAGTAGTTGGTTTATTAAAACAACGGCGGTTAAAGAAGATTTAATTAAATCAAACAATTCAGTTAACTGGATGCCAGAAACTATCAAAACGGGTAGAATGGGTAACTTTATTGAAAACGTTATCGATTGGGGTATTTCTCGTGAAAGATACTGGGGAACGCCACTTCCTGTTTGGACTTGTGATAAATGTGAAAAAGTTCACACGATAGGTTCAAAACAAGAACTTAAAGACTTATGCGGTATAAAAGGGGATATTGAACTTCATAGACCTTATATTGACGTTCCAACCTTTAAATGTGAGTGCGGTGGCACTATGCGTAGGGTTAAAGACGTTATCGACTGTTGGTTTGACTCTGGCTCAATGCCGTTTGCTCAACTTCACTATCCGTTTGAGAATAAAGATTTATTTGAAAAATTATTCCCAGCAGACTTTATTAGTGAAGCGGTTGACCAAACGAGAGGTTGGTTTTATACTTTACTTGTTATTTCAACTATATTATTTAAAAAGTCGCCGTTTAACAACTGTATCGTTTTAGGTCACGTTAATGATAAAAACGGTATTAAAATGTCTAAGCATATAGGTAACGTTGTAGATCCTTGGACTGTTTTAGATAATCAAGGCTCTGACGCTGTAAGGTGGTATTTCTATACCGGTTCAAATCCATGGCTACCATCAAGGTTCTATCCTGAAGCCGTATCGGAAGCACAAAGAAAGTTCATAGGTACGCTTTGGAACGCTTACGCTTTCTTCGTTTTATACGCTGATATTGATAAGTATAATCCAGCAAATTACGATATTAAAAAGTGTAAACTTTCACTTATGGACAAGTGGGCGTTATCTAAACTCAACACTTTAATTGAAAAAATTGATAAAGGTTTAGATAATTATCAAATTTTTGAAACTTCAAGATATTTACAAGAATACGTAGACGATTTATCTAATTGGTATATTAGAAGGGGCAGAGAAAGATATTGGGGTAAAGAAATGACTGACGATAAAATTTCAGCCTATACTACTTTATACACAATTTTAGTAACTTTATGTAAACTTTCCGCACCATACGTTCCGTTTATAAGTGAAACTATGTATAACAATTTAGTTCCTAATTTCTTTAAAGATGCGCCTATTTCAGTCCATCTTTGCGATTTCCCTACAAAAGACGATAGTATGATTGACAGCGTATTAGAAAAGGGTATGGATGAAATTTTAGAAATAGTTGTTTTAGGTAGAGCATCTCGTAACGCTTCTAATATTAAAAATAGACAACCACTTTCTAAACTTTACGTTATAACTGAAAGAAAACTCACGTTAAACAATCAACTTTTAGAAATTGCAAGAGATGAACTTAATATTAAAGACGTTGAAATTTTAAAAGACGCTGAAAATTTCGTAACTTATAAAATTAAACCACAACTTAAAACGTTAGGTCCTAAATACGGGGCTAAACTCGGCGCAATTAGAAAATTCTTAGAAACTTGTAATGCAAGTGAAGTTGTTAAAACTGTAAAAAACGGCGAAGTTTACAAGGTTAATTTAGATGGCGCTGATATTGAGTTTACTATTGACGATTTACTTATTTCATCTGAAAGTATGGAAGGTTTCGTGTCGGCAAGTGATAACGGTTTAACGGTTGTTTTAGACGTTAACATAACTAAAGAATTGCTTTTAGAAGGTATTGAAAGAGAAGTTATTTCTAAAATTCAAACAATGAGAAAAGAAGCAGGCTTCGAAGTTACCGACCGCATAAATATTACTTACGAGGCTGACGGCAACGTGGCTTTAGTATTAGAAGAAAGGGCTGAACAAATTAAAAAAGTCGTTTTATGCGAAAATCTTATTAAGTCAACGGCAAGCGTTGGATACGTTAAGACTTGGGAAATTGACAACGGAAAAATTATAATTGGGATTGAAAAGTGCTAAATGAAAATCGCAAATAAGTGGAAAGATTATCGCATTATAGCAACGGGCTCAGGATATAAACTTGAAGACTGGAAAGGAGTAAAACTTCTTCGCCCCGACCCTCAAGTTATTTGGAAAACTGACGTTGATATGGAAAATTATCCTTCTTTAAACGCTAAGTATTGTAGAAGTGATAAAGGTGGCGGTAAGTGGAATATTAAAAAAAGATTTCCAGACGAGTGGACCGTTTGTTACGGCGAACTTAAATTTTTAATAAAACCTATGGGTTTTAAACACACGGGATTATTTCCAGAGCAAGCAGTTAATTGGGACATTATGACTGAACTTGTTAAAAATGCTAATAGACCTATAAAAGTACTTAATCTTTTTGCATATACGGGCGGTGCAACCGTTGCTTTATTAAAAGCGGGGGCAAGCGTTTGCCACGTTGACGCTTCAAAAGGTATGGTGGAGCGGGCAGGCGAAAATTGTAGACTTTCTAAGGTTGGCGACGGAACGGTTAGGTTTATTATTGACGATTGTTTAAAATTCGTTCAAAGAGAAATTAAAAGGGGTAAAAAGTACGACGCTATTATTATGGACCCACCAAGTTACGGTAGAGGACCTAACGGCGAAATGTGGAAAATCGAAGATGAACTTTACAATTTAGTTAACACTTGCGTTAAAGTTTTAAGCGATAATCCTTTATTCTTTTTGATAAACAGTTATACTACGGGTTTACAACCGCAAGTATTAAATAACATTATTTCTTTAGCGTTAAAAGACTTTGACGGAGAAGTTGAAAGTTACGAAGTTGGTTTACCTACCGACGAGGGAATCGCTTTGCCTTGCGGTTGCTCGGGACTATGGAAAAGTAAAAATTAAAGGAAGAATTATGGAAGATTTAATAATTTTACATGAAGATAATCATATAATTGTCGTTTTAAAACCACAAAATATGCCGTCTTGTGAAGACAGTAGTAAAGATTTAGATTTACTTACGGCATTAAAAGAAATGATAAAAGTTAGAGATAATAAACCGGGTAACGTTTATTTGGGTTTAGTTCATAGATTAGATAGACCAACGGGCGGTATTATGGTTTTTGCTAAAACTTCAAAGGCGGCTGAAAGATTATCTACGCAAATTAAAAATGGAGATTTTCAAAAGAAATATCATACGGTTTTAGTTGGTAGTTTACCTAAAAAACAACAAACTTTAACTAATTATTTAAAGAAAAATCCTATAAATAATATCGTTTACATTTGTGGCGAAACGGTTGAAGGCGCTAAATTTTCAAAACTCGATTATAAGGTTTTAGAAGAAAAAAACGGTTTATCTTTTGTAGAAATAACCTTGCATACGGGTAGAACGCATCAAATAAGAGTGCAATTATCACATTTAGGATACCCCGTATACGGCGATATGCGTTATGGTGGCGAAAATGCAGTTAAAGGAAAGTTGGCGTTATTTGCTACTTCTTTATCGTTTACTCACCCCGTAACGAAAGAGCGATTAGTTTTTAAAACTGAACCGCCAAAAGATTTAGCCCCTTGGAAATTATTTGATACTTCCGTTGCAGTAAATTTATCTTTATAATAAAAAAAATCTCAATAATATTTTGAGATTTTTTTTAATATTCTAAAAGTTTTATAATTCCTAAAATAAACAAAATATATGATGGAATTATATCTACGATATAATTTTTTTTAAACGTAAAGGCGTTAGAAATAGTAAAAGAAGACAATAATAATATAACGTGCATAAAGGTTATTAACGCCGTAACAAGCAAATAATTAAAACCTAAAATCGTTAACATTATGCAACCTAAAGCGCCGTCAAGACCTATTGAAAATCCTACGAAAAAAGACTCGTAAAATAAGTTGACGCCATTTAATTTATATAATAATTCTTTAACGTGCTTTTTACTTTTTAACGTGTCGTAGTAAGAGGCTATTATTAAAATTAAACCACCAACGAGCGGAGCGTAGGTTTTAATAACACCACTTGCCGTGCTTGCGAATTTTGCACATATAAAACACATTAAAAACACCGTTATTGCAACGATTGAAATAACTTTTAATTTATTGTAGCCTTTTAATGATAAAGATAGTCCTGAAAAAAACGAATCAAGACTTACCGAAAGCGAAGTTATTAGTAAAAAAACGTATTCCATAATATCTAAAAATCGTGTTAATAATTGCAAAACCGTTCGCTTTTTGCGTAAAACGTTGGTTTTTGCAAAAAAATTATAAGCAAAAAATAAATTGACTTTTATAGCCAATGATATATATTATTCTTTTTTCTTAAAATGTGTTAACGATAAAATTTGTCATATTAAAGAAAAAACGTAAAATAAATTTAAAATAACTAAAAAAAATAACACAACATTATTGACAAAAAGTTATATAAATAGTAAAATAAATAAAGTATAATGATAAAACGGCATTTTTATGCCTTTAACTTATAGGAGTATGCAATGCTTAAAAAACATATCTATAAAATTCTTATAATAATTCTTTGTTTTGCTTTCTTGCCTATTACTTTTTCAAGTAATAGTAATGTAAAGGCGGCAGAAACGGCAACGATTTTAAGCGGTACTGAATATATGTATTACACTTCTGATGAAATTAAGAATGCAGAATCGGGCACCGTTATTATTAAAGTTAAAGTTGATGGCGAAACTACTGAAGAAGTTATTTACGGCTATGGTGTGATTGAAAAAGAAGAAGATAAAACCGTAAGTAAAAACGTTACTTTTGTAAAACATACTAACGGTTACGTTACTATAGTTTTTAAAAACGTTGAGAATACTTACGTTGTTACAACAAGCGTTAAAGATACGGAGATTAAACACGAACAAAAAATTATTGTAACAAATAATAATGCTAATTTAACTAAGCCATCATACGCTCAAAGCGGTCAAAAATATGATGCTTTTATTACGGCGTTAGAGAAAGTATATAAAAACGATGATAATGAAAATATTATCAATGCAGGGGACTCTTTTACTGTTCCTATGAAAGAATTAGAGGCTCTTATAGATACAACTTCATTAGGTTTTAGGCAATATGAGAAAAAACTTTACGTTGTAGTGCCTGGTTCTAACGAATACGTAGTTAAGTCAACTATGAATATTAAAAATACTTCTTCGGAATTATCTTTCTCAACGACTCTTGCTGGTAAATATAGATTTTACGTAACGCTTGAAAGTGACGTTAAGTTTTCAATTTTAAACGACGGTTTAGTTGAAGTTGTTGACGAAATGTTTTTAGACGGAACTATGGCAACTGGTAAAGTGGACGGTTTATACAGGGCTAAAAAAGGTAGTGAAGAAGTTGTTGCTACTTTCAAAAACGGCGAATATACGTACACTTTAAAAGATGATGAAGACACGAAAGTTGAAGCAAGTGAAATTGATAGTTATGAATTTGTAATTCCTACGTTTACTTTTGAAGTTGGTGGCGACGTGACGGACGTAACTCAATATAAGCCAACCGTTGAATATAAAGGTAAAAGCCAAGAAAACGGTTACGTTGGTTTATCTTATACGATTAGTTCTTTTAGCGTAACGGGTAACGATTTAAAAGAAACGTATACTTTAAAATATTCACAAAGTTATGATGAAAATGATGGAAGCGTAGCCAATTGGGAAGTAGTTGAAGATGGTTTTGATGCCGTTAATATGAAATTTACTCCAACTAAAATAGGTTACTATAAAGTTACTCTTGAAGTAGAAGATAATTATGATAACGAAGTTGTATCGGCAGATAGTTTAGTAATTTCAGTTTTAAGCGAGCCTACAACACCTAAATACAAAACGAGTTTTGCCGAGTGGATTAAGGTAAATACGTTACCATTTGTTTTACTTTGCGTATCGTTTGCTTCGTTTGTTGCAATATTGTGCTTATTATTTATTAAGCCAAGTAATAAAAGTGCAAAAATTAAAGAAGAAGATAGATAAAAAAGTTGGCGATTGATATCGCCAATTTTTTATAGTAAAAATTATGTATAGTTTTAACGTAGAAAAAAATCAAAAACTCATAAAGTTTATACAAGAAAAATTTAATAGTTCAATAAAGTATTCTCAAATTTTAAAACTTATCAAAAATAAAGACGTTAAAGTAAACGGCAAAAGGGTAAATAAAGATATAGACTTAAACGTTGGCGATAAAATTGACGTATATACTACTATTGAAATTGTAAAAAATCAACCTAATATAGTGTATATTGACGATAATATTTTAGTAATTGATAAGCCGATTAAAAAAGATTATTTATCAATTTTAAGCGATATAAAAGAGTTTTATCCTACCGCAGTAGCAGTTCATAGGCTTGATACTAATACTACGGGGCTTATGGTGTTTGCCTTAAACGAGAAAAGTGAAAAAGAGTTATTGAACGCTTTTAAAAAAGGGGATATTCAAAAGAAGTATATTACCGAAGTTTACGGTAGTTTTGATAATAACGAGTTAATTTTAGAAGATTATTTAGTTAAAGATAGCGATAGTGGAATTGTTAAAATTTATAAAAATAAAGTTGAAAATTCTCTAACCGTTAAAACGGGGTATAAGGTTCTACAAAGATTAACTAATAGTACGATTTTAGAAGTGACTTTATATACGGGCAGGACGCATCAAATAAGAGCGCATTTGGCTTTTTACGGTCATTTCGTTATAGGTGACGGCAAGTATGGTAAAGAAAAAATAAATAGACAATTTAACGCAAATTATCAAAGGCTTTGTGCGTATAAAATAACCTTTAAGTTTAGCGAAAACAGTCTACTTAATTATTTAAATGGCAAAGAAATTTCTTTATCAAGAAATGCGTTTTAAAATACATTTTACTAATTAAAAAAACTTGCAAAATTTTGCAAGTTTTTTTAATTTTTTAAAAATTCTTCATAACTATTTGGATTAACTAAAATAGTTTTATAATCCGTATAAATTACGCTTCCTAACTTAGAATTAGGTTGCTTTTTAACATATTTTTTTAAAGTGTAATCAACGGCTATTTTATCGCTGTTTTTACAAGTAGAATAATATGCGCATATGCTACTTGCAATTTGAATTATTTTATCTGGAATATCTTGCCCTTTATTTTTTATTATCGTATGCGAAGAGTGATAGTTTTTAACGTGTAACCATAAATCAAATTTATCGCTTGAAAAGGTTAAAGCATCGTTTTGAATATTGTTTTTTCCGCATAAAATAGTATAGCCGTCAACTTCGTAGCGTCTATAATTAAATTGTTTTTTCTTAGAGTTTTTCTTAAGTACAGTTTTGTTTGGAGTAATAATTTTTTCAAATATTAATTCTTCTTCAATTTCAATTAAATCGTTAAGAGTTTTTGAGTTTTTTAAACAGTTTTTAACGTTTTGGGCGTAATCTAATTCACTTGCAATTTCATTAATTTGCGGTAATAAATATTCAAGCGATTTTTTTTGTTTAGAGTATTTTTTAAAGTGCTTTTGGGCATTTTGGGCCGGCGTTAAGTTTTCATCGAGAGATATTTCTATACTTTTTGCATCTTCTTCATAATAGTTTATTACCGTTATTTTTTTATCGCCTTTTTTAATTAAATAAACGTTATCGAGTATAAGTTGACCTACAATTTTATTTTTCTCATAGTCTAAAGACTGCCTTTTTTTATCTTCTAAAATAGACAGTTTTTTTAGTAACTTGTTTTCATAGGCGTGAATTTTTGCGTTTAAAGTCGTAAGAAGGTTAGAAAATCTTTTATCTTTTGCTACGTTTTCATAATATTCGCTTTGCGCTGAAAGTAATGAATTAAAATATATTCTTTCGCCTTCTAAATGAGTGTAGTCAAAAGGAAAAAAGTCATATAAATGCTGGCTTTTTATTATTACGGGATTATCTTTTTCATTGATAAAATCGTTAAAAATTCTAATTGCGTTTTCAAGGGTGTTTTCGCCTATCCTATAAGCAATTTCTTCGGCGGTTTGTTTTGAAAATCCTATAAAGGTTTTATAAATATAACTTGCTAAATCTTGTTTGTTTAAAAGACTATTATAGTCTTTTAACGCACTTTCAATATTATTTAAAACGTAAGGAGATAATTTATCTTGTTTTTCGGGTAAAGTGTAGTTAGCGCCGTATAAAGAAATTCTTTTTCCGTCAAGCGAAACGGGTATATTTTTGAGCGAGCCTATAATTTTATTTTCTATTACTAAAAACACGTTAGAATATTTTCCCATAATTTCAAGATACAAACTTACGTTATCTATTAATGAAAAATCATTTTCGGTAGAAAAATCTATTTTAATAATTCTATCTTCGTTAACCAAACTTACGTTTGTAATTTTGCTTGATAATAAGTGCTTTCTAAGTAACATACAAAAATTAGTTGCAACGATAGGATTTTCATAGTCGTTATTTGATATTGATATATGGCAAAGTGTAGCATTTGCCGATACGTTAATAGTTATAACTTCGCCTTTATATAAAGTTAAAAATATATCGTCGTTAGTTGGTTGAGTAATTTTATTGACTTTACTACCAACAAGTTTGTTTTTTAAACTTGGAATATATCTATTTAGTGTAAAAAAATCTTGTGGCATACTATTTTCTCCTAAAAACCAATAAAAACTACAATTATTATACATTTATTATAAATAAAAGTAAATTAAAATATAAATAATAATCACAAAACCTTTACAATAAGTTTAATTTTTGCTAAAATATATAGGTATTTAAAATAATAAATTGTTTAAGGAGATATTTTTATGCAATATACTTATGAGGCTGGCGAAAAGTCAGTTGTAAAAATTAAAATTACTCTTAATAAAGAAGAGTGGGTAAACGCTCAAGATAAAGCGTACCAAAAAATTAAAGGAAGATTTAGCGTTCCTGGTTTTAGAAAAGGAAAAGTTCCTAAACATATAATAGTAAAACAATACGGCGAAGGTATTTTATACGAAGAAGCAATAAACACCGTTTTCCCAGAGCATTACTATGCTATTTTAGATAAAGAACCAACTATCGAACCTGTTGACCGTCCTGAAATTGACGTTGAAAACATTAATGAAGACGGTATTACTATGGTCGCAATCGTTCCTGTAAAGCCAGAAGTTAAAATCGGTGCTTATAAGGGTATAAAGATTGACAAAGTTGAGTATAATGTTAGCGATAAAGACGTTGAAGATGAAATTGAACGCTTACGCCAAAGAAATTCTACTGAAACTGCAATAACTGACAGACCTGCTATGAGTGGCGATATTACTATTATTGATTACAGCGGTAGTGTTGACGGTGTTAAATTTGACGGCGGTACTGCTGAAAAGCAACAACTTATTTTAGGTAGCGGTCAATTTATACCTGGTTTTGAAGAACAAGTTGTTGGTATGAACATAGGTGATGAAAAAGACGTTTTAGTTAAATTCCCTGAAGACTACCACGCTGAAAACTTAAAGGGTAAAGACGCTGTCTTTAAAGTTAAACTTCACGAAATTAAAATTAAAGAATTGCCAGAAGTTAACGACGAGTTTATTAAAGATGCAACCGGCACTGCAACGTTAGAAGAATACAAGGCTGAAACTAAAAAGAAAATGCAAGAGGCTAACGATAAAAAGGCTAAGTACGAAACTGAAGATAAACTTATCAAAAAGATTGCAGAAGATACTCAAGTTGAAATTCCTAACGCGCTTGTTGAAAGACAAATTGATAACATTTGTCAAGATATGGAATATAGAATGATGTATCAAGGTTTAAAACTTGAAGATTACCTTAAATACACTAATCAAACAATGGAAGCGTTTAGAGAAAATTATAGAAAACAAGCGGAAGAACAAGTTAAAATTCAACTTGTTATAGATAAAATTATCGAATTAGAAGAAATTAAAGCAACACAAGAAGAAATTGACGCTAAAATTGCTGAACAAGCAAAGGCATCAAATAAAGACGTTGAAGAATTCAATAAAGGTCTTAACGAACGTCAAATTCAATATTATGAAAATAGCGTAGTTGTTGAAAAAGTATTTGATTTCTTAACAAAAAACAATACCATTGACTAATTTTTAGGGGGTTTTATATGGCACTTATACCTATGGTCGTAGAACAAACTAACAAAGGTGAAAGGTCTTACGATATATATTCACGCCTTTTAGAAGATAGAATTATTATGCTATCGGGCGAAATTGATGATGCAACTGCTAATACGGTTGTTGCTCAACTTTTATATTTAGAAAGTAAAGACCCTGATAAAGATATTTATATTTATATAAATAGTCCTGGCGGTTCAGTTTCAGCGGGATTAGCAATTTACGATACTATGAATTATATTAAATGTGACGTTTGTACTATTTGTATAGGTATGGCTGCATCTATGGGCGCTTTCTTGCTTTCAAGTGGTAAAAAAGGTAAAAGATTTTCTTTACCTAACAGCGAAATTATGATTCATCAACCACTTGGCGGGGCTCAAGGTCAAGCAAGTGATATTAAAATTCACGCTGAACATATTTTAAAAACAAAAGCCAAGTTAAATAGAATTTTAGCACAAAATTCTAATAAAGATATTAGTCAAGTAGAGAAAGATACTGATAGAGATAATTTTATGTCAGCAACTGAGGCTCTTGAATATGGTCTTATTGATAAAATTTATAGTTCAAGGAATAGTTAATTAAGGAGATTTAATGGCAAATAATACTGAAAATAAACACAATGGACAAAATTGTGCTTTTTGCGGAAAGCCAAAAGAATATGCTAAAAGTTTAGTTGCTGGTCCTAACGGTTTATATATTTGTGACGATTGTTTAAGCATTTGCAATGAAATTTTAAAAGAAGAAGAAAATATTGAAAACGCTGATACGGTTGAACTTAAAAAACCACAAGAAATTAAACAAGAATTAGATAAATATATCGTTGGTCAAGATAAGGCAAAAAAAGTTTTGTCTGTTGCGGTTTATAACCATTACAAAAGAATAAATTGTCGCTTAGCGGGCGTTATAGAAGAAGACGATACTGAGATTGAAAAAAGTAATATATTACTTTTAGGTCCAACGGGTTCGGGTAAAACTTTATTAGCAAGAACGTTGGCAAAAATCTTAAACGTTCCGTTTGCCGTAAGTGACGCTACAACTTTAACCGAGGCTGGCTACGTTGGTGAAGACGTTGAAAATATTTTATTAAAACTTATCCAAAATGCCGATTACGATATTGAAAGAGCACAAATGGGTATAGTGTATATTGACGAAGTTGATAAAATTGCAAGAAAAAGCGAAAACGTTTCTATAACGAGAGACGTTTCTGGCGAAGGCGTTCAACAAGCACTTTTAAAAATAATTGAAAGTACGGTTGCTTCCGTTCCACCGCAAGGCGGTAGAAAACATCCTCAACAAGAATTATTAAGAATTGACACTACAAATATATTATTTATATTTGGCGGTGCATTTGTAGGGCTTGATAAAATAATTGAAAAGCGTATTGATAATTCTTCGTTAGGTTTTGGCGGTAAAGTTAAAGTTGATAGTGAAAAATCCGTTTTAAACGATATCCAACCTCAAGATTTAACAAAATACGGCTTAATTCCTGAATTTGTTGGAAGAATTCCTATAACCGTATCTCTCGATGCTCTTGACGAAAAGGCTTTAGTTAAGATTATGACTGAACCTAAAAACGCAATAGTAAAGCAATACAAAAAACTTATTAAAATGGATAATTGTGAACTTGAAGTTACTGACGACGCCGTTGTAGAAATAGCAAAAAAAGCAATTTCTTTAAAAACGGGAGCAAGGGGTTTAAGAACAATTTTTGAAAATTTAATGCTTGACTGT
Organism: Christensenellaceae bacterium; assembly: GCA_045536405.1. Classification (GTDB taxonomy): domain Bacteria; phylum Bacillota; class Clostridia; order Christensenellales; family Borkfalkiaceae; genus HGM11412. Next base: position 27,232 of record JAZSNM010000056.1, read on the forward strand.
ATGTATGATTTACCAAGTGAAGATAGCGTTTACAAGGTAGTTATTGATAGCGAAGTTGTAAAAGGTTTAAAAAAGGCTGAAGTTTTAAAGAAAACCGCATAAAAAATTATAAATTAAAAACTATTAAAAAATCCTACTTGTAAGTAGGATTTTTTTACATATCTTCAAAGATTTTATATTTAGAATTTTTTAAAATTTTAGTTATTATTTTAGGTGTTAAATTAGGAAAAAGTTTATAGAAAAAATTCATAAGGTGCGCGTCAAAACCTATAATTATACGCTTTTTATTTTTTCTAACTTTTTTAATTATTTTTTTAGCAACTTTTAAAGGACTTTTTGCAATTTTATCTACTATATTTAACGCCTTTTCATCTTTATTTTGTAAAGAAAAAATATTAGTTTTCGTAATGCCCGGCATTACTGATACTATTCTAATTTTTTCTTCGCAAATTAAACTTTCAGTAAAAGATTTTAATGCTGATTTTGATGCTGAATACATACTTATTCCGCCAAAAGTGCATAAACTTGCCGAACTTGCTACGTTTATTATTAAAGGACTATTACTTTTTTTAATTAACGGCAAAAGTATTTTTGTAGAATAAACTTGTGATAAAAAGTTTACGTTAAATACGTTAGTTAAATCTTCTAAAGCCGTATCTTCAAATTTTTTAAATTTAGGCAAAACACCAGCGCAGTTTATTAAAATATCAACTTGTTTATTTTCACGCTGTAAATAGTTTAATAATTCTTGCCATTTTTCTAAACAAGAAACGTCAAAAGCGTTATAGATAAAATTGCTTTTTGTCTTTTCATTTTCATTTTGTAACTTTTTTAATTTTTCTTCATTACGTGCAATTCCTATAACTTTAACGTTGTAAGTTTCAATTAAAAATTTAGTTAAATTATATCCTATTCCAGACGACGCCCCCGTAATTATGGCGGTTTTATTTGTAAAATCATATTTTTTCATATATACATATTAGCATAATTTGTAATAGTAGTCTATGAATTTTAAACATTTAATTACAAAGACTTGAAAAATATTACAAAATGTATTACAATATATTCACTTTAAAAAATTTTATTTTTTATTTTCGTAATTAGAGGTTACAATGCAAGAGTTAATTAGTACTAAAATTGATGACGCTATTAAATTTATTCCAAGTGTTACTTTAAGGGGTAGAGTTTTATTTCCTAACGTTTACACTTCTATTGATATTGGTAGATTAAAATCGTTAAACGCAGTCAATAGTGCGATTAGTGGCGAAAAATTATTATTTGTAGTAAGCCAAAAAGATAAAAGTGTAGATATGCCTAAAAGTGATGATTTATATCAAGTAGGCACTGTTTGTCGTGTAGGGAATTTAGGTAAAATTGGTGGCGAAAATTATAGAGTTGCCGTTGAGGGTTTATATCGGGCTAAAATTTTAATGCAAGATAATTCAAGAGAATATTTTTGCTTTAAAGTTGAAAAACTTGAAATAAAAGCGGGCGATAATATCAAAACGGAAGCAACGTTACGTTATGCTAAGCAATTATTTTTAGATAACGCTTCTCTTTATAAATTGTCTTCAAGTTTAGTAGACTCTATTTTAAATTGTGAAAGTGCAGAAGACTTTGTTAATATGGTAAGTTTCAATCTTCCTTTTAAATTTTTAGATAAGCAATATTTACTTGAAACTACAAGTGAAGAAGAAAGGCTTAATAAAGTTATTGAACTTATTCAAAACGAAACTGAAATTATTAAGTTAGAAAAAACTATTGCTGAAAACGTTAAGAAAAGCGTTGAAAAAGGGCAAAAAGAGTTTTATTTAAGAGAGCAATTAAAGGCAATTCACAAAGAACTTGGCGATGATGAACAAGAAATTGAGCGTTTGCGTCAAGAAATTATCAATAAAAAACTTCCAAAAGAAAGTGAAGAAAAGGTTTTAAAAGAACTTAATAAAATGTCAAGAATGCAACCATCTTCGCCCGATTACACCGTTATTCGTTCGTATATTGACTGGATTTTAGACCTTCCGTTTACTGAGGAAAGTCAAGACACCGAAGATTTAAACGTTTGTAAAGAAATTTTAGAAAGTGACCATTTTGGCTTAGATAAAGTTAAAAATAGAATAGTAGAGTATTTGGCTGTATTAAAATTAACAAAGTCGCTTAAAGGACCTATTTTATGTCTTGTAGGGCCTCCGGGCGTAGGTAAAACTTCTATTGCAAAATCAGTAGCAAGGGCGCTTAATAGAAAACTTGTTAGAATGAGTTTAGGCGGTGTTAAAGACGAGGCTGAAATTAGGGGACACAGAAAAACTTATATAGGCGCTATGCCTGGTAGAATTATATACGGTATGAAAGATAGTAAAACTATAAATCCCGTATTTTTACTTGACGAAATTGATAAACTTTCTTGCGATTTAAGGGGCGACCCAGCAAGCGCTTTACTTGAAGTTTTAGACCCAGAGCAAAACGCTACTTTTAGAGATAGATATTTAGAAATAGATTATGACTTATCAAAGGTAATGTTTATAACTACGGCTAATAGTTTAGACACTATTCCAGCGCCACTTTTAGATAGAATGGAAGTTATAGATATTCAAGGTTATACAGAGGAAGAAAAGGTTCAAATAGGTTTAAGATATTTATGTCCTAAACAGCAAATTGCCAACGGTTTAACTAATAAGCAAATTAAGTTTACTGAAAGCGCTATTAAAACTATAATCGAAGGCTACACTAAAGAAGCGGGAGTTAGAAAACTTGAACAAAAAATAGGCGAGGTTTGTAGAAAAGTTGCTGTAAAATACGCTACGCAAAGTGAAATAAAAAAGCAAACTATTACAAAAAACAACGTTGTTGACTTTTTGGGCGCGGTTAAATATTTAAAAGAAGATAGAATAGAGAAAAACGAAGTAGGCTCGGCAACGGGTTTAGCGTGGACAATGCTTGGCGGAACTACTTTAACTATTGAAGTAGCCTTAATGAAAGGAAAAGGTCAACTTGTTTTAACGGGTAAACTTGGCGACGTAATGCAAGAAAGCGCAAAAATCGCTGTTGGATACCTAAGGGCAAACGCTACAAAATACGGCATAAATAGTGATGTTTTTGAAAATAATGACATACATTTACACGTGCCTGAAGGTGCTACGCCAAAAGACGGTCCAAGTGCAGGTATAACTATTTCCACCGCTATTTTATCTTGTTTAACAAACAAAAAAGTTAAGCGTAATATTGCAATGACGGGAGAAGTTACACTTCGTGGTAAAGTGCTTGCAATAGGCGGTCTTAAAGAGAAATCGCTTGCCGCTTATAGACTTGGAATTAAAGAAATTATAATTCCAAAAAGTAACCTTAAAGATTTAGAAGAAATTCCTAATGAGATTTTAAGTAAAATAACTTTCTATCCGGTTGAAAGTATAGACGAAGTATTTTCACTCGTTATAGAAAAATAAAGAGGATTTTATGATAATAAAAAAAGCCGAATTTATAACTTCGGTTGCATCAAAAAAAGATTTTTTAAAAACGGATAAACCGCTCATAGCAATATGCGGAAAATCAAACGTTGGAAAAAGTTCTTTAATAAACTGCATAGCAAATAGAAAAAACTTAGCAAAAACTTCCGTTACGCCAGGTAGAACAAGGCTTGTAAACTATTTTGATTTTGGCGATTTTATTTTAGCCGATTTGCCAGGGTATGGGTTTGCCAAGGTTTCTAAAAGTGAAAAAGATAAATGGGCTGAATTATTAGAAGCGTTTTTTAGTTGCGCGCAAAAAGTAACGCACGTTTTATCACTTGTCGATATTCGCCACGAGCCTACGAAAGACGACGTAGGTATGATAAATTATTTACACCACTTCGCTATTCCTTTTACGGTAATAGCAACTAAAAGTGATAAGATAGGCAAAACGAGAGTATTTGATAGGGTTAGCGAAATTAGTAAATATTTTTCTATAAGTAGAGATAGCGTTATAGCCGTGTCATCAGAAACTAAGTATAATAAAGATAAATTATTAGATAAAATTGAGCGTGTAATAAATATATTTAACGACGATTTTTTTAATCAAGATGAAGAAGAATAAATAAAGGCTTACGAATAAGGTTTTAACCGCCTTAGCGTAAGCCTTTAATGATTTTAACATTTGTATTAACTACTAATTTTAAATAAACGATATAATGCGAATTTAACGTTTAATAAAGTATGATAATTTTTAAATACTTGCAATATATATAAAAATATGATAAACTTATCGAGTAGGAGGAATTTATGGCTAATTTTTTAAACACTTTTTTTGCTGGAATTGATGGCTCAATGTTTAGTTTTGTAAACAATATGGCTAAAAACGGCGGTGCTTTTTTTACTCCGTTTTTTGAATTTGTTACAATTTTTTGTGAAAAAGGCTGGTTTTTTATTGCACTTGGCTTAGTTTTAGCATTATTTTCTAAACATAGAAAAGCAGGTTTTTGTATACTTTTAGCGGTGGCGTTTGGTGGATTATTTACTAATATTATTCTTAAAAAATTAGTTGCACGTCCAAGACCTTATACCGTTGAAGAGTTTAGAGTATTTTGGGAATTTGTAGGAGCACATAAAGAAAGCGAATATTCCTTCCCATCAGGGCATACGACTTCAGCGTTTGCCGGTGCTTTGGCATTTTTTATGATGAAAGATAAAAAATATAGTTGGTTAATGCTTGTATTTGCATCGTTTATAGCATTTTCAAGAATATACTTAGTAGTACATTATACTTCGGATATTTTTGGTGGAATTATATCGGGTAGTTTGGGTGCCGTATGCAGTTATTACGTAACTAAATTATTATTTAATTACATAGATAAGAAAAGTGAAGATTGTAAGTTCTTTAAATTCGTAAAAGAGTTTGATATTGTAGAGTTTTTTAAAAGACCTAAAAAAGAACAAGAATAAAATAGTAAATTAAAAGGAATAGTTAAAATTGCTTTTAGCGTATGGAATTAAAACACCGCAACTTTTTGTTGCGGTGTTTTGTTATTTCCCCTTTTTTGTTGGTGGTTTCTTTTTTGCATAATATGAAGCAATTGCTTGTTTTTGTTTTTTTCTTGCTTCTGGGCTTTTTGCTTTTACAAAACTACTTTTCTTTTTTTCTTTATTAAAAAACATATTATTCTTCTCCCGCTATAATCTCATTTTTAAAATTGCACTCGTTGCAATATTCTTGTAATACTTCTATTAATTTTTCGCTAGGTTTATACCTTTGTTTGATAGTGTATATATCTTGTATATTATATAATGGTATAGATATTATTTTCTTTTCGTTGATATCGTATATTACGCAATAATTTGTTTGGTCGTACAAATAACCATAATAATAGTCGAAAGCAAAAGCCTTATGCCTTTTATTTGTTTCTTTATCTCTAAAATGTAGTATATTGCGAGTATAACACGCCTCACTAAAAATATCTAACTCTCTATCAAACACAAGCATTTCTCTTTTGTATTGTGGAAAACGTGAATATTCGTTTAATAACCCACGAATATATACGGATATTTCTTGCGCCGTTATAATGGCTTCACTCGTTTCTATTTCATCATAAGTGCTTATTGTTTCTTTTGATGGTCTAATCCAAACGTATTCGTCTAAAACGTTTAATTCTGCATCGCTAAAATACACTTTATCTATAACTGTGTTTACCGCATTATAAATATCTTCCGTGTCTTTACGTTGGTATTCTTCTTTAAGTACGTATTCTATCTCATTACGTCTTGCTTTTCTAACTTCTACGAGAGTAGGTATAAGTTTGTTGAGAAGAGCGTTTTTATTTGACCTTTCATTTTTTGTAAAACCAAAACGCAATGCGTCGTTTTCTAAAACATCAGCCACAAAAGACGATATTTTTACCTTAATTTTATCCGTCATAGTAAAACTCCTTTATCGATATTATACAACCTGTCTACCTAAAAGTCAATAAATCACAATAAAAAAATATAATCTTGTCTACCTTGCTACGCCAAACAGGGTAGACATGATTTTGTTGAAAATGAAATTATTTGTTGATATAATATATTTGCAAGGTTAATCACGCCCTCTGACCTTGACTAATAATAAGGAGGATGATATAATATGAGTATATTAGGTTGGTTTTTAAAACCTAAAAAAGAAATGGCTAAACCAAACACTAAACACGTTCGTATGGGCAAATACGAAATTTCTTCTCACGCTCAAAATAGAACTGCGGAAGATAAAAGAAAATTACAAAAAAGAGATATGGTGCAAAATTTGTTTGGACGGTCACTTGAATCAAAGTCTTATATTCATGCTGATGGAAAAACGGTTCAATATGATAGACTCAATAAAAATAATAGGACTGTCACACATATTGTAAAAAAAGGACATTTAGTAAAAACAATAAGAAAATATCATAAAGAGAACGAGAATAAAGAACTTAAAAAATTTGGAGGTAAAAGATAAATGTTTAAATGGTTAAAAAACAAGCAAAAAGTAGACTCCCCTAAAAAACTTAGCGAACAAGCATTATTGTTTATTAAAAAATACGCAATTCCTACTTTAAAAATTCAAGGCAAAATAGATGATGATACAGCCATGGATATTTTAGATTTTGCTTCGCAGTGTGAACTAAATATGGTTGATGAAAACGGCAATGATAGAATTGATGATTACCCTGAAAAAGAGCGTGACATTTTGGGAGATGCCTACGTTACAGAAACTTCCGCTTATGAGATTGATTTAGAAGATTTAAACCAAAGGCTTGGATTGATTTAGCGTTTAACACTTGATTAAAATGCAATACACTATACTTTCATAAGAAAGTTGTGTGTTTTACACCGCAAAATAAAAGGACTAACGAAAAAATTTTCGTTAGTCTTTTATATTCTTAAAAAAACCTTTAGTGGCACGCAGTTAACTATTCCTTTTTTTATTTAATTGTTGGTAGAGTGGGTGGCTCGCCATAAAAGAAATACCTACTTTTTCTTAATGATTCCGTTGCCGTTTTATCCGGCTTTTTAGCCGAGCGATAATCAAAAGCAAAAGTAAAATCGTCTAAATGCTGATATAAATTTTCAGCATAATTTTTTGTTTTTTCGTAAATAATAGATAAAAATTCTTGTGAGTAACCTTTTGCATAATTACTATATTCTAATAATGACGCGTAATGGTTTAAGCAAAGCCCGTTTATTTCTTTAAAAGCGTTTCTAAACTTTTCTTCGTTATTATACATTTGGCATATCGTTTTATAATATCTATCCATATTACCGTCAATTCTAGCGCATATTAAACAAGTGGAAAGTTTTTCTTGTAGTTTTAACGCGGTTTTTTTAGCGGTTTTTACGTCTTTAATAAGCGTAATTTCTTTATTTATAGTGTTTAGCCTTGTTTTCATTTGTAGGGCTAAACCTAATTTATTTGCGCCACTATATAGTAAATCGAAATGGTCTTTACAAAAACCGTATTTGTTTACTATATGGCGCTCGTCGTCTTCCATAACCGCTTCGTTTAAATATAAGTTAATTAAGTCACTTTCTATTTTATTTTTTATTTTACATAATGGGCAATCGCATTGATTATCGAAATATCGCCACACTAATAACGTTGAAATACTGTAACTCATAAAAACAGTTTAACATATTTTTTATTTTAATACAACAGTTATAACGTATTTTTTGTAGCGTATTGACAATTTTAGTAGATTATAGTATTATGTTTGTGTATATACTAAAACTATTATAATAGTTTTTAGGTTGTATGAGGTTTATATGTTAAACGCTTTTAAAAAAATTAAAAACTTAATAGGTTGTTTGTCTTTTACGCATATACTTATATACGTTTTTTCAATAATTCAAGCACTTTTAACGGTATATTTTGCTCTTACTATTAAAGACTTGGTTAACGTGGTAAGCGTAATAAATCCTAATTTAAATAGTCTTATTATTTGCGCTGTAAAAAGCGTAGCAACTATAATATGCGTTTTTGTTTTAGGTTTAACAAATAAACTTATTATCGAAAATTTAAAAGTTAAAAGTGAAACAAAATTAAAAAGCGTAGTTTATAGCGGATACGTTAATAATAATTACAAAAATTTGAAAGACGTTAAAAGTGGCGAGTTAATATCTATAATGAATAAAGATACGGCGGTTGTTTCAAGTTTATACGTTACGCTTTTACCAGCCGTTATATCTACAATTATTAAAATAGTTGCTACTATTGCGGTACTTATATATTTACAACCTATTTTTACTATTATAGTACTTTTTATAGGCGTTGCAATTGTTTTAATAACTTATTTCGTTAGAAAAAGCACCGCAAAACTTTATAAAGAAACTTTAAAAAGAGATAGCGAAAGTGCGTCGTTTTTAACTGATACTATAAATAATTCTTTATTAGTAAAGTCAATGCATGGTGAAAGCGTTGCTGAAAAATATAATGACTTAAAACTTGAAAATTTAAAAATCGCAAAGAAAAATCATAGATTTTTTAGCGCTATAATATCTAACGTAACTTCATTTTTATTTATGTTTTTCTACGTTGCAACACTTATTTGGTGTGCCGTAGGAATTTATAAAGGGGTAAGCGGTATAAATTTTGGTGTTTTAACGGCAATGTTACAACTTGTTATGCAAATAAAAAGTCCGCTTTCAATGCTTAGTGGAACTTTTACAAGTTACTACGAAATGATAGAGTCTTTAAATAGAATTCTTAATTTGTTAAATTATGATAAAAATGAAGATTTACAAGTTGTAGAAGATTTTGAAGAAGTTATATTAAGTAACGTTTGCTTTAACTACGAAGATGGAAATGAAATTATAAAAGACTTATCGTTAACGATTAAAAAGGGCGAAAAAGTCGTTATATTAGGTCAATCGGGAATAGGAAAAAGTACGTTACTTAAAATATTAACGGGCGTTTATAGCGTAAATAGCGGAAAGGCTATTATAAAAACTAAAAAGTGCGAAATTAAATTAAGTAATGCTAAGAACGTGTATTCAACGGTATTTCAAGGTAATTTATTGTTTAACGTTTCGATTAAAGAGAATATTTGTCTTTTTAAAGAGTACGAAAAAGAAGAATATCTTAAAGCCGTTAGGGTTGCAGGATTAGAAGAGGTTATAAATAACGCACCAAACGGCGAAGATACTATTGTGGGCGAAATGGCAACGTCGCTTTCGCAAGGACAGGCAGAAAGAGTTGCTATCGCAAGGGCTTTATATACTAAAAACCCTATTTTAGTTCTCGACGAGGCTACGAGTGGTTTAGACGATAAAACTGAAAAACAAGTAATAGAGTCAATTTTAGAAAATTACGATATTACGATTATCGCCGTATCACATAAAAACGCTATCGAAAAATATGCAGATAGCGTATATACCTTTAAAGAAGATAAATTTATTAAAGTTAAATAATAATTAATGTTTTTTATTACTTAATAATAGTGCTGAAACGAATAAGCCTACGTTTCCACCTATAACTAAGCCTAAAATTAAACCTGTTAAAAAATCCATATTAATATTTTGCTCAATTTATCAAAAAATAATCAATTATAATACAATATGCATATAAATAGGTTGAGGTGATTAAATGTCCTTGCCACTTATTGCTGAAATTGATAGTTTAAAATTGATAAATAATGCAAAAGTCGTTAAAAGTAAAATAAAAAACGCAAAATTTTGTGCTGTTGTAAAATCTAATGCGTACGGTCACGGATTAGTAGAGGTTAGTAATTTTTTATATAGTTACGTTGATTGTTTTGCCGTTGCTTTAACGAGCGAAGCGTATGCTTTACGGGTGGCGGGCATTGATAAAGAAATTCTTTTATTAACGCCGTCTTTTTATCAAGATATTGAAAAACTTATTGAATATGAAATAACTTTATCTATTAGCACTATCAAAGAACTTATTGCTGTTATAGAAATTTCAAATAAAATGCAAAAGTTTGCATACGTGCATATATCGTTAAATACGGGAATGAATAGATTAGGCTTTAAAAATTTAAACGATATAAATTACATAATAAAATTAGTTAACGAAAGTGGAAAATTTATAAAAATAACGGGTGCGTTTTCACATTTTTGTAAGGCTGAAAATAAAAAGTTAACGGATAAGCAATTTTATACTTTTTTATATTTAGTACAGCCTTTAAAAGATTATAATAAAGATATAACGCTACATATTTCTTCAAGTGGCGGATTATTAAAAGATAAAAAATATCATTTAGATATGGTTAGAGTGGGCATTTTATTATATGGTTATAAACCGTACAAAAAATGTGATATAAACGTGGAACGTGTAATGAAAATAAAAGCGCCCGTATTACAAAAACACACGAATATAAAAGGCGAAAATTTATTATACGGTGATGATATCACATTAAGTAATAGCGCTTATATTATTAGACTTGGCTACGCTGACGGTTTTTTAAGACAGGGCATAAAACACTCGCTAACTAATTTATGTATGGATTTATCAGCGGTCAAAAAAATCACGAATAAAGATTACACGGTAGTTTTAGACGATGCTACTTTTTATGCGAAAAAGTACGATACTTGCGTGTACGAGATATTAACGAGCGTTTCAAAAAGAGCGAAAAGGATATATTTAAAATGAGAATTATAAGCGGTAAATATCGTGGAAAAAATCTAAAAACATTTAAAGGTCAAGAAATAAGACCAACGAGCGATAGAGCGAAAGAGGCGTTATTTAATATATTGTCGTTTGATGTGGTGTCAAGTACTTTTTTAGACGCTTTTTCGGGGACGGGTGCCGTTGGTATAGAGGCAATTTCTCGTGGCGCTAAAGAAGTTATATTTACCGACGTTAGAAGAGAAAGCGTTAATATATGTAAAAGCAATTTAGAATCAATCAAAGAAGATGCCAAGGTGTATTTACAAAGTGCTGATAGTTATTTAACTAATACTACAAAAAAGTTTGACATAATATTTTTAGACCCACCGTACGCCTATGATAAAATTGATAAATTGTTTGAAATTATAGGTAATAGAAATTTGTTAAACGAGGGTGGACAAGTTATATACGAGCATAAAAGCGATAGAGATAGTCAACGATTTTACGGTTTTAATTTAGTGGATACTCGTAGGTACGGCATAGCAATATTTGATTTTTATAAGGTGGACAAGGTATGAGAGTAGGCGTTTTTGCGGGGACTTTCGACCCTGTGACGAAAGGTCACGAAAAGGTTATAGAAAAAACGGTAAATTTATTTGATAAACTTATAGTTGCAATATGTGTAAATAAGGAAAAGCATACCCTTTTTTCAGTGGAAAAAAGGCTCGAAATGTTAAAGGCGGTAACAAAAAAATATAAAAACGTAGAAGTGTGTTATCACGAAGGTATGCTTGTTGATTTAATGAAAACTCATAACGCAATATATTACGTTAGGGGCGTTAGAAACGATACCGATTATAAATATGAAAACTATATGCATAGCGTAAATTCAAGTTTATATAGTAAAATAATAACGCTATTTATTCCTTGCGAAGAAGATTTGGCTAACGTTAGTTCAACTACGGTAAGAAACGTATTAAAAAATAATGGCGATTTAACCAACTTATTATCTAACGAAGTTATAGAAATTATTAAAAAATCAAAATAAAGGCTACGTAAGATATTATAAAAGAGTAAACTAAATGTAATAATTTACCGAGTAAAAATATTAAAATATTTACGTTTGCTTTTTTTAAATAAATTATTGATTGTAAAAATATAGATAGTCCACCAAAAGATATTATACTCGTTGCAAGCGAAACTGATAGTTGTTTGTTTGAAGAGAGTGCTAAAAGTTGACTTCCTCTCGTGCATTCAACAAGTCCGTATAAAAACCCCTTTACTTGAGTGTTGTCTACGTTTAAAGGTTTAAATATTAAAGAAAAAAGTTTTTCTAACGGGTAAAGTATATTAAAATCAATTAAAATATCAACTAAAACGTAACTAATTGAAATAAATCCGCCCACTATTAAAACGGAAATTATTGATGAATACATACTTTCGTAAAGTGGATTGTCAACTTTAATATTAGGTAAATCTTGCATTGTTTTTACGTTAGATTTTTTGTAAAATCTAAAAGTTAAACAACTTAATATTGCCGATAATATATGTGAAGTTAATATTATAAAACCAAAAGTCTTATTTTCAAACATACAAATACCAACCGTTCCTACCATAAAAAGTGGTCCAGAGGTTGAAGAAAGTATACTTATTTTAGTGGCTTCATCTTTATTTATTAAGTTGTTTTTATATAGTTCGTAAACTATCGTACTACCAACGGGATAGCCTGACAAAACACTCATAATAAAAGGATAAAAACAAATTCCGTTAAGGTTAAAAAGCCGTTTAGTTAAAGGGTTGAAAACTTTTGAAAGTTTAGATAGGCTTGCCGTTTTTGTAAGTAACGCCGTTAAAAAGAAAAAGGGAAGTAACGAAGGTAATACGTTAACAGCCCAAAGTATAATGCCTTTATAAGAACTTTTTAAATATTTTTCGGGAAAACTTATAAAAACAATCATAAAAAATAATAAAAAAATTACTATAAAAAGATATTTTATTTTACTTAAATTAGGTTTTAAAAAACTTATCATATTAAATTATATTTTTAAAAGAGAAAATTATGTATACGCTTTTTGACACAATGAACAAAACTGAAAAAGAAAACAACGTTCCACTTGCCGAAAGAATGCGCCCTTTATCGATAAGGGAATTTTTAGGTCAAGCAGAAATTGCGGGCGATGGTAGTTTACTTAGAAGAGCAATAACGTTAGATAGGTTAGGTAGTTGCATTTTCTACGGACCGCCAGGCACGGGAAAAACAACGCTTGCTAACATAATAGCAAATTCTACAAGTGGGAATTTTGCTAAATTAAACGCCGTTACAAGTGGCGTTAGTGACGTTAAAAAAGCAATAGAAAAAGCCGAAGACGATTTAAAACTTTACGGCAAAAAAACCTATTTATTGCTTGACGAATGTCATCGTTTTAACAAAACTCAACAAGACTCTTTGCTTCCCGCAATAGAAAAGGGAACGATTATTTTTATAGGCTCAACAACGGAAAATCCTTTCGTTAGTATGACGCCAGCAATAGTTTCAAGATGTAGGATTTTTGAATTTAAAAAACTATCAAAAGAAACGATAAAAAATGCACTTATAGTTGCGTTAAAAGATGAAAAAAGAGGGCTTGGAAAGGTAAATTGCGAAGTTTTAGACGAGGCGTTAGAACATATTGCAATAGTTAGTGACGGCGATTTACGAACTGCTTATAACGCCTTAGAATTAGCCGTTTTAACAACGCCTTGTGATGAAAATGGGAAAGTTTTAGTTACCTTAAACGACGCTGAACAATCTATTCAAAAAAAGGCGTTATCTATTGATGAGAACGCATATTATCATTTACTTAGCGCTTTTTGTAAAAGTTTAAGGGGTAGTGATAGCAATGCTGCGCTGTATTACAGTCAAAGATTAATACAAGCGGGTTGCGACCCTCTTTTAATTGCTCGTAGATTAATAGTTCATTCAGCCGAAGACGTTGGATTATCAGACCCTAATGCGTTAGTTATAGCAACTTCAAGTTTAACGGCGTTAAAAGAATTAGGTGTGCCGGAGGGTTTAATTCCTTTAAGCGAAGCAATTATTTACGTTTGCGAAACGGCGAAATCTAATTCTGTAATCGTTGCATTAGACAAAGCGAGAGAAGACGTTTTAAATAATAAAGACGACGATATTCCTTCATATTTAATAAATCCCGCATATCGTGATGCGGAAGGCAAAAAGCAAAGTGCAAAATATAAATATCCGCACGACTTTGGTGGATATTGTGAGCAACAATATTTGCCTAATTCTTTAAAAGATAGAGTTTACTATACGCCTACTGACAATGGATTTGAGAAGGAAATAAAAGTATTTAGAGAGAAAAAAATAAAAAAATAAACATATTATGTTTAAGTATTGACTTAAAAGGGGTAATATGTTAAAATAATGATAAATAATAATTACGTTATTAAGGAGTTATAATGCAAGAAAAAGAATCAAAAGGCATATCTTTCATAGAATTATGGGATATTGTAAAAAAGAATATTATTTTTCTTATTCTAATAATGTTCGTTTGTACAGCAATAGGTGTTACCTATGCGTTAGTTTTCAAAAAAACTACTTATACCGTTTCAACAACGGCGGTTGTTCAAGTAGATGCAATTGAAGGTAATACAAATCCCACAGAGCAAACTAAGTATTCGTATTCAGTATATTTAGCAAAACAATGTAAAGCCATTATTAAAAATAAAAATATGGCAAAAAGGGCTCAACTTGCAGGTATTAACATTAACGTAGGCGCTCTTGACGTTGAATATGAAGACGAACATTTTAATATTGAAATAACTTACCAAATATCAGGCAAGGGAGAAGAACCTAAAAAGCAAATAGTCGATAATTTAAACGCTTATTTAGATTATTGTGTAAATTACGTTAACAACGTGGATAATGAAGATAATATTTGGAAAACTTTAGCAGGTAGAATTTTTGTTGAAGATGCTATGGTTCAAAACGTTTCAACAAATACAGGCAAAACGACAACGGTATTTATTTCTATCATAATAGGTTTAGTGTTATCAATATTGTTCGTTTTAATTGCTTACTTTACAAACGATTCTGTTAAAACGAAAGAAGACGTTGAAGAAATTACGGGTTCATTTGTAATTGCATCCGTATCTCTTAGTGCAAACTTTGAAAAAAAGGGGGAGCAAGAAGATGTTTAGTAAATTGTTTTCTCGTAAAAAAGATAAAAGTCCAAAATATAGAATAGAAGACGTTCCTACTATTGTAACGGGGCAACAAGCGTCTATGTACAATAGGTTAAAAGATAATATTATCTATTTTAACGATAACGGCGAAAATAAAGTATTTCAAATTGAGTCGTCAATAGCAGGTGAAGGAAAGTCAACGGTAGTTGTAAATTTGGCGTCATCATTAGCAAGGAATAATAAAAAAGTTTTAGTTGTTGACCTTGATTTTAGAAATCCTAAAATGCACAAGAGTTTTAAAGTTTTAAATACAAACGGTATTGCAGAATATATGATTAACGAATGCGATATTGATAAACTTATTAAACACTCTGAATTTGGCGTAGACGTTGTAAATAGAGGTAAAACAACGCAAAACCCATCAATAATTTTTACTTCTAAAAAGTTCAAAGAACTTATTGAAAAATTGCGTACAATGTACGATATAATTTTATTTGACTGTGCGCCTATTTTACAAGTTTCAGAATATATGCACATTGTTAAACACGCTGACGCCGTAATTATGGTTGTTGCGATAGATATGGTTAAAAAATCTCAACTTAAAGATGCCGTTGAGTTGTTAAAAGTTAGCGGGGCGAATATTTTTGGAACGGTTATGACTTTTGAAAAGGGTAAAAATATTCCATACTACAATAAGTACTACTACGGAAAAAGATATGGAAATTATGACGTGGAGAGATAACTAATGATAGATATTCACACTCATATTCTTCCTAATATCGATGATGGTTGTGAAAGTGTAGAAGAAGCCGTGGAACTTTTAAAAGAGGAATATAAATACGGTGTGAAAAAAGTAATTTTAACTCCTCATTATAGAAAAAACGAATTTGACTATACTAAACAAAATTTAATAGATAAATTTAATAACTTTGTTTCACAAGTAAAAGATATTAGTGAAATTCCATCGTTGTATTTAGGGCAAGAGATATTTTGCGAAAGCGATATTTATAATAAAATAGAGTCTAATAAAATTATTACTTTAAATAATTCTAAGGCGATTTTAATAGAATTTAGCACTGTTGATGATTATGATATTGCTGATTTTGTTTATAATCTTAAAGTAATGGGATATATTCCTATAATAGCGCATATAGAAAGATATAAATATCTTGACGAAATTAAAATTGCCAATATAAAAAGTGACGGGGGACTTATTCAAGTTAACGCAGAAACCTTAATAGGCATTAGGGGTTTAAGTGCTAAGAAATACGCATTAAAACTTATAAAACTTGGGCTTGTTGATTTTATTTCGAGCGATATGCATTATGGAAGAATAAACACCATAAAAAAGGCTTACAAAGTAGTTAAACGTAAATTTGGAAGCAAAAAGGCAGAAGAATTATTTAACTTAAACGCTGAAAAATATATTTTTAATTAAATATTAAAAAAGTACTTATAAGAGTGCGTGCAATACGTTTATTGCACGCACTCTTTTTCGTGTAATTAGTTTTCATAAAAACAAAGAAATTAGCATAATTTTATAATATGAAAAAAATAAAAGGCGTTATCGTCTATTTAGTTATATTTTTAGTTTTTTTAACTTCCTTTTTTAGTTATAAATACGTAAATAAGCAAATAATGAATAAGCAAAAAGAGTATAAGTGCGTTATAACGGTTTGGCACGTCGATACTTTTAGTGGGGGAACGGGTTCAAGAAGTGCTTTTTTACGGCAAGTGGCAACATCTTTTTCTAAAAAATATCCCGACGTTTTATTTTTGGTAACGTCATACACTAAAGACAGCGTCGAGGAAAATATAAAAAATGGTGAAAAGCCCCATTTAATTTCTTACGGAGGTTGTGGTTTTACGTTTATTGACGATTTTTTAAAAATGCAAGATTATCCAAATATAAAAGACGGCGCAAGCGGGGACGTAAATAGATATGCCGTTAGTTGGTGTAAAGGCGGATATTTTGAGATTGTAAAGGGGAATGGTAAAAACGTAATTATTGAAGACAGTTTATATAATAACGTTTTCATTCCTTTAATATTGTCTAATAAAAATTATCAAGATTACGATATTTTAACCGAAAGTGAAAGTGTGAGTAAGTTTGTTTCAAGTAAAGACGCTACTTTAATTGCAACTCAGCGAAGCGTGATGCGGTTGAAGGTTGGAGGATATGAGTTTAACGCTAAGCCTTTTGAAGAATTTAACGATTTATTTCAATATATATCTATATTGAAAGGGGACGGCGAAGTGTTAGGGTATATAAATTTATTTATAGACTATTTATTAAGCGAAGATATTCAAAAAACTTTAAGCCAAATATCAATGCTATCCGTTATAGATTTGAATATTTATAATGATAACGTTTATTATAGCGAACTTGAAAAAGTTAATAACGTTTATACGATATCACCGTTTTTACAAAGTGAAAGTTTAAAAAAGGTAAAAAACGATAGCAAAAACGCATTTATTGCAAAAGAAAACGAGGTAAAAATAGCAAATTACCTTAAAAGGTTGTAAAAATTCAATCAATGTTTTATAATAAGGAGTGAGATAATGACTAATTGTCAAAAATCAAAAGTTTTAGAAATTTTAAACGGTGAAGATTTTTATGAAAATTATTCGCTAAAAGGTCTTAATAGATATGGTACGGGTGGAGATGCTTCGTTTGTTGTATTTCCTAAAAGCGTAGAAAAATTAAAAGATATAGTAATAAAGTTAAACGACATTGAAATAGCCTACTTTATATTAGGCGAAGGAAGTAACACTTTAATTAGCGATAAAGGGTTTGACGGCGTTATTATAGTTACTAAAAATTTAAACAAAATCACGATAAAGGGCAACTTGCTTATTGCTGAGTGTGGCGCTAAAATTGCCAACGTTATTAAAGAGAGTACGTATAATAGTTTAAGTGGATTAGAGTTTGCAGTAGGTATTCCCGCAAGCGTGGGTGGACTTGTTGCTATGAACGGCGGTTGTTATAATAAGAGTGTTAGTGAAAGAGTTAGTTACGTTATTACTGAAAAAGGCGTTTATAGTAAAAACGATTGTCAATTTCAATATAGGTCAAGTAGATTTTTAAATAGTGAAACAATTTTATCAGTTTGTTTTTCTTTAATTCCTGATGAGTTTGAAAATATTGAAGAAAGAATAGCGCAATACAAGGGTGCGAGAAAAAATCCAAAAGGTCGAAGTATAGGTTCAATTTTTAGAAACGACGGATTTTTTGCTGGTAAAGTTATTGACGAAGTTGGGTTAAAAGGTTTTAAGGTTGGCGGTGCTTGCGTTTCATTAGAGCACGCAAATTTCATTATTGCTTCTAACGGCGCAACTTCAAGTGATATTTACAATTTAATTAGTAAAATAAAAGAAAAAGTTTATAAAGAAAAACAAATTACGTTAGTAGAAGAAATAATTTATTTAGGGGATTTTTAATGTTTTTAACGGCAGATTATCATACTCATACTAAATTTAGTCACGGCAGGGGGACTATTTTAGAAAATTCGTTAATGGCGAAGCAAAACGGTTTACAAACTATTGCTATCACAGATCACGGATTTTCTCACCCTGCATTTGGCTTAACTAAGAAAAAAGTGCCCGTAATGCGAAGGCTATGTAGTGAGGCTGAACAGCAAACGGGGGTTAAAGTTTTACTTGGCATTGAGTCGAATATATTAGGCATAAGCGGTAAAACTGATTTAAAAAGTAAAGATTATGATAAGTTTGACGTTTTTTTAGCAGGTATACACAAGTTTATTTTTTACGATAAATTAAGAGAGTGGTATTTAATGCTTGGTAGGGAATTTTTTGTTAAAACTTTTAAATTAAAGCCGTCGAATTCTTTAATAAAGCGAAATACTCAAATTTATATAAATACTATAAAAAACAATCCCATAGATATTTTAGCGCACCCAGGTTACGGCGTTAATGCAAATTTAGTTGAAGTTGCAAAATGTTGCAGAGATTATGGAACGTATTTTGAAATTGATACACGTAAGAATTATTTGAGTGACGAGGCTTGGCAAGAAATTGCTGATACAGGCGTTGAGTTCGTTGTTGATAGTGATGCACATACTCCGCAAAACATAGGCGTTATAACAAACGCTTCAAACATTATTGAAAGAGTAGGTATTCCACTTGATAAAATAGTCAATATTAATGGTAAATTACCAAAGTTTATGAGATTTAACGATTTTAAAAATCGTTAAATAAAGGGACAAGTTATGAGTTTTTCTGAACAATTAAAAAACGAAATACTAAGTAAAGAATACACGCAAAGTTGCTGTAAAGAAGCAATACTTTCAGGCTTTTTAAGGTGTGCGAGTACACTTGACGGGGTAATGCAAGCAAAAGGCGTGGTTATAAACGGTTTTGAATTTGCTACCGAAAGTATTTCTATAAGAGATTATTTTGAAAAAATTATAACTGACATTTATGGTAATATAACGTTAAAAAGCGAGTACGTTGACGCTATATCTAAAAAAGTTAGGTACGTTTTATCGGCAATAAATAGCGATGCTGTAAATTTACTTAATAAAATAGGTATAATAATGCAAAACGAAAAAAACGAAAGCAGTATAGTTTTGGGTATAGATAAATACGTAGTTGAAAACGATTGTTGTAAAAGGGCTTATATATTAGGCGTATTTTTAGCAACGGGATATATTACCGTTCCTAAGAAAAACGAAAAATCAAGGACAGGCTATCATTTGGAATTTGCCTTTTCTAACGGATTACTTGCAAAAGATTTTTGTCAACTTTTATCTTCGTTAGAATTTATAGCAAAATCAACTCATAGAAAAAACGAAATTATCGTTTACTTTAACAATATTGAAGATATTTTATCTATGTTAAATTATTTTAAAACAATGAAAAGTTATTTTGCTCTTGAAGAAATTACTATTGAAAGAGATATTAGAAATGATACTAATAGAATTATAAATTGTGAACTTAGTAACTTAAATAAACAGGTTGAGGCATCTTTAAAACACCTAAGGTGCATTGACCAAATAGAAAAAACAATAGGACTTGATAGCATATCAAGTCAACTTAGAAGTGTTGCTATTGCAAGGCGTGAAAATCCAGATAGTACGCTTGACGAACTTGCAAAAATATTAAATATTTCTAAAAGTTGTTTAAATCATAGGCTTAGAAAAATCGTTGAAATAGCACTCAACCTTAGTGTATGAAATTAACTAAAAACTGTAAAATTGCAATTCAACAACTAAATAATAGCGGTTATAAAGCGTACGCCGTCGGCGGTGCGGTTAGAGATTTTTTATTGAGTAGACAAATTACTGATATTGATATTACCACTTCGGCTATACCAGAACAAATTTTAGAAGTTTTTAAAGATTACAAAACTTATCCAACGGGAATTAAACACGGAACTATCACGGTTAAAGTGGGCGAAGAGTTTTTTGAAATTACTACTTTTAGAAAAGATAGTGAGTACACTTTAAATCGTTGGCCGAAGCAAGTTGATTTTATTAACGACGTTCGAGAAGATTTAAAAAGGCGTGATTTTACTATAAACGCTATCGCTTATAACGATAATGAAGGCTACGTTGATATTTTTAACGGAAAAATCGATTGTAAAAATAAAATTATAAGGGCGGTTGGCGATGCGGAAGTTAGATTTCAAGAAGATGCACTACGTATTTTAAGGGCGCTTAGGTTTGCTTCCGTTTTAAACTTTAAAATAGAGTATAAAACTTCGTTAGCAATTATAAACCAACGTCATTTATTAAAAAACGTAAGCAAGGAAAGAATATATAGTGAACTTGTTAAAATTTTACTTGGAGATAACGTTGAAGAAGTTTTACTTAAATATAAAAAAGTCTTTTTTTCTATAATAAACAAACTTGAATTATGCGATGGTTTTGCCCATAAAAGTAAATTTCATAGTTACGACGTATACACTCATATCGTTAAAAGCGTTGCTTATTCTATAAAAGATAAAGTTATAAGATTGGCTTTACTTTTACACGACGTTGAAAAACCGTCTTGCTTTACCTTAGATAGTAAAGGAATAGGGCATTTTTACACTCATCAAGAGAAAAGTTCTAAAACGGCGGTACAAATTTTAAAAGATTTAAAGGCAGATAATAAAACTATAAAAGAAATTGAGTTTTTAATAAAGTATCACGATACTCAAATAGATGCTGATAAAGTTACCGTTAAAAAATGGCTTAATTTAGCGGGCGAAAAGTATTTAAAAGATTTAATGATGGTAAAAATTGCCGATGCAAAAGCACACGCAAAAGGTTACGTTGTAAAAAGACAAGAAACGGCTGAAAACGTTATAAAATTAATTGATGAAATTATAAAAAATAACGAATGTTACACTTTAAAGCAATTAAAAATAGATGGGAAAGATTTAAAAGAAAAAGGATATCAAGGCGAACGAATTGCTTCAAAGTTACAAGACTTGTTAAACAAAGTTATTGAAGGTAGTGTTGAAAATAAAAAAGAGGAACTTTTAAAAATAGTATAATGACAGAAAGTTTAGTAGATAAAATTAAGTTACTTCCAACAAGCCCAGGCGTATACGTTATGCTTGATAAAAATAACGTAGTTATATACGTGGGTAAGGCTAAAAATCTTAAAAACAGAGTAACGCAATATTTTAGAAACGGAGTTAAAACTGAAAAAGTTTCCGCCATGGTTATGAACATAACCGACTTTTATTATATTTTAACTAATAGTGAGGCTGATGCTTTAACTTTAGAAAACAATCTAATAAAAAAGTATAAGCCAAAGTATAATATTTTACTTAAAGATGACAAAAGTTATCCGTATTTAAAAATAAATTTAAAAGAAAAGTTTCCAACATTTAAAATTACCCGTACGTTTACTAACGATAAATGTAAGTACTTTGGACCTTTTATGCTTGGCGTAAAGATTGACGACGTTTTATCAATTATAAAAGAAGCGTACAAAATTAGACCTTGTCAGCATAAAGGCATAGGGGAAAAGCAAAGAAAAGAGTGCTTAAATTATCATTTAGGTTTGTGTTTAGCGCCTTGTAATTTTAAATGTAGCGAAACTGAATACAAAAAAGAAGTTTTTAAAGCAATAGACTTTTTAAACGGTGATGATAAAACACCCGAAATTATATTAAATGAAAAAATACAAAAAGCAATACAAAACGAAGAGTTTGAAAGTGCAATTATACTTCGTGATAGATTAAAAGTTTTAAGTTATATAAAAGAAAAGCGAATAACGGCTATTAGTAAAGATATTTCAGCCGATATTTTAGCGGTAAAAAGCGACGGTATTTTTGCATCTTTAAATATTTTATTCGTTAGGGGCGGTAGAATGCTTGGTAGTAAATGTTTTGCCGTTGAAACGCTTGCTAATACCGATAGCGAAAGATTGTCCGCATTTATTATGCAGTTTTATAAAAAGGGTAGAGAACTTCCCGATGAAATACTTTTATCAGAGCAAATTAGCGATATAGATATAATTACTCAAGAGTTGTTCAATCGTTTTAATAAAAAAACTCAAATAAAAGTTCCAAGAAAAAGCATAAAGAAGTCGTTAGTTGAAATGGCACTTAAAAATGCTGAAAATTATTTAGAAAAAGAAATTGTAAAAATAAATCATAAACACGATATGACCGATAAGGCGCTTGGTAGACTGCAACAAATTTTATCTTTAAAAGAATACCCAAGGCGAATAGAATGTTTTGATATTTCTCATATTAGCGGAACGCTAAAAGTTGGCTCTATGGTGGTGTTTATTGACGGCGAAAAGGCTAAAAGCGAATATAGGCGTTTTAAAATTAAAAACGTTGAGGGTAATAACGATTATAAATCGCTTCAAGAAGTTTTAAGTCGTAGGCTTGATTATTTAGGCAGTGAAAACGAAGATAAATTTCCTAAACCCAACTTAATAGTTATTGACGGTGGAAAAGGTCAGTTATCAAGCGTATTAGAAGTGTTCAAGCAAAAAAATATCAATATAGATATAATATCATTGGCTGAAAGAGATGAAGAAATTTTTATACCAAACACTTCAAAGCCTATTGTTTTAGAAAAAAGCGATTATTCTTTAAGGCTACTACAAAGAATTAGAGACGAGGCTCACACTTTTGCTATAACGTACAATAAAAATTTGAGAATAAAAAACAATTTAAAATCACTACTTTGTTCTATTGACGGTATAGGAAAAGAAAAAAGAGATGCTTTAATGACGCATTTTAAAGATATAAACAGTATTGTTTCCGCTTCAATTTACGATTTAATGCAAGTTAAGGGAATAGGCGAAAAACAAGCGAAAAAAATTAAGGAGTTTTTTAAAAATGAACATATATAATACTGAAGTTGCAGATTTATCGGGAAATACCGAAATTGTAAAAACGGAAGAATTTGCCAAACTTTTAAATTTAGAGATAATATTTAACGGAAGGGGAGAAATAAAAATTTCTTCTATAAGCGTGTCAAGACCAGGTTTACAATTAACGGGTTATTTTAGTCACTTTAACGCTCATAGGGTACAACTAATAGGCAATTCGGAATTCGACTATTTAAAAAGTATGAACGAGGAAGAAAGAGATAAAAATTTAGATTTACTTTTTAGTAAAGATATTCCTTGTATGATTATAGCAAACAACTTACAAGTGTTGCCGTCGGTTTTAGAATATGCTAAAAAATACAATTGTCCTTTATTTTTATCTAAACAGTTAACAACGGTATTAGCGCACGAATTAACCGTTTATCAAGCGGAACTTTTAGCACCTATGATTGTAAAACACGGCGTACTTGTCGAAGTGTTTGGCGTAGGCGTATTACTATTAGGTGGCGCAGGCGTTGGTAAAAGTGAAACGGCGCTTGAACTTATTACAAGGGGTCACCGTTTAGTTGCCGACGATTCAGTAATTATAAAAAATATGGGTGGAGCACTATTAGGTAAAGCCCCTGATAATATTAGATACTATATGGAAGTTAGGGGGATTGGAATAATAAACGTACAAACAATGTACGGCCCCGGCGCTATTAGACCGGCAAAAACTATTGAAATGGTTGTTGACCTTGTAAGATGGGAAGACGGTAAAGAATATGAAAGACTTGGCGATATTAAACATCAAATTGAACTTTTAGGCATATCGTTACCTAAACTTACAATTCCCGTTTCACCGGGAAGAAATATTCCGGTAATTATTGAAACTGCGGCAAGAAAGTATAGGCTTGATCAAGTTGGTTATGACGCAACTCAAGAATTGTTAAATAAAACTTTTAAAAAACAGTAAAACACCGTAAAAATAATTTATATAACGCTAATTTTTATTTATTATAATTGTTGACTTTTTGTATAATAGGTATTATAATACAAGAAGTTAACCGAAACTCAAAGGAGGACAGATAAATGAAGGTTTTTGATGGACACTTACATACTTTTAGGTTTAAAGTACCCGTACGTGAATCAATAGGTTTATTCAAGCGTCAATTTAAACGCTTTAACGTAGAAAAAATGACTTTTTTGGCATTACCATGCGACGCTATTCCCGGCAAAGTTGAATGGGATAAAACGGACTTGTTAGACAATATTCGTGCAATGTATTTTAAATCGGTATTTTCGCCTAACGGATATGCTTATGCAGGCTTAGAGTATAAAGACGTTGACGTTAAAGATAAGAAGACGTTAGCAGAAGAGTTATTACGTCAAGTTAAGGAATATAAGCGTGTAGGGTTTGATGGTATGAAGATGTACGAAGGTCACCCTAACCATAGGAAACTTTTAGGCTATCCTTTATACGACGAAGTATTTGATAAATATTTTGATTATTGTGAAAAGGAAAATTTTCCTATTATAATGCACCTTGCAAACCCTACGCATATGTGGGATAAAGATAAGGTTAGTGACTATTGGAAAGCAAGGGGTTGTTTTTTTGACGAAACGTTCTTGTCGTTTGACCAATTCCATAATGAAATTTTAAAACGTATGGAGAAAAATCCAAAACTTAATTTTACACTTGCGCATTGGGGATTTTTAACTTTTAACAAAACGGCGGCTGAAAAGTTTATGAGTTATGAAAATACCATGCTTGACGTTTGTCCCGGCTCGGCGAATTTTGCCGAAATAAGCAAAGATGAAAAGTATTGGAAGGCGTTTATTGAAAAATATCAAGACCGTATAACTTATGGGACGGATAGTTATAATTTCGAGTATGATAGAGATGACACGTGGTTACGTGCAACGGACGTTAGACCAAGTTTTACTCAAGACTTTTTTACTACTACAAAAGATCTTTGTTATGGTGAAAAATGTAAAGGTATAGGCGCAAGTAAAGAAGTTTGCGAAAAAATATTTTACGACAATTTATATAAAATGCTCGGCGAACCAAAAGCAATAGATTATGATTATTTTATTGCAAAATGTGAAAAACTTTTAGAGATTGTAGACCCTGAGAGTTTAGATAGATATAATCTTTGGTGTATGAAAAATGATTTTGCAAGTATGCAAAAAAAGGAATTCGTATACGATAAAGAGTTTTAATAAAAAATAGATTTACTTTTTTATTAAATCAAGTTAAAAGTTTAATATAAAATATTAATGCGTCAGTAACCGTTGTTACTGACGCATTAAAACTAAACTTTTTTTAAAACATTTAGTTTTTGCAATAAAAAAAGCACGTTATTCTTTGAAATACAAAGGGTAGCGTGCTTTTGCTTTATTTATTAAATCATACCTTTTGGTAAGAATTGAGCGTTATAGTCCATTAAATCTTTAACAACGTCTTTAATCTTAGTAAAGTCTTGAACTAATGGGTCTGAACAAAGTGCGGCAGTAAGTTTACCTGCATCCCATTCCATAGCCGCTTCAATAAATAATTCTTCTCTTAATGCAGTTGGAATTACTATTTGTTGCGCTGCCTTTGGAAGTGGGCTTGCTATTATTGGGTGAACGCCGGTTGAATCGAAAGAGTTAAACGTTTCAACAACTATATCGTGTGGCAACTCTCTAACTTGACCTAAGTTACGATAGTTACATACGTCAGTATATTTACGGCCACCTTCAAATGCTTCAATTACACGGTGAATTATTTCGTCACCGCCAATTTTTGGTGGGAATTCTTTAGTTTCAAGTGCTGTTAAAATTCTACCGTTAATTCTTTTGATAGTTTCTGTACGGTCAACTAATCTATCGTAGTGCATACCGAACTTATCACGGTTTGGTTGAGTGCCCGTAGTTTGATAATAGAATTCTGCGCAGTGTTCGTCTGATAATCCTGGCATACAACCAAGCATATCCCAAACAATAAATCTAATACGTTGATTTTCTCTACCAGCAAACGGATCGTCGTACGTAATGTTAGTTTTACCAGCCCAAGCGGCTTCAATCATACCTTTTTTACGCATAATTTCAAGAGCGTCTTGATCTTTAAACTTAACGTCAGTTAAGAAAGAGCAGTGGTCTACGCCACTAACTGAAAAACTAACGTCGTCAAAACTATCAGCGCCAAAGTATGGAAGTAAAATTTTTAAGTGATTAAGTATACCGTGACAAAAACCGATAGCGTGTACGTCTTCATACTTTTGTACGCAACGAGTAAGTGCCGTAAGTGGATTTGTAACGTTCATAAGCATAGCGCCCGGTTTGCAAAGGCGTTTCATTTTTCTTGCAATACGAACGAATTCAGGAACCGAACGAATAGTACGGCTTGCGCCTGCAATACCCGATTCACTACCTTTTACGTTGTAAAAGCCGTGTTTACGAGTTATAATATGGTCTTGCATTTCAGCGTCAGTGCCACCGTGAGATATTGCTATTGCAACGTAGTCAGCCCCTTCTAACGCTTTATCTTCTGAAAGAGTTTTAGTAAGTGTGATTGCTTTTTGTGGATCAGAATCGTTGAAGTGTGATAAATATTCGTAAAGATTGTTTAAAGCAGTTTCGTTTATATCGTATAAACAAAGTTCTAAATCTTTATCATAGAAATCGTTATTAAAAAACGTGCCGAATAAGTTTGGAGCCCAAGCGTATGAGCCACCGCCAACTAATGCAATTTTAATTTTTCTATGCATAATTCTCCTTATAGTGCAAAAAGTAATGAGATTTTTTAAGTAGTTTGCACTTTTACGTATAAATTATAACGCCTAAATAATTCAATGTCAACCCTTAATCAAAATAAAAACCATTTTATAATCATTTTATTTTTATTCTTTTTATTTATAGCAAAAAAGTAAAAGTTAAATTTTAAAATATGTAATTTTTAAAGCGTACAACTTATACTTTTATCGTAAGTTGTACGCCATATTATTTTCTACGTATAATAAATTTATTTACTGTATACTTCTTTTGCAGTTTTTATAAATTCTGTCATTGCTTTAGATATATATTTATTCTTTTTATACCCTATTTGCATTGTTCTATGAGTGGAACGTCCGTTTAGTTTATAAAAAATTACGCCTTGCTCTTTTGAAGTTTTTACTATTATATCTGAAATAAAAATAATTCCAAGCCCAGCGCATGCCATATTATACGAAGTTATAAGTTGGTCAAGATATATTACTACGTTTTTAGGTGTAATTCCTTCTTCTTCAAATAGTAGT
Source organism: Christensenellaceae bacterium (assembly GCA_045536405.1). Classification (GTDB taxonomy): domain Bacteria; phylum Bacillota; class Clostridia; order Christensenellales; family Borkfalkiaceae; genus HGM11412. The sequence continues at coordinate 54,519 of JAZSNM010000056.1, forward strand.
TTTGCCCTTCGATACGTGTCGTTACCTTTTTTTAGCATTATAAACGGTTGGTGTTGAAAGGTTGATAAATTGATTTTAGGACAGGCTTCTTCCAAATGTTTATTGTTAATTACGTCTTCAACGGATAGTTGATATTCTTTTAAACTATTGTTTATTTCAAAATTCTTTGGAACTGCTAAAAGTAAAGTTTCTGAAAACAGTGCGACCGAATTAAATAAATTATGGTTAAAGTCGTGCGCTATTAGTAAATCAATCGACTCGTTTATAAGTTGTAAACTTAAATCGGGCGAGTTTGATTCAATTAACTCTATATCTATTCCGGGGTATTTTTTTGAAAATTCAAGAATAATTTTAGGCATTATAAACGAAGAAACGAAGTTTTCGCCTGAAACTGTTACGTGGCCGTGCTTTAATTTGCCTATATCTGAAAGTTTCGTCTTTGTTTCTTCTTTAATTCTTTTAATTTTTTCAATACCTTCAATATATATTTTTCCTTCTTGAGTAACGGTAATTGGCGAAGTTGAACGGTCAAATATTGTTATTCCTAATTCTTCTTCGGTTTTTTTGATTGACGCCGATAGGGCGGGTTGTGATATAAATAGGTTTTTTGCGGCTACTGAAAAACTGCGTTCTTTATAAACTTCATAAACGTAATTATTTTCTATCATTTTGAGTAAATTCCTTAAAAACGTGTTATAAATAAAATTTATAACTATTATAACATTATATTTGCTTGATTATAACATAAAAATGTGGTATAATCAAGTAAATAATTGAAAAATAGGTGAAATTATGATAAAAATATCAAAAAAATCTAACTTACTTGAAAATGAAACGTATCATTATGAACTTCATAACCCTCAAAAACCGAATTTGTATGAGGATATATTTAATTATAATCACGTTCCAAAGGTTTCGTTTAACCATAGAGTAGTGCCAAAATCTATGCCTGAAAAAATTTATATTACGGATACGACTTTTAGAGACGGTCAACAAGCCATCACACCGTATACCGTTGAACAAATGGTTCAACTTTATAAGTTTATGCATAAACTTGGCGGTAAAAAAGGTATCATTAGGCAAACTGAATTTTTTGCTTATAGTGAAAAGGATAAGCGTGCTATTAAAGAGTGTCAAGATTTAGGTTTAGAATTTCCTGAAATTACTACTTGGATTAGAGCAAGTAAAGAAGATTTTAAACTTGTAAAAGACTTAAACGTGAAAGAAACGGGTATTTTACTTAGTTGTTCGGACTATCACATTTACAATAAAATGGGATTAGATAGAAAGAAAGCGCTTGACAAATATTTAGGTATAGTTAAAGATGCATTTTCAGTTGGTATTAGACCAAGATGTCATTTAGAAGATATCACAAGGGCTGATTTCTATGGCTTTGTACTTCCGCTTGTAAACGAACTTCAAAAATTATCAAACGAAGTAGGTATTCCCGTTAAAATTAGAGCGTGTGATACTATGGGCTATGGCGTTCCTTATTCGGAAGCGGCGCTTCCTCGTTCAGTTGCCGGAATTATTTACGGCTTACAATATTACGCTGATTTGCCAAGTGAAATGATTGAGTGGCACGGTCATAACGATTTCTATTTAGGTGTAGCAAACGCAACTACTGCTTGGCTTTACGGTGCAAGTGCGGTTAACTGTTCATTGCTTGGAATTGGCGAAAGAACGGGTAATATTCCGTTAGAAGCGATGGTTATGCAATACGCTTCGCTTAAAGGCACGTTAAACGGTATGGATACTACGGTTATTACTGATATTGCTGAATACTATAAAAAAGAATTAGGTTACGATATTCCGGTTATGACGCCTTTCGTGGGAGAATACTTTAACGTTACAAGGGCGGGCATTCACGCCGACGGTTTAAATAAAAACGAAAGAATTTATAATATTTTCAACACTGAAAAGTTGCTCAAAAAACCCGTTGGCGTTATGATAACAAACACTTCAGGCTTAGCGGGTATTGCTTATTGGATTAACCAAAAATTTGCATTAAAAGGCGAACAACAAATAAGCAAGCACGATAGTTTATGTGTTGAAATGAAAAATTTAATTGATAAAGAATACGAAAAGGGTAGACAAACTGCAATGACCGATACCGAATTATTAGATATGGTTAGAGAAATAGCAGGTAAGAGATTTATCTACGAAGAATAAAAGGTGAAATTATGGGATTAACAATTGCTGAAAAAATTATAAAAGCGCATTTAGTAAGTGGCGAAATGGTAAGAGGTAGTGAAATATCTTTAAAAATAGACCAAACGTTAACGCAAGATGCAACAGGCACGATGGCTTATTTAGAATTTGAAACAATGGGCATAAAAAGGGTTAAAACTGAAAAGTCGGTTGCGTATATCGACCACAATACCTTACAATGCGGATTTGAAAATGCTGACGATCATAGATATATTCAATCGGTTGCAAAAAAGCACGGAATATATTTTTCAAGGGCTGGTAACGGAATTTGTCACCAAGTACACCTTGAAAGGTTTGGAAAACCGGGTAAAACTTTAATAGGTTCGGACAGTCACACTCCAACGGGTGGCGGTATAGGTATGCTTTCGTTTGGTGCGGGCGGTTTAGACGTTGCTATTGCTATGGGCGGTGGCGCGTACTATATAACAATGCCTAAAATGTATAAGGTAAACTTAAAAGGTAAACTACAACCTTTTGTTTCAGCAAAAGATATATCGCTTGAAATATTGAGAATTTTATCCGTAAAAGGTGGCGTTGGCGCTATTATAGAATGGGGTGGCGAAGGAATTAAAAACTTGTCTGTTCCAGAAAGAGCAACGATAACTAATATGGGTACTGAACTTGGCGCAACGACTTCTATTTTCCCTTCTGATGAAGTTACTTACGACTTTTTAAAACGTCAAAATCGAGAAGAAGATTACGTTGAACTTTACAGCGATAGTGACGCTTGTTATGATAAAATTATAGAAATAGACCTTGATAAGTTAGAGCCTATGATTGCTTGTCCGCACAGCCCTGATAACGTTTGTAAAGTTAGTGAAGTAGAAGGTGTTAAAGTAGACCAAGTATGTATAGGTTCGTGCACAAACTCGTCGTTATTCGATATGCTTAAAGTTGCAGGACTTTTAAAGGGTAAGAAAATTGATGAAAGTGTAAGTTTATCGGTATCGCCAGGCTCAAAGCAAGTATTGTCAATGTTGACTGAAAACGGTGCTTTAAACGATATAATATCTTCGGGCGCAAGAATTTTAGAGTGTGCTTGCGGTCCTTGTATAGGTATGGGTTTCTCGCCGTCTTCAGCGGGCGTTAGTTTAAGAACGTTTAATAGAAATTTCTTAGGTAGAAGTGGAACGAAAGACGGTAAGGTTTATCTCGTATCGCCGGAAGTTGCGGTAGCAAGTGCGTTATTCGGCGTAATTACCGACCCAAGAAAATTAGGCGAAATGCCAGCAATTACTATGCCTGATTATTTTAAAATTGACGATAGTTCGGTATTAGCGCCTTTAAGCGAAGAAGAAAGTGAAAGCGCTGAAGTGTTAAGAGGTCCAAATATTAAACCTTTCCCTGAAACTAAACCGCTTGAAAATGAAATATCTTCAACGGTTGCGTTAAAGGTGGGCGATAATATTACTACCGACCATATTATGCCAGCGGGTGCAAAAATACTTCCTTATCGTTCAAACATACCTTTCTTATCAAAATTCTGTTTCTCCGTGTGTGATGAAACTTTCTCGGAAAGGGCAAAAGAATTAAAGTCAAGCGTAATCGTTGGCGGAATAAATTACGGTCAAGGCTCGTCAAGAGAGCATGCGGCATTAGTTCCTTTATATTTAGGTGTAAAAGCGGTTATTGCTAAAAGTTTTGCAAGAATACATATTGCTAACTTAATAAATGCGGGAATAATTCCACTAACTTTTAAAAACGCTGACGATTATGATGAAATTAGTCAAAATGATAAAATTGTTTTAGAAGACGTTTTTAGCGGTTTAGAAAAGGGCGAAATTATCCTTAAAAACCTAACTAACGGTAAAGATTATAAGTTGGCTGGCGAGTTTACGTCAAGACAAATAGCAATATTAAAAGCCGGCAGTTTGCTTGCATATACTAAAAATAATAATTAAGGTGTGTTATGGAAAAAATTAAAATGAAAACCTGTCTTGTTGAAATGGACGGGGACGAAATGACTAGAATTTTATGGAAAAATATTAAAGATGAATTGATTTTACCTTTCGTAGATTTAAAAAGCGAGTATTACGATTTAGGTTTAGTAAATAGAGATAATACTAACGACGAAGTTACCGTTTTAGCGGGCGAAGCAACTAAAAAGTATGGCGTAGCAGTTAAATGTGCTACTATCACGCCTAATAAACAAAGGGTAGAAGAGTACAATTTAAAGCAAATGTGGAAAAGTCCTAACGGAACTATTAGGGCTATGCTTGACGGTACTGTTTTTAGAACGCCTATTACCGTTCCTTTTATAAAACCCGTTGTAAAAACTTGGGAATTGCCTATCACTATTGCAAGACACGCTTACGGGGACGTTTATAAAGCAAGCGAAATTAGAGTAGAAAAAGAAGGTAAAGCGGAACTTGTATTCACTGATAATTTAGGTAATCAAGAAAGATTAGAAATTTATGATTTTGAGTGCGGTGGAGTTTTGCAAGGTCAGTATAATAAAGATAGTTCAATAATTTCATTTGCAAAATCGTGTTTTAATTTTGCTCTTGATACAAAGCAAGATTTATGGTTTTCAACGAAAGACACTATTTCTAAAAAATACGACCAAACTTTTAAACTTATATTTGAAGAGATTTATAATAGCGAATATAAAGAAAAATTTGAAAAAGCAGGCATAACTTATTTCTACACTTTAATTGACGATGCCGTTGCAAGAGTTATAAGAAGTAAAGGCGGTTTCGTTTGGGCGTTAAAAAACTATGACGGTGACGTTATGAGTGATATGGTTTCTACGGCGTTTGGTAGTTTGGCTATGATGACTTCGGTTTTAGTTTCGCCAGACGGTAAGTTTGAGTATGAGGCTGCTCACGGTACGGTAACAAGACATTATTATAAGTATTTAAAAGGCGAAGAAACGTCTACTAACCCTATGGCTACTATTTTCGCTTGGTCTGGGGCGTTAAAAAAGAGAGGCGAACTCGACGGTTTAGACGACCTTGTAAAATTTGCTAATAATTTAGAAAAGGCTTCAATTGAAACGATTTGTAGCGGTATTATGACTAAAGATTTAGTTGGTTTATGCGAGGGTTTAGATAACGTTAGAGGCGTAAACTCAAAAGAGTTTTTAAAGGCTATTAGAAGTAATTTAGAAAAACTTATGGCTTAACATAAAATTAAAACACAGCAAAAAACAGTTTTGCTGTGTTTTTTTTGTGTAGAGAAATAATATTTTTGAATAAAACTCGTTTATATTAGTGGCGTAGCGATAG
>JAZSNM010000047.1:0-10597 GCA_045536405.1 Christensenellaceae bacterium
AAGCCGAAAGGGAAATTAATAAGTCTAGTGACGGCGGAAGTCAAAGTTCTATGAACGGATATGACGATAACGAAGTAGATAGCTTAATGGCAGATGCGCTAAAATATGTTATTGAAACAAAACAAGCAAGCATAAGCAAACTTCAAAGAAGATTTGGAATTGGTTTCTCTCGTGCGGGAAGAATTATAGATCAAATGGAAAGATTAAGATACATTTCTCCAGCTGACGGAAGTAAGCCAAGAACGGTTTATATTACAATGGAAGAATATATTCAAATTTATGGAGAATAAAATGGACTTAAATAATTTACTTAAGAAAAGAATTTCACTAATAACGCTTGGTTGTGATAAAAATAGAGTTGATGCTGAAAAGATATTAGCAATAGTAGGCGAAAACGCTGAAATTACAAACGATATAAGTGAAGCAAACGTAATTATTATAAACACTTGTGCGTTTTTAGAAAGTGCAAGGGCTGAAAGTATTGCAACGATAATAGAAATTAACGAATATCGCCAAAACGGCGTTTTAGAAAAAATAGTATTAACGGGCTGTTTATCTCAAAAGTACGTTAATGAAATTTTTGAAGACCTTTTTGAAGTAGACGTATTTTTAGGTATTTTCGATTACGATCTTTTAATAGACGCTTTACTTTTAGCCTACAACGGCGAAAGGGTAAATTTTGTTGGAAAAAATAAAGAATTTTACAAAAAAGAAAGAGTTTTGACAACCGTGTGTCATTATTCATACCTTAAAATAGCAGACGGATGCAACAATAAATGTACTTACTGTTTAATTCCGTCAATTAGGGGCAAGTACGTTTCTACGAGTATAGAAAGGCTTGTAGAAGAGGCGAGTGAGTTAGGCGAGTTAGACGAACTTATTTTAGTTGCGCAAGATATAACGAGGTATGGTATTGATTTATATGGCAAAAAAAGTTTAGTTTTATTGATTAAAGAATTATCAAAACTTAATAACGTTTCAAAAATAAGATTATTATATTGTTATCCCGATATGATAGATGATGAACTTATTTTAGAAATAAAAAATAACGATAAAGTTATTAAATACATAGATATTCCACTTCAACACGCAGACGATAGAATATTAAAACTTATGAATAGAAAGGGTAGTAGTAGTGAATATTTATCACTTATTTTTAAATTAAGAAATGAAATTCCAAGTATAGCAATACGTTCAACCTTTATAGCGGGGTTTCCAGGCGAAGATGAAACGGCGTTTAATAATTTAGTTAAATTCGTTAAAGACGCTAAATTTACTAACTGTGGATTTTTTGCATATTCTCGTGAGTATGGAACGCCAAGTTACAAACTTCCTAATCAAGTTGACGATAACTTAAAGGAAGAAAGGGTTAAAAAACTATACGAAGTGCAAAGTGTAATTTCTAAAAATTTCTTGAAAAAGTTTATAGGTAAAGAAATAGAAATTATTTGTGACGGAATTGACTACGATAAACAATGTTTTCAAGGAAGAGCATATTTTAATGCGCCAGACGTTGATGGTAAAGTGTATTTTACAAGTGACGATTTAGTTGAGCAAGGAAGTCGTTATATCGTTCAAATTGAAAAATGTGATAATTATGATTTATACGGGAGGGTAAAATAATGAATTTACCAAACAAACTTACGGTAATAAGAATATTTCTTATACCTTTAATGGTCGCAACTTTTTATATGACTTTTATTCCATATAATTATCTAATAACGGGTATAATATTTGCAATTTCATCTTTTACTGATTTTTTAGACGGCAATATAGCAAGAAAGCGTAATTTAGTAACTGATTTAGGTAAATTTTTAGACCCTATTGCCGATAAAATTTTAGTTTTAACGTCATTAGTAATAATACTTACAAAGCCCCAAATTTTAGGTGGCGGAGTTGCAATATATACAAGCGTATACTTTGGTAATTTATTTTATCAATTAGTAGGCGGAATAGGCGTATCAATTATAGTTGCTCGTGAAATGTTAGTTTCGGTACTTAGAATGATGGCGTCACAAAAAGGCTTAGTTTTAGCCGCTGAAAAGGTTGGCAAAATTAAAACTTTTATAACTGATATAGCAATTGCGGTATTGTTTATTTCTTTTGATTTATTAACGTTTACTTTTGGTGTGGTCGTACATTTTATAGGCGTATCGTTATTTATAATTTCAGTAGTTTTAACAATATATTCAGGCTGTTATTACTTAATAAAAAATAAGGGTGTATTTGCACAATGATTTTAACTTATAAATTATATAATGCCGATAGTAAAGAAATTGAAAATTTTTTAAAGGAAAACGCATTAAAATATAATATTAAAGTTAATGGGAAAGACGTAAAAGTCGAATTTTTTAGCAACGGTTTTTTAGATACTCAGTTTGATTTAATAAATAAGTCTTTTATAACTAATTTTTCTAATTTTATATATAGTGAAGAAGATATAACGTTAGAAGAGCAACTTGTAAAAATTTTAACTATACAGCAAAAACTCATATCGGTTGCCGAATCGTTTACGGGTGGCGGAGTAGCAAAGCGTATAACGTCGGTTAGCGGAGCGAGTAAAGTATTATACGAAGGTATAGTTAGTTATTCAAACGAGTCAAAAATAGAAAGATTAAAAGTTAAAGAAGAAACGCTATCTAAGTTTAACGCAGTTAGCGGGCAAGTAGCATACGAAATGGCTTGCGGTTTATTAAAGCAAAAAAACGTTGATATAGTAATTGCCACAACGGGAATTGCCGGTCCAAATAGCGACGATAGTAATTATCCGGTTGGTTTATGTTACGTTGCGGTGGGTAGTGAAAAGAGAGTTACTGCAAATAAATTTAATTTTAAGGGTAGTAGACAAGAAATTGTAGAACAAGGCATTGAAAATGCGTTATTTTTAGCAATAAAACTATTAAGAAATCCACTTTTTAATATAGTATAAAAACAAAGGGAGTATAATATTATGGATGAAAAACAAAAAGCATTAGAACAAGTATTAGCGCAAATAGAAAAACAATATGGTAAAGGCTCAATAATGAAACTTGGCGAAGGCTCGACTAAAATGGAAGTTGAAGTTATTCCTACGGGTTGTTTAGCACTTGATTGTGCGCTCGGTGTTGGAGGTGTTCCAAGGGGTAGAATTATTGAAATTTACGGACCTGAATCTTCAGGCAAAACAACGGTAGCGCTTCACGTAATAGCTGAAACTCAAAAGAAAGGCGGAATTGCTGCGTTTATTGATGCTGAACACGCATTAGACCCATCATACGCTCAAAAATTAGGAGTAAATCTTGACGATTTATACGTTTCTCAACCAGATACGGGAGAACAAGCCCTTGATATTACTGAAAGTTTAGTAAGAAGTGGAGCGGTTGATATAATCGTTATCGACTCTGTTGCCGCTTTAACGCCAAAGGCTGAAATTGAAGGCGAAATGGGTGACTCTCACGTTGGTTTACAAGCAAGGTTAATGTCGCAAGCGTTAAGGAAGTTAACGGGTATAACTAATAAGAGTAAAACTTGCGTAATATTTATCAATCAATTAAGAGAAAAAGTTGGAGTAATGTTTGGTAACCCAGAAACAACGCCAGGCGGTAAAGCGTTAAAATTCTATGCAAGCGTTAGAATTGACGTTAGAAAGGCTGACGCCTTAAAAGGTAACGATGGTTTAATAGGTAATAGAACAAAAGCCAAAATCGTTAAAAATAAAGTTGCTCCACCGTTTAAAACGGCTGAATTTGATATTATATACGGCGAAGGCGTATCTCAAGAAGGTTGTATAGTAGATATGGGCGTAGAGTACGGTATTTTAGATAAAGCAGGCGCTTGGTTTAGTTATAACGGTGAAAAGTTTGCACAAGGTAGAGAAAAGGCAAAAGACTACGTTAAAGATAATCCAGCATTTAAAGAAGAAATTGAAGCAAAAATAAGGCAAGTTGTTTTTAGCGATAAAAACGGCGAGCAAGAAACTGAATAAAATTATGCGTTTAGGTTGAAAAATCTAAACGCTTTTTTTAAAATATAAAAATAAAATGAATTTATTTATTACTATATATTGACATATTAGTAAAAATATTATACAATATATACATATTAAACAAGTTTTTATTGTTTAATCATTTTAGTAATTTTATTTATAGGAGGTTGGTATGAACTATTTAAATACCTTCCTGCTATTAGGTTTAACTATTGATATAATTCTACCTATCGGTATAGGTATTATTTGTTTGATATTAGGTGCTTTTTTAGGTAATGTATTTTACAAAAAAGTAAGAGAAAAGAAAATCGGCTCAACTGAAAAAGTCGTTGCCGATATGATAAGCAAGGCAGAAGAAGAATGCCGTGCACTAAAAAAAGATGCTATAGTTGAGGCTAAGGAGCAGGAATTAAAGTTAAGAAGAGAGTTTGAGGCAGAATCTAAAGAAAAGAAAGCAGAATTTCAACGCATTGAGCAAAGGCTTAATCAAAAAGATGAAATTTTAAATAAGAAAGATGCCAATTTACTCAAAAGAACTGAAGAACTTTTACAAGAAGAAAAAGAACTTGAAAAGAAAAACGCTGAGGCTGATGAATTACTTGAAAAATTAAATTCACAACATCAATTATTCATTGAAGAACTTGAAAGAGTTGCTCAAATGACTTTGGAAGAAGCAAAAACAATGATAATTGAAGAAGTGAAAGACGAGGCAAGGCGTGAAGTTGCCGGCTACGTAAGAAATGCGGAGCAACAAGCGAAAGACGAGGCTGATAAAAAAGCAAAAGAAATTATAAGTTTAGCAATACAACGCTGTGCGGTAGACCAAAGTAACGAATTAACCGTAACGTCAATATCAATTCCAAGTGACGATATGAAGGCTCGTTTAATAGGTAGAGAAGGTAGAAATATCGCAGCGCTTGAAAATGCAACGGGAATAAGGCTTATAATTGACGATACGCCTGAAATAGTAGTTGCTTCTGGTTTTGACCCTGTTAGAAGGGAAGTGGCAAGATTATCACTTGAAAGATTAATACAAGATGGTAGAATACAACCAACTCGTATTGAAGAAACGGTTGATAAAGTTAAAAAAGAACTTGACGTTATAATAAAAGAAGCAGGCGAAGGCGCCGTATTTGAAATGGGCTTATTTGGAGTACATCCTGAACTTGTTAAATTATTAGGTAGATTAAAATTTAGAACAAGTTACGGTCAAAACGTATTACAACACTCTTTAGAAGTAAGCCATATTGCAAGTTTATTAGCGCAAGAATTAGGGGTTGACGTAAATTTAGCAAAACGAGGCGGTTTATTACACGATATAGGTAAAGCGGTAGACTTTGAAAACGAAGGTACGCATATTGCTTTAGGTGTTGAACTTGCTAAAAAATATAAAGAGAATAAGTACGTAATAAACTGTATAGAATCTCACCATGGAGACGTAGAGCCAAGATGTATCGAGGCTGTATTAGTTCAAGCGGCTGACGCTATTTCGGGTGTAAGACCAGGTGCAAGGCGTGAAATAGAATCAAGTTACGTTAAGAGATTAGAGCAACTTGAAGATATTGCTATGAGTTTCAAAGGCGTTGAAAAGGCGTATGCTATACAAGCGGGTAGAGAAGTGCGTGTTATAGTAAAACCTGAACAAATTGACGATACTCAAGCAATGTTCTTAGCAAAAGATATAGCAAAGAAGATTGAAACTTCTCTTGAATATCCAGGTCAAATTAAAGTTAACGTTATAAGGGAATCTCGTAGCGTCGAATATGCAAAATAATAAATGCAAAAAATATGCGAAGAAAACTCTTTGCATATTTTTATATGTATTTAAATTTAAACGTTTCACTTATTAAGTATAATTATACAAGCATTGTTTTTTTAAAAATAGATAAGTAGAGTTTATATTATTTTATTTAAACTTAAAAAAATTAAGTTTTTATATATAAAAAACATATAAATATTTGTCATTTTAAAAAAATATATGTTATAATAAATTAAAATAAAAGAAGTTATTATCTTGATTTCAAAAGATTTAACTTCTTATAGATTACAATTACATTTGAAATGTAAAAATGGAGGTTTGTTATGGAAGAATCAAAACTTACCAAAAAATACGGTTTAATAACCGCTATTTGTATGGTTGTCGGTATTGTTATTGGCTCTGGTATTTTCTTTAAAGCGCAAAACATACTAAAAGCAACAAGCGGAAACTTACCTATAAGCGTACTTGCTTGGGTAATCGGTGGCGTTGTAATGATTATATGTTCAGCGCAATTCGCAGTTATGGCTACAAAGTATTCAAAAGTTAACGGAGTAGTTGACTATGCTGAAGAAACTTGTGGTAAAAAATATGCTTACTACATAGGCTGGTTTTGTACAACAATTTATTATCCTGCAATGACTTCGGTTTTAGCATGGGTATCAGCAAGATATTTTGGCGAATTATTCGGTTGGTCGCTTGTGTCGTCACAAGTTATGATATTAGCGGGCTTTTTCTTAATTATGTCATACGTAATTAACTCGCTATCACCAAAAATCGCCGGTTATTTCCAAGTATCTACAACAGTTATTAAACTTATTCCATTAATTTTAATGGGTGTTGTTGGTGTTGTGGCTGGTTTAATAAACGGAACTTTAACAAATAACGTTGTTGGTGAATTTATTATTGATGGTACTTCATCAAAGTCGGCAGGCGGTAGTGCTTTGTTTGCTGGTGTATGTGCAACTGCGTTTGCTTACGAAGGTTGGATTATTGCAACGTCAATAAATAGTGAAATTAAAAACGCTAAAAGGAACTTACCACTTGCTTTAGTGTTTGGTGCGTTAATAGTTGTTGTTATTTACGTTTTATATAATATTGCTGTTGCTGGCGGTGCATCGGTTGACGTTTTAGTACAAGACGGCGCAACAAAATCTTTCCATAATATATTTGGAACGGTTGGCGGTACAATTTTAAGTGTGTTTATCGTTATTTCATGTTTAGGTACGCTTAATGGTTTAATGGTTGGTTGTACAAGAGGTTTGTACTCAATTGCAGTTCGTAACGAAGGTCCTATGCCTAAAATGTTCTCACAAGTAGATAATGAAACAAATATGCCTACAAACTCTTCAATATTTGGTTTACTTGTTTGTGGTATTTGGTTAACTTACTTCTACGGTGCTAATCTTGCTGATGGGCTTTGGTTTGGTTTATTTAATTTTGACTCTTCTGAACTTCCTATTATTACTATTTACGCACTTTATATTCCAATGATTATTATGTGGATAGTTAAAGAAAAAGATTTAGGCGTATTTAAGAGATTTATTCTTCCTATTGCGTCAATAGTTGCTTGTTTATTCTTAGTGTTCGTTGCTGTTTGGAGTCACGGTGTAACACCTTTCTTAAACGCACAAGCAGAGGGTAAATTCTCGTTCCCTGTACTTTTCTATCTTATAATATTTGCAGTAGTAATGCTAATTGGTTTCTTCTTCTCAAGCGACTTTAAGAAGATTATTTCTAAAAAGAAGATTGAAGAATAATTAAAAATTTAAAAATATAATTTACAGCACAAGATATCTTGTGCTGTATTTTTTTATAAAAAACAATCGTAAAACTTAAATAAATTATAATAACTATTGATTTAATTGTAAAAATTTAGTATAATAATATTATTATTATAAAAGGAGATAATTATTAGTATGAATATCAAGGCAATATGTGAAAAACTGCAACTTGATGGAGACTTATATAAATATCAAATTTTAAAAGGTGGTAATATAAATACAACTTATCACGTTTATTGTAAATGCGGAAATAAAATAAACGAGTATTTATTGCAACGTATAAATAAAAACGTGTTTAAAGACCCCGTTTCAGTAATGAAAAATATAATTGAGGTTACTGATTATATTCGTGAACACGCATGTTCTAACGATTTAGCGTCATTATATTTTAATAGATGTAAAAACGGCGAGCCATACGTTATAGACGATAACGGCGATTTTTGGCGTTCAAGGCAATTTTTAGATTGTATATGTTTTGATGCTACTGACGATTTAAACGTTATTGAGCAAGCGGGTTTAGCGTTTGGTCAATTTCAATATATGTTAGACGGATACGATGCTTCAAGGTTATACGTATCAATTCCAGACTTTCATAATACCCGTAAGAGAATTGACGATTTATTAAAAGGGGCAACGTATTCGTTTGATGAAAGGCGTTCGCATTGTTCAAGTGAAGTTGATTACATTTTAACAAATAAAGATAAAGCGTCTATCTTAGTAGACCTATTAAATAAAGGGGAATTACCTTTAAGGGTAACTCATAACGATACTAAATGTAACAACGTAGTTTTTTCAAAAAAGACTTTAAAGCCATTAGCGGTAATTGACTTAGATACAATAATGCCAGGTTTATGCGGTTATGATTTTGGCGATGGAGCAAGGTCGATATGCTGTACGACAATGGAAGATGAAGAAGATTTAACAAAAGTTAAGTTTGACCTTGAAAAATTTAACGCTTTTACAAAAGGTTACTTAGTATATCTTAAAAATTCGTTAACTTCAAAGGAGTTAGAAACGCTACCTGATAGTATTTATTCAATGACTTTAGAACTTGCATCAAGATTTTTGCTTGATTATTTAAATGGAGATACATATTTTAAAATCAAACACGAAGAGCATAATTTAGTAAGGGCTCGTTGTCAAATTGCTTTATGTAAAGATATTGATAAAAAAATGCCTAAAATTAGAGAAATTGTTCAAAAATACGTATAATTATGTCGTTACAAGATATTTTAAATGAAAAACCATTAAAACAATTTAATATAAAAGAGTTAACCGTACTTTGCGAAGAAATTCGAAAAGAAATAATATCAACCGTAGAAAATAACGGCGGACATTTGTCATCGAATTTAGGAGTAGTAGAGTTAACCGTTGCGCTTTATTACGTTTTTGATTTTCCAACCGATAAATTAATTTTTGACGTTGGGCATCAATCGTATTGCCATAAAATTTTATCGGGAAGACTAAATAAATTTAACACGATAAGAAGTGAAGACGGTTTAAGTGGCTTTCCAGACAGTAAAGAAAGCGAGTACGACGCTTTTTCGGTGGGTCACGCAGGCACTTCAATTTCAGCGGGATTAGGCTATGCTTATTCAAGAGATAGGCAAAATGAAGATTATTACGTAGTAAACGTAGTAGGTGACGCTTCATTTTTTAACGGTGAAAATTTAGAAGCAATATTTTCAAGTGATACGAAACCGAATAAATTTATCGTTTTATTAAACGATAACGGAATGTCTATTAGAAAAAACAATAACGGCGGATATAAATTTATTTCTAACTTAACTACGACTAAAACTTATAATAATTTCAATGATTTTTTAGCAAGAACGATAGGTAAAAGTTTTTTAGGTAAATGGTTAAAAGGCATTAAAAAATTTATAAAGCGTAGTTTTTCTTCTTATACGATTTTTGATTCTTTTTATTTAAAATACGTAGGAATTTTTGACGGGCACAATTTAAAATCTTTAATAAAACTATTAAAAAAGATAAAAGAAAGCGAACATCCAACTTTACTTCACGTAAAAACTTGTAAAGGAAAGGGGTATACAGATGCCGAAAATAATGCATCGTTATACCACGGAGTAGGTAAAAATTTAGCACCGTCAATCAATGATTTTTCTAATAGTGTAAGTAGTGTTTTAGAAAAGCAAGTAGAAAAGCATAAAAATTTAATAGCAATAACTTCCGCAATGCTTGACGGCGTTGGATTAACTGAATTTTATAAAAAATATCCAAGTAGCGTTATAGATACGGGCATTAGTGAAGAGTACGCAGTAACTTTATCGGGCGGGTTAGCAATATCGGGAAGCAAACCTATCGTGTTTATGTATTCAACTTTTTTGCAAAGGGCTTACGACCAAATTTTGCACGATATTTGCCTTCAAAATTTGCCGGTGGTATTTTGTATAGATAGGTCGGGCGTAGTAGGTAGTGACGGAAAAACACATCAAGGTGTTTTTGATATATCTTATTTATCTTCAATGCCAAATTTAACGATATTATCGCCGAAAGACGTTGTAGAATTTGAAAAAGCGATAGATTTTGCTTTAAACTTGAACGCACCCGTAGCAATTCGATATAATAACGGTAAAACAAAAAATATCACGGCTGAAAAAGAGCAAAACGATATTCTAAAATGGGAAGAGATTTCTATGGGAGGAAACGTTTGCATTTTAGCGGTAGGCAATAGAATGTTAAACTTGGCGCTAAAAGTAAAAGAGGCAATAAAAAAAGATATAACGATAATAAATGCAAGAACTATTAAACCGCTTGATAGAGAAATGCTTGATAAATATAGTAATTATAAACTTATAACGTTAGAAGAAAACGTTTTATCGGGTGGTTTTTCAAGCCAAGTATTAAATTACTATGCAAGCGTAGGTAAAAAAGTCGATATTAAATGTTTTGGTATTTTAGATAAGTTTATAGAACACGCATCAGTCGAAAGTCAACTTAAACTTAACGGTTTGAGTGTAGAAAATATAATTAAATATATTTAGTAAGTAAAATCATAATCAAATTTACCCCGCATAGCAAGACGTTGCTATGCGGGGTTTTTTCTGTTTTTAAGTTCTAAAATAGTAGGCT
>JAZSNM010000015.1:0-131486 GCA_045536405.1 Christensenellaceae bacterium
AAACCACGATAAAATCGTGGTTTTTTGGTTTTTTAATTTTTAATTAAATTTGATTTTTATAATTAGAAAAGTCATAATTATCAATAGTTAAAAATAATTTTAAAACAAAAAAAGTATAAAAATTTTTTAATTAGAAATACTTTATATAACCCTAAATTTTAGTACATAGGGGGTTATATGAATAAAGTAATTATTTGTGGTGTTGACACTTCAAGTTTACCGAAATTAACACAAGAAGAAAGTTTATTATTATTAAATCAAATAAAAAATGGTGATGAAAACGCAAAAAACAAATTTATAATATCTAACGTAAGGCTCGTATTGTCAATAATAAAAAGATTTTCTAATAGTAAAGTGAGTTATGACGATATGTTCCAAGCGGGCTGTGTCGGTTTAATTAAAGCAACCGATAATTTCGACTTAAAATATGGTGTTATGTTTTCAACTTACGCCGTTCCTTTAATTCTTGGCGAAGTAAAAAGAGTTTTGAGAGGAAATAGCGGAATTAGAGTGTCAAGGTCGATACGAGATACTGCGTATAACGTATTAAAAACAAGAAGTGAACTTGAAAAGCAAGAAGATAAAGTTACAAGTTCGTTAATTGCTGAAAAATTAAATATTGCCGAAAGTGAAGTGGTTTATGCTCTTGACGCTATTAGTGACACCGTTTCGTTATACGAGCCCGTATATAATAAAGAGGGCGAAGAACTTCTACTAATGGATAGAATTGAGGACGGAAGTGAAAACGATGATAAATGGACGGAAAATTTCGCTCTTAAAACAGCGTTAGATAAACTTAACGATAGAGAAAAGAAGATTATTTATATGCGATATTATGAAGGAAAAACACAAACGGAAATATCAAGTAGTATAGGTTTATCTCAAGCGCAAGTAAGTCGTATAGAAAAAAACGCCTTAAAATTGTTAAAAAATAAAATTTCTTAATTTAATATTTTATAAAAAGTGTATAATTTTAATAGTTGCTAACAGTTGTTGGCAACTATTTTTATTGCAATTTAATTTTACTTTTGTTATAATTTTTAGTATGAAGGAATATTCATTTAGCGTTAGCGAAAAATTTAATAATTATAGCGCGTATAACTTTTTATTAGAAAACGGAATTTCAAAAGAAATTATACAAAAAGTTAAAGTGGGTGGTATAAGCGTTAATAATACATTATTAACTAATATCAATAATACTTTAAAAAGTGGAGATATAGTTAGAATAACGTTTCCTATTGATAAAAATAACAAGTACGTTTTACCTATAAAAACACCTATAAAAATTTTGTATGAAGATGATTATATGCTTGCTGTTTATAAGGAAAAAAGCGTTTTAACTCATACGTCTAAATACAACCAAACACCTTCAATAGATAGTATGGTGTGCGGATATTTTTTACCTAATAGTTTTGTTTTTAGAGCGGTAAATAGATTAGATAAAGACACTCAAGGAATACTTTTAATAGCAAAAGATATGATAAGTGCAAGTTTTTTAGGCGAGTGTAATAAAAGGGGTGAAATTAAAAAAACGTACACGGCAATTGTCGTTGGCAATTTTAAAGAAAAACACTTTTTTATTGAAAAGCCTATTAAACGGCAAAGTGAAAATAGCATTAAAAGAATATGTTCGCTTGATGGAAAGTACGCTAAAACGGAGTGTGTAGTTAAAGAAAAACTTGATAATAACCTAACCAAACTTGAAGTTATACTTCATACGGGTAGAACGCATCAAATAAGAGTGCATTTAGCAAGTATTTCTCACCCTTTATACGCCGATAGTTTATACGGCGAAAAAGTTGAGGGGGAAAGTTATTATCTTTGCGCATCTAAATTAGAGTTTACCCACCCTTTTTTAAAAAAGAAAATTTTAATAGAAGTATAGTTATAATTTTTAAAATCTAAGCATATATCTTTATAAGGTAAAAAACGTGATTTATACTTATAAAGAATTAAAAAAGAAAGACGTAGTTAACGTTACTGACGGTAAAAATTTAGGTAAAATTAGCGATTTAATAATTGATGCTAAGTGTGGTCAAATATTAAAAATAGTAGTTTCCGGCAAAAAGTTCGGGTCGCTATTTTGTGACGATATTGAAATTGATTTTAATAAAATTACCAAAATAGGCGAGGACTCTATTTTAGTAAAACTTTGTTTAGGTAAAAAGAACGTAGTAATTGAGAGCGAACAAGTATTTAGCGTAGAAGAAGATGAATAATTTGTTGTTAATAAATAAAAAATCTCGTTAAAAAACGAGATTTTTTGCTTGTATTGAGATTTTTATAAAAGTAATTCGCCTTTATTAAACGGGGTCGTTATCACGCATTTTTAATACGAGAGGAAGAATTATTCCACCTATTAAATTGCCGAGTATAGTAAGTGATATATAACCTACTACTTGCCACGTCAATTCGCCTAGGCAGTAAAAATAAAACATATTTGCAATTGAGTGGTCGAAACCACAAAATACGAAAACTATAATAGGAAACATTACGCCTACGTTTGCACTCAACCCTTTCTTATGAGAGTGGTCAACGCTTAAAACGGACAACGTAATTAAAATTCCACATAAAATTCCCGAAGAAACGGCTGAAATAGCCCAATTATCAAGAGCGAGTTTACTGCTTATTAAAGCAGTGCCGGTAGGTATAACGTTATTAGCAATAACCGTTTGGCTAACAAGTAAATATACTATGTAAACACCTATAAAATTGCCAATCAAACAAACGGGAAGTTGCCAATAAGATTTAGGGCATATGTGAGGAATTTTTGGAATAAGACCTGTAAAAAGTTTCATTTCAAAGGCAAGTATTACGAACATGCCGAGTGAAAACAGTAGAGAACCTATAATGCGACCGTCTTGACTTAACGCGTTTGCCGTTAAAGAAGACGTGGCGCAGATACCCATCATTGCTCCTGACAAAAGTGTCATAAATAAAAAGTGAATAAAATCGTTAAAATTGCCACGCTTTGATTTTTGTATCATTAATTAAATATCCTTTTCTTTCATTTGTTTTATTATAGCATAAAAACTTTAAATAGTCAATTTTGCAATTTTAGTATTTTAAGGCGAATTTAGTAGAAAAAAAAGAAATGCACCCTATATTACAATGATATACTCGCCAAAGGCGAGATGATATCCACCACACTTCGTTCGGTGGTGATATTCCAAACCTGCGGTTTGGATAAGAAAAGTCGCATCAAAGTGATACGACTTTTTTGCGTAAGAGCAGTAAAAGGGTGTGTGATTTTACTCTATTAACTGCTCGATAAATTGGAATTTGTTTATGTTTCAATAAATGCGTAAGCTATAACCGCAATGATAACTGCAAGTATCACTAACCGAGAAAGCACATACGGCAGCACCATTTTCCTCGCAGCTATCCTCTTGTATTTTGGCTTGGAAAGCAAACCTAACACGATGTATCCAATCACTCCCGAAAAACTGATAATGTTGAGATATGGTATCTTTGTGAAATAGTTGATTACTGCGCTGACCGTTGCTACTGCAAGACAAGCAATAGCGAACCAATAAAATTTGCGACTTTGCGCTTCATCAAGCAGTCGCTTATTCTCGATATCGGTATCGGATATTAACTCGTCTATACTGATATGAAAAAGATTAGAGAGTTGTTTTAAGCTATCTATACTTGGATATCCTTTGTCAGTTTCCCACTTTGAGATAGCTGTTCTTGTGACATAGATCTTTTCAGCCAACTCGTCTTGAGTAAGCTGATTGTCATTTCGCAGCTTTTTTAATTTTTCACCAAAAGTCATAATGTAACCTCCTTGCTTTTGTGAGTTCATTATAACATCGCCACCGCAAAAAGTTACGACACTATCCGTCACATTGTACCATACAGCTTTCTTTATACAAATTCTTATTTATCGATGAGTCAATTATACCACACTTTCGCAAATAAATCAAGGCAAAGCCTTGTATATCATCCGCAACTTGTTGCGGTATATCATCAATGCAAAGCATTGTATATCATCATTGCGAAAGAAATACAACCTTAGGTTGATGATATACGCCTACGGCGATGATATACACGCTAAAGCGCGATGATATGCCATTGCTTTCGCAATGGATAAAAAAAGTCGCATCAAAGTGATACGACTTTTATGGCAGGGGCGGAGGGGTTTGAACCCCCGAATAATGGAGTCAGAGTCCATGGCCTTACCGCTTGGCGACACCCCTATTACTAACAATAGTATTATATCAAAAGCCTTGCAATATTTCAACTATTTTATCTTGCCAACTTTTATAAAAAAAAGTTATTTTTTTTGGTATTACTATTGACTATGATTTTTTTCAGTGCTAAAATTAAATAGATTGCTAAATAAGTAATTTAAGGAGAAAATTTATGATTAAAGATTTAAAATATGTATCACCCGAATCAGAAGGCATAAATTCTAAAGATATTTTAGAATTCATAAGAGCCGTTGAGTATAATAAAATAAATTTACACTCGTTTATAATGGTAAGAAACGGCAATATCGTAGCAGAGGGATATTTTAAAAATTTTGATGAAAATTTTAAACACCGTTTGTATTCTTCTACAAAAACGTTTTTAGCCGTTGCAATAGGTATGTTAATTGATCAAAGCGTATTTACTTTAAAGACAAAAATCATCAATTATTTAAAGCCTTACGTTTATACTGACGTTCCAAAAGAAATTAAAGATATTACTATTGAAGACTGTCTTACAATGAGCACGTGTATGCGTGGAAATACCGTTCCACCAAGAGATCGTTTTAAATGGGCGGAAATGTATTTAAACAACGCAATAATTCCAAGACCTAACGGAATATATTTTGAATACGGTGCTGGTGCTAACTTGCTCGGTGCAGTAGTAGAAGGTGCTACGGGTAAAACTTTTATTGACGTTTTACGTCCTTTATTTGATGAACTTGGTATGGCAAAAGACATATGGTGCGTAAAGGGCAAAGAAGGCTATTGCTGGGGCGGTAGCGGTGTCGTTTGCACTCTTCGTGATTACGCTAAGTTTGGCGAGTTTGTGCTTAATAAAGGTAAAATAAACGGCAAACAATATATAAGCAAGTCTTATATGGATAAAATGACTTCACCTATGCACCCAAGCGTAAAAGCAAATAACTATTCGCCGATTATGGGAGAAGGTTATGGTTACTTTACCTGGATTACGCCTGACGGTTATGCATTATGTGGTATGGGTTCGCAAGAATGTTTTTGTTTTAAAAAGAAAAACTTTATGTTTGCTTGCCAAGCAGATACTTGCGCTCCAAACGATATTGCTGATAGCCGTTTATACAATATGGTTAAGTTTTTAGTTTACGATAAAATAGGTAGAGTTAAAAAAGAAGGTAAAGATTATAAACTTTTACAAGAAAAACTTAAAAATTTAAATCCACCTACGTATGGTAAAACGTATTCAAAATACGAGCCTAAAATTAACGGTAAAGTTTTTGAATTAAAAGAAAACACAATGGGTTGGAAATGGGTTAAGTTTGATATTAACGGCGATAATTCTACGTTTACGTTTGAAAATGCAAGAGGTGTAAAAACTATTAAATGCGGTATGGGTAATTTAGTAAAAGGTACGTTTCCTGAAACAGATTACTACGATAAACAAGCGGGCGTTCCTGCAAATAGGGAATTAGATTGTTTTGGAGCAATAGAGTGGGTTGGCGAAAAACAATTACTTTTAAGGGTTTACGTAGTAGATATTCCGCTTGGTAATATGTTTGTTAATTTTGCATTTAAAGGTGACGTTTTATACGTTAATTCAACGGCAATAGGTGAGTTCTTGTTCTACGATTATGGCGGTATTGCTGGTGGAAAATTAAAAAAATAGTTTAAAAAAATCACTTCGCTTTAAGGTGTAAAAACTTTAAAGCGAAATTTTTTTGTTGTTAAAAATAGTAAAAATACGTAAAAAAATTAAAAAAAAGTGTATTTTCTATAAAAAATTTAAAATTTTCAATAAAAAGTGTTTACAAATTGCTAAGTAGTGATTATAATAATCAAGCAGTACTTTTAATTAAAGGAGAACTATATGGCAAAATACACTTTATGTCCAAGATGTGAGTTAAATTATATTCTTGAGGGGCAAGGTTATTGTGACGTTTGTAAGGCTGAACTTAAATTAGGTCCACAACTAATGTTTTCAGCAACGGGTGACGATATCGCCGAAAAAATCTTATGCCCTATATGTAGAGTTAATTATATTACCGAAGATGAACAAATGTGCAGTGAATGTAGTGAAAACGCTGAATTCAAAAAAGATGAAACTGATTTATTAGACGGAACAAGTGAAGATGATGAAACTTGGCGTCAATATCTTGACGAAGATGAGAAAGACGAAATGTCTAAGAAGGGTGACGAGGGTGACGAAGAGTTAATTTCACTTTCTCAAATTGCCGAAGAAGAACTTGAAGAGGAAGAAGATGATGAAATAGATGGTTATACTAACGAGCCAACCTCTAAAAAAGATTACGACGATATGGATTTTGATATTCCGCCTATTGATGAAGACGACTTTTTAGACGACGACGAAGACGATGAAGAAGATGACGACGACGATGATGATGATTTTTAATAATTAAGAATAAAATTTTTTGTATTTGGCTATAATTTACATATGATAAAAAGTAATGGTAGTTTAAAAAATACAAAAGAGATTATAAAAAATTATTTTGAGAAAGAAGTTGAAGTAAGGGTTAATTTAGGAAGAAATAAATTTACTACTTTTAAAGGAAAAGTAACTAATATTTATCCTGCTTTATTTACGATTACGCCACTTGAAGATTTTAATGGAAAAACAAGTTTTTCATATTCTGAGTTAATGTGCGGAATCGTAGCCTTAAAAGAAATTGAATAGTTAAAAAACGAAAAGAAATTTATTCTTTTCGTTTTTTATTTTTACTTGCAAAAAATATAAAGTAATTATATAATAAATATAATAAATAAATTTATTTTTAGCGTTTTAATTTTTAAGTTAAAAGTTTAAAGTGAGATTAAATTTTCTAAGGGGTTTTATATGTTAAATTTTGTATACCATACGCCTACAAAAGTATATTTTGGAAAAGATACGCATAAAAAAATTGGCGAAATTATTAGTGAGTTTGGTTATAATAAAATAATGCTACAATATGGGAAAGGTAGTATTAAAAAAAGTGGCTTATATGATGATATAATGGCGTCTTTAAAAGAACATAATATTGAAGTTGTAGAAATGAGCGGAGTTGAGCCTAATCCTAAGGTGTCTTTTGTAAGAAAAGCGGTAGAAATTGCAAAAAAAACTAACGTTCAAATGATTTTAGCAGTTGGAGGCGGTAGTGTAATAGATAGTTGTAAGTGTACTGCGATAGGCGCTAAAACGGACACGGATATTTGGGATTTTCATATGTGTAAAAGCGTAGTAGATGACGCACTTCCCGTTGGCTGTGTATTAACTATATCGGCGGCGGGTAGCGAAATGAGTAATTCGGCTGTTTTAACAAATAGCGAGTTAAATATGAAAAAGGGCATAAGTACCGAGTTTAATAGATGTAAATTTGCTATATTAAATCCTGAATTAACGTACACCGTTAGTCCTTATCAAACGGCATCGGGTATAGTTGATATGATGACTCACACTATTGAAAGATATTTTACTAACGTTGAGCCTACTTATTTAACGGACAGAATAAGTGAAGGTATTTTAAAATCTATAATAGTTGCGGGTAATCAACTTGCAAAAAATTTAAAAGATTATGAAGCAAGAGCCACTTTGATGTGGGCTTCAAGTTTAGCGCATAACGGATTGACGGGTTGCGGTAGAGAAAACTATTTAGCCGTGCATCAATTAGAGCATGCTGTTAGCGGGCTTTATGATGAAGTTACTCACGGTGCAGGTTTAGCAGTACTATATCCCGCTTTTATTAAATATATTTACAAATATAACGTAGAGAGATTTGCCACGTTTTTTAGAAACGTTTTCGAGGTTAGGGAGCGTGATGATGAATTAACAGTTTTAAAAGGCATTGAAAAAATGCAAGAATTTTTTATAAATATAGGTATGCCTACTAAACTTAGTGATTTTAATATACCTATAAGTAAAATTGACGATTTGGTAAATTTATGTACTTATAACGGAACGAGAACAATTAAAAGTTATATTCCGTTAGGGGATAAAGAGATAAAAGAAATATTTAAGTTGTGTTTTTAATAAAAAAAGGCGGTTTTGAATTAAGTTCAAAACCGCTTATTTAATTTAAACGAATTGACCAAACGCTTTATGTGAAAGAATAAATTTATCAATTTCTTTATTATCGCAATCTAATAGTATTTGCACTAAAATAGAAACGTTATTAGACATTCTAAATTCCGTTTCGCCGTTTGTAAAAGAAACGGCAATAATTTCAAGTTGGTTTAATATTTCTATTTTATTTTTTGCCGAAATATCAAACTTTTCAAAACTATCGTAAAAATCTAAAACGGCATTAAATAAATTCACCTTAGGTTTAGTAGATATAATCGTCATTACAAATAAAAACGTTATTACGAATAGTACGCCGGCAATATAAAAAATAAAATCTTTATCAAATATAAAATATAATGAAAAAGCAACAATTGATAAAACTATAAAAATAGGAAGAAGTATTTTGCTTAACTTTATAGTTTTTTCGTTTTTAAAGTGTTTAGGTATACCGTCTTTTAAAAGGTTTTCAACTTTACTTTTTTTAACGGTTGACAATTGAAGATTGTAGTCTTCAAGTTCTTCTTCACTCATTGAAGATTTTTTGTAAAAGTTGCTATAAATTTTACGAAGTTCTTCCTTTTCTTTACTATTAGATAATTCTATCGCTTTTTTTAGATATTCATAGTGACTTTTGTCTTGATAATCGGTAAAATTTTTAGTTTTAGCGTATATAAATAATACGTAAATACGGCGGTCGGTAGTAGTTAATTCTAACGCCTTATTTAAAGTGGTTTCCGCCTCGGCAAATTGTTCTTTGTCAAGATAAAATTCGCACTCGTCAATAAGTAAATCAACTTGCTTATAGGCTTCGCCTAATGCTATTTTATTTTCTTCTTTTTGTATTTTTTGTAAACTTTTATAATATTTAGACCCCTTAGCAACTTCAAAATCTTTTCCACACTTTTCGCAAGTAGTGGTATTTAAGGTTATATCTTCTAAATAAGTGTGTCCACAATGAATACAAGTTATATTTGTTTTTTCCATAATTAGATAATACTATAAATTTAAAATTTTTGCAAATATTTACTTATTTAGAGTAGGTAAATCTTTTATAAGTTATAAGTTCTTCTTTGTATTTAGCAATATAATATTTTGCTAAAAATAAATTTTGTTCTAAATAATTACCGCATTCTTCTTTTTTAGCGCCTGGAATTTCGCCTTCAAAGTTTAAAACGAAGTCACAGCAAGATAAAACTAAATCGTACACGTCATTTGGTAATAAATCGCCAAACATAACTAAATAGCACCCCGTTCTGCAACCCATAGGTCCAAAATAGACGATATCGTTAGACTTAGAAGACGAGCGAAGAAAGGTCGCAAATAAATGCTCGATAGTGTGAAGCGCGCTCGTATCAATAGGCGGTTCGTGATTAGGCGCTGTCATTCTTAAATCAAAAGTAGAGATAACAACGTTATCTTTACAATCTTTTCTTGATAAATATAGCCCTTTATATAAGTTTAAGTGATTGATTAAAAAACTTTCTATTTTTTTCATAAACACCTCGAAAAGTATACGTTTATTATATATCTAATAAAAAATAAAGTCAACGCTATATAAAACGTTGACGTTATATTAAAGTAATTGATTAGATATGGTAGGAGTGTTTAATAAATCGTTATATAGCCACAATACCGAAAATCTATCTTTTAGATATTTAGAATATTTTAAAGAGTATAAAATTAATTCTTTGCTATAAGTAGAAGTAAATTCTTTAAAATCTAAACCGCACTTACTTAAAATGGTGCGAACTTCTTCATAAGTAGGCATTTTAGTTAAAATTTCTTTAATTTCTTTTTGATTTTTTCTATATAAAGAAATTCTATCTTCTTTAAATCTTCCCGCATTTTCTTGTAGAGCAGTGTATTCTTCGCTACTTTGTTTGTACAATAATTGCATTTTTTCTAAATATTCATTATGGTCTAAAACGATAGGGGTAATAGTTGAAAAATCAACTTTTAATAATTTTTGCCTTATTTTTGCGGTGAGCATACTTGCATAAGCAACGTTTTTACCGTGAGGTAAATATTTTTTATTGTGAAGAATGCCCGTAACTTCAAAAAAGTGAGATATATGATGTTCCGAGCCAGAGGCTGGTCTTGAATTGCCGGCAAAACTCATAGCAATACCAACTAAAATTAAGGCTTGCATTAAAATCGCAATGCCTTCATCTTGCTTTTGATATATTTTTTCAGCATTTTCAACCACTTTATTTAACGCCGATTGTACTAACTCATAAATATAATCGCAAAAATACTCGTTGTAAAGAAGCGAAGCAAGTTTCCAGTCGTTAAGAGAAGAATATTTGCCTATAATATCGCCAAAGCCCGCTTGAATTGCTGGAAGTGGGGCGTTTTTTAATATTTCAACGTTTCCTAGTATTGCCTTTGGCAAATGCGTAGGAATAGAAGTTTTATGCCCGTTAAAAAACATTACCGAAACGATAGAAGCGTACCCGTCCATTGAAGGGGCGGTTGCTATAATAAAATAATCGATACCTTTTTTAAAACTCGTATATTTAGCAAGGTCTTGAATAACGCCTGAGCCTATACCGATTATTAAGTCAATACCATCTAAGTTTTCATAAATGGTATTTACCGTTTCTTCATTTGCTATTACGTAATTTTCACTAAATATAAGTTGCTTAACTTCAAAGCCTTTTAAATATTTTAAAACGCTATCTTTGCACAAATCAAAAGTTATTTGATTAGATAATAATAAAACGTTTTTGTAAGGCTTAACTAAATTTGTTAAGTGCCTTTCAGCATCTTTTTCTATAAAAATATTTTCTATATCTAAGGTGTGAGTTTTACCACACTTACATTTTATACTTTTATTCTTTAAAATTTCTTGTAACATTTTGCCACCATTAAAAATACTTTAATATGATAGCATATTTTAGTATAATTAGCAAGCAAATGAGCATAAAAATTGACTTTTTGCTCATATAAACGAGCAAAAAAAGTTAGGCGATTAAAATTGCCTAACTACAAATTTTATATTCTGCTAATTTTTTAATTAAAAACGAAAGATATTCGCTGAGTTTTTGTCTTTCGGTGTTATTTGGTTGGCGAATACAAAAATTCATTAAATAAATTTCAAATTGAGTAAGAGTAGATAAATCTATTTGAGATATAGGTTTTTCTTTTAGCGAGTTTATCAGTTGTTTTACGTATTCAACGTTTAAATAGCCTGAAAAATAATTGTCTTTAATAGAGTTTTCTAAATCTTCCTTTGCGTTTAATTTTAAAATAGCCTTTTTAGTAGTAGGGCTAATAGGTAGTTTTTCTTCAATATCGTTTACAATAACGTTTTTTCGAGTTGTTCTAAATAAATTAAATTTATTTATTGCGTTTAATATCAAATAAAACGAATAAGAAATTATTAAGTTAAAAAGTGTGAAAATTATTGCAGTATATAAATCTACAAAAACTTTTTTAGACGTATAAAATTCACATAAACTCGTAATTAAAGATAGTAATGAAGTAAAAACTGAAAATTTAAAATAAGAGTATTTTTGCACTTTTTTATAAACGCAACTTACTATAAATTGTATTAAAAACACTAAAATTATTGAAAATGTTATAGAAATTAAAAATAGGTAAGAGTATTTTCCGCCTAAAACCTTAATAAAACCATTTATAAAACTAATAAAAAATTTTTTCATAAATTGATTATTGACAATTATTTTAATTATTAAACGAAAAAATATAGCCCTATAAAAAACAAGAGTTAGTAAAACTAACTCTTGATATGATATTATAAAATTTCAATGCACTTTTCTTGCAATATATTTACTAAATAAACGTTAGTAACTTTTAAATTTAAGCATTTTTCAATAGCGTCTTTATATAGAGTAAGTTGAGTTTTGTAGTGCGCTATTAAATCTTCGTCGTTTTTAATCGTTGAAAGTTTATAGTCAATTAAAATGCAAGTATCGTTTTTAACGGCAAGTAAATCTATTATACCTTGAATTAAAACGTTTTCATTTTTTAAATTATAACCTAATAAATCACTTTTAGCAAAGTAGCAAAATTTTTCTTCTTTATACAGTTTATAATCTTTAATCGTTTCAAAAATAGGCATTTTAAGTATGCTTTCAATTTTATCTTCATCTATTAATTGTAATTGTTCTAAGGTCATTAAATTATTTTTTAAAAACTTTTCTTTTTCGCCTTTTTTGTAAGAATAAAAATCAATAAGTTGTAAAAATCTATGATAGCAAGTACCAAGTTCGCTGTTAGATTGACCAAAAAGTGAAGTTACTTCGTAATATTCGTCGTTACTCTCGTTTATATCCGAAACGGATTGTTTTAATGGTATAGTAGTTGATGCTTCGTAAGGGTAGTTGTAGTTAAAGTTTTTAGTTATAATTTTAGATAAATTATCTTCTTCGGTTTTACCCGCAACGATTGTAGAAGTTTCAATATTTTTTAACTCAATATCATCGTAAATAATATAGTCCATATCAGATAGACAAATAAATTCACTAAGTGATTTAGGAAGCCTAATAGAAAAATCGTTTTTAATATTTCCTAATTTATCGTTTTCACAAATAATATCAAGTTTGTATTTAGCCCGTGTCATAGCAACGTATAAAATGCGGGCTTCTTCAATGGCGGTATTATATCTATAAATATGTTTGAAAAAACGAGTTAAAGGGGTGTCCGTTTCCATCATTTTTTCTTCATCATAATGTTTTGTAGAAATTCCGTATTCTTTATTTTTAATAATCTTGCCACGAATATCTCTTTC
Organism: Christensenellaceae bacterium; assembly: GCA_045536405.1. Lineage (GTDB taxonomy): Bacteria > Bacillota > Clostridia > Christensenellales > Borkfalkiaceae > HGM11412. The sequence goes on from JAZSNM010000015.1 coordinate 12,980, forward strand.
ATCAAATTTCGCACTATTATTAAATAATATAACGTAAGGAAATTCTAAACCTTTAGATGCGTGAATAGTCATTATATTTACAGCGTCTTCACCATCCGTTTGAGAAGAATTTATATCCTTTAAACTGTCTACTAAATAAAAACCAAATTGTTTAATAGACATTTTTTTATTTTTAGAAGCCTCGCTAATAAAACGCTTAACTCTTTTTACTTTATGTTCGCCGAAATTTGAAGCGTAAAGCCTATATAAATAGCCACTTTCATTTATAATTTTATATAAAATTTCCTCAGCGGTTTTATATTCGGCAAGTAATCTAACGTTAGAAAACTCTTGTAAAAAGTTATCAACTTTTTTATTTAAATCGCCGTCTTTTTTACTAAAATTTAAAACACACTCGTAAAAAGAAGGTGTCCTTCCTTCACTTTTACGAATATACGCTAATTCATCTAATGAAAAATTGTAAATTTTATTCATTACGGTAGTAAGAGAAATATCGTTATTTAAGCCGTTAAGCGCCTTAACTAATTCCACCATTACCTTAATTTCAGGGTATTCTATAATGTTTATTTTTGTTTCACAAGTTACAGGAATTCCTAAGTTGGTTAAAGTACGTATAAGTTTACTGTTAGAATATCTATATAAAATACAAATATCTTTAAGTTTGATTTTTTTAACTCTATCTTTTTCGTTACTTTCTTTAATATCGTAGTAAGTGGAATTGAGCGCATCAGTTATTAAATTAGCAACTAATATTTCTTGATAAGAATACTCTTTGTCTTTTTCAACTTCATAATCTTCAATAACCGAATATATGCCGTTAGGAGTTGTTTTTTCCTTTGTTGGCTTGTTGTAAATATGTAGAGTACAACTGCCTTCGTGACCTTGGTACAAACCTTTATATAGCATAGGCGATTCTTTATAATTAAATCCACCAAAGTTTTCAGTAAACACCCTTGAAAATACGTTATTTACGCCTTTTATAATATTAGGGGCACACCTAAAATTATAGTCAAGCGGAAGTGCAATATTGTCATTATCGTCTTGTGAAAAGTTTTTGTATTTAGAAATAAAAAATTCAGGATTACACCCTCTAAACGCATAAATACTTTGCTTGCTGTCGCCAACCATAAACTCGTTATCGTTACTTAACTTAGTAATGATTGCTTCTTGAACGGCGTTAACGTCTTGATATTCATCAATAAAAATATATTTATATTGATTTTTTATCGTTTGTAAAACTTCTTCGTTTTGTAAAAGGGCATAGGTGTATTTTTCTAAATCTGAAAAGTCAAGTAAATTTTCTTCCCTTTTTAAATTAGAATAAAGCGTAGTTATATCGCTTGTTAATTTTTGTAAAACTTCAATTATAACGATATTATCTTGAAGAATTTTAATAGTATCTTTTCTACTCGTACTAAATATTTCGCTTAAAAATTTAATATAATCTTTAAAAGCGGTTGCAAAGTAAGAAAAATCGTCAATATAATCGCTAAATTCCTCGCTTTTTTTAGGAATAGAAAAACTTATATTTAATTTTTCAATTAAACTGTATAAGTCTTTACAACTTTCTAATTGTAAAGACATTGTTATTAAATTATTTACAAGCGTTGACTTACTTTTATTAGTTTTAAAAATATCAACGAAAGGCATAAAAGCATTTGCAAAATATACGCCCGCATTTTGAACTTTACTTAAAAAATAATCGTGGATTATAGTAGGGGCGTTTTTATGAGTTAAAATAGAAACGTCAAATATATCTTGTTTTAATTGACTTTCTAAATAAATAATGATAGAAGTTAAAATTTCTCTCAAAGTAGTGTCGTTTCTATGCGTAGATAAGTATGAAACGACTTTTAAAAAATTATTATCACCTTTTTCATAATAGTCGTTTAGAGTAGTGTCAATCGCCTCGGCTAAAAGTTTTTTCTTTTTGCTTTCTTCAATAACTTCAAAAGAATAATCAATATCAACTAAATAAAAATATTTTTTTAATAGTTTTGAGCAAAATGCGTGAATTGTTGAAATATCGGCATCAAAAACGTCGTCGTAAGCATCTTTTAAATCTTCACGACCGTTGTTTATTTCTTGTAACAAAGAAGTTTTTAATTTTTCTTTCATTTCGTTTGCGGCGAGTTTAGTAAAGGTAACGGCTAAAATTTGAGATAAATCAGCCTTTTTTTCTATAATCAACCTTGTAATACGTTCAATTACTACGAAAGTTTTACCAGAGCCTGCGGAAGCGGAAATTAAAGCGTTTTTATCGTCGATTAAAACGGCGTTTCTTTGTTTTTCAGTTAAATTATCATAAGTTTTACTCATTTTCGCCCTCCGTTTTATCGTTACAAGAAATTACGGCACTAATTATCGTTGATTGAGTGCTGTTAGTTACTTTTCTATAATTAGAGCCTTCATTTTCGCAAAAACCACATAAACCGCCAAACTTGCAATATTTGCAAGCGTCTTTATATGGGGTAGGGCTTATAAAGCCCGAATTAATTTCGTCTATTCCTTTTTCCGAAATTTTAATAGCGTATTTTAAGAAACTATTAAAATCTTGTTCGGAAAGAGTTTCGCTACTACTGTATAACGAGCCGTCTTTTTTAGTGGCTACGCTTATAATTTTACTTTTGCCGTTTATAGATAAATCGCTATCGGTTGCCGATAGAATTTCAGCGGAATCTATCGTTCTTCCTTTCATTGTATAAGAAGCGTCTTCCTTATCGCTAAACGTGTCTTTGATAGGGAAGTAATATGCACCGGCAGGCTTTAAGTCGTTATTTATAAAGGCGTTCATATATAAGTAAAGTTGAAGTTTTTTGCCTGTGTAGAAATTTTCAATAGAAGAAGAAATTTCACCCGTTTTATAGTCGATAATTCTAATTTTGTTATCAAAAATATCAACTCTATCAACTTTTCCTTTTACTTTGTATTCGCCACCCTTAGCGTGTAGCGGAATACCTTTTATACTTTGACGTTCGCCAAAAGAAGCCTCTAATAAGTAAGGTTTAAAAGAAGATTTAGTATATGCTAAATAAACTTCGTAAGTAACACGCCTTGCTTCTTTTTTGAGTAGTTCAAAAAGATACGAATATTTTGATTTTTGCGTGTATCTACTATATTCGGGTAAAGAAACGGCTTCGCTTGATAATTCGTCACAAAGTTTTTGCGACGACTGTTTATCGGTAACTTCGTCAATTCTTTCAACGTATTTTTCTAAAATAAAGTGAAGTAGAGTGCCTATTTCATTTGGCTTTAATTCGCCTTCTTCTTTTTCGTGAAGTCTAAGGGAATTTTTAATAAAGTTAGAAAACGGACAAGAAAAATATCCTTCTAACGTCGTTGCTGAAATCTCATCACCCGCCAAGCATAAAGAAGAACTTTCACTTTTAACGTAGTTTTCGTTTTTTATTGAATATAAACTATCTAAAAACTCAATTTCATTAGTTAAATTACATTTATTAAAGGCGTTATAAATTGCACTTATCGTTTTACGTGCCAAAGTAGAGCCTTTTAAATAATCGTTTTTTATTTTTGCGCTTAACGATATTGCTAAACGTGGATTAACTACTAAACTTTCAATATACTCGCCGTAATTTTCCGTATAAATAGTTTTAAGTTTATCTAACGATTGAGTTTTTTCGTTTAAATCGAATATTTTTAAAAGATATTTAATTACGTCACTTTTCGTGTTAATCGCACCGTCGTTAGAAAGTAGCGGATACGAAACTATAAGTTGTTTTTTAAAAGAAATTAAACTAGTGCAAACGTTTTCTTTTTCTCTTTTATTTACAACTTTAATTTTTGGTTCGATTGCAACTTTATATTCGTCTAATAAAATAAGGTCTTTATCTGATAAAATTGCAGTATCGCTTTTAGTAAAAGGAATATCGCCTAAAATTCCTATGGCGTATAAAATTTCAGGACTTTTAAGTTTTATATCTTTGCATTCGCCTACGTATACGCAATCAACGTATAGCGGAATACTACTAATTTTACAAGCCTCAGTGCCTGAAATTAAAATATTTTTAAAGTCGGTTATATTAGTAGGCATATCTTGTAAAATAGTTGTAATTTCAGTTAAAACGCCGTCTAACTTATCGATAATTTTTTCATTGAAGTCGCATAAAAAGTCTTCATTATTTTGCTTTAACGTATTGTTTATAGTTTCTAAATTATAAGTTGCGTTTACTTCGCTTAGCATATACTTAATGCTTGAAACGTATTCGCTTACAAGTGTGGAATTTTTTAACGCATTATAACATTTTATTACCGTTTTACGAATATTTTCATAAACTTCAACGTCGTTTTCTTGATAAATAAAAGGCTCTTTTATAGAATTTCTTGTAACGGCGTATTTGTCGATATAATTGCAAAAACCGTCACTAATTTTTTTATCAATATTAAAAAGAGTGTTTGAAACAAACGATTTTACGCTGTCTGTTGATAAATTTTTTCTGCAAAGTTCTACGTAGTCTAATATCAAAGTCATTATAGGGTGTTCGATTAAAAGTTTAGTTTCGTCAATATAAAAAGGAATATTATATTCTAAAAAAGTTCTTTTAATAATCTCACTATAATTGTTTAAATTGCCAACGGCAACGGCAATATCGTTATATCTTAAATTGTCGTTTCTAATTTTTTTAGTTATGCTTTGCGCTAAAAATTCCACTTCGGCGTACGTTGAATTGTGACAATATACGCTAACGTTTTCAGTTTTAGTAGGAGAGTAGTCCTTTTTATAAACGCTTTTATTAAACAAATATTTTAAAATCGTTGACGCTTCTACGTTTAAATCATAGTCGCTCGTAGTTACGATAGCGTTATTGTGAGTGGAAATTAAGTTGTTTAAAACTTCGTTCGTGTAAAATTCGCCAGACTTATCGCTAACTACTACTTGCGTGTAATCTTTAGCGTTTTTAATTAAAGCGTTAAAAATTTCTGCTCTTTGCTTTGTGACGGTTGAAAAACCAACTACTATAACGATAGAATTTTTAATATCTTCATCACTATCTATTAAAGCGGGCATAGTAGATAGATAATCGTAACTATCGTATAAATTTGATTGCTTTAAATATTCTTTATATTTAGAATAAATTAATGATATATCTAATATTTTATTTTTTAACGTTTGTGATGGGTTTAATTGACTATTATTTAATAGATTAAGTAAATCGTTAGTTTCAATTTTAGCGCTTTCGAGTTGAGAAATAAGTTCGTAAAGCGTTTTAGATAAAGTAGATTTTGTAACTAAATTTTTAAAGCATACTAAATTATCTTTATTTTCTAATAAGATTTTTCTAATAGCCATAATAGAGGCTTCTTGAGAAAGTAAATTTTTGTTAATGTTTTTAGAAGAGATATATCTTTTAAAGGTAAGAATTTCAATATTAAAAAACCCGCCGTTTAAACTTTTAGCAACTTCGAGTTCAGTTTGTAACGTTATTTTATCTTCAGCAAAAATATAACACTTAGGACTATTAAAAGTTCCTAAACCTTTAACGAGTTTACCAACTTCATTTATTGATGCGGTTATATTTTTAGTACAAATAATTTTCATAAAAAAATACCTTTGAATTGATTTTAATAAAGTGTATAGCATTTAATATGCCAAATGTGTGACAAATAAAAAATATTTACAAAAATATTATACAATAAATATAAAAGTTTATCAAATGTTTTTACATTTTTTGATAAATGTGATATACTTAACCTATATAATTAACGTACGTGGAGTTAATATGAAGAAAATACTTATTTTAATTTTAACGTTTTGCGCCTTATTAACGTTTACAGGGTGCGGTGAAACGATTTTACAAATTGACGGTTATTATTGGCATAAAAACCCTATGGGTTGGATTGCCGATTATAAGGAAGAGTTAGAATATAGAATTGACCTAACAAAGAATACAAGGTACAATTCAAGCGAAGTTGAAAACGCTGATATTCAAATGGTTATAGATAGTGAAAATAGTTCGTATAAAGCAACTGTTGAAAGCGTAAGAGAAAACGGAGTAGAGGCTTATAAATATACTACCGTAACTAAAATGATAGGCAGTTATATTGAAAAAGTTGAAAATGGCGTAGAATATCCTTTTAATGACTTAATAGAAACGAAATGCGTATTTAAAGGCAGTTCGTTAGAGCCTTTATATAGTGAGAAAACAGTAAAATCTACGTCTTTGATACAAACTAATCAAGGATATGCGGTTGTTGAACTTGATTTTTCATACGTCGTAACTTACAGCGGTAAAAACGCCACCGTAACTTTTACTGAAAATAAAGACGAGTCGAATATTTTAGATATAGAAACTGAAAAAGTTTATAAAGACGTTTTGAAAAACACTTACGTTGATAATGAAGTAATTTTATTTGCTCCAAGGGGCTATAATATTGCGGGAAAAGAAAATTTTAGCGTTGCGTTTAATAGCCTTGACGTTATATCTAAAAAGGTAAGAAGCGTATATTTTACGTCTATTACAGGTGATGAATCTAAGGCTGTTTCAGTTGAATGTAATGCGAATATAAACAATGAAGATAGGGCAGTTCAAACGGTTAGAGTTGCCGTGGCTTTAAGCGGAACTTTTACAGGCGCCAATATCGAGTGCTACTACGCTACGCAAGATGGCGATAGAAAACGTCTTATCGAGTGTTATACTAAAGTTAACGATAATTTAGGTTATTTAAAATATTCTTTAAAAACCGTTAGTGTAACGGAATAAAATAATTGTTACTATAATAAACTCTTATTAAGTTTATTCCTATTGACAATAAGTGGTAAAATTAGTATAATCTTCCCTATGAGTTATATATTTCAAAGTTTTTCATTAGGCGTTGGTCTTGCAATGGATGCAAGCGCCGTTTCTATGACTGACGGTTTAACTATGCCGTCAATGAAAAAAGGCAAAATGCTTTTTATTGCTTTAACGTATAGCGTATTTCAAACGTTAATGCCACTAATAGGCTACTTTGCCGGTAGCATATTCGTTGATTTTTTAAGTAAGTTCGTACCTTATATTGCCCTTGTTTTACTTGGTTTTATAGGTGTAAATATGCTTATAGAAGGTTTAAAAAAAGAAAATATAGAAGTGGTTAAGTTAGAAACTTTGCAATTAAAGACGATATTACTTCAAGGCATTGCAACTTCAATTGACGCTTTAAGCGTTGGTATTACTATGATTACGTACTCTATAATTGAAATGCTTATAAGCGTTTCTATAATAGGCGGAGTAACTTTTATTCTTTGTTTTATATCTTTAATAATAGGTAAAAAATTTGGAAATAGTTTGGGCAAAAAGGCTAAACTTATCGGCGGAATAATTTTAACAATTATAGGTATTGAAATTTTTATAAAAGGCGTTTTCTTTTAATTTTTTATAAAATTTTAAAAAAATAGTAAAAAACTATTGATTTTTAAAAATAATAGGCGTATAATTAATTAGCACTCTTATCGTGAGAGTGCTAATATTTATTTAAAGGAGTTAATATGAAAAAATTTAAAACCGAATCACAAAGGGTGCTTGACTTAATGATAAACTCTATATATACTAACAAAGAAATTTTTTTAAGAGAGTTATTATCTAACTGTTCAGACGCCATTGATAAGTTGTATTACAAAGGATTAACTAATAATTTATCGGGTTTAACGAGAAATGATTTTTATATTGAAATTTCTATTGACAAAGAAAAAAGAACTTTAACCATTAGCGATAACGGTATAGGTATGACCGAAAAAGAACTTGAAAACAATTTAGGAACTATTGCAAAATCAGGTTCGTTAGATTTCAAGGATGATGAAAAACTTAAAGAGCAAGATATAAATATAATAGGTCAATTTGGCGTAGGATTTTATTCTTCGTTTATGGTTGCAAGTAAGGTAGAAGTAGTGTCTAAGTCGTACGGCGAAGAAAGTGCGAATAAGTGGACTTCAAGCGGGGCAGAGGGTTATGAAATTACTCCTTGCGAAAAAGAGGGTTTTGGTACAACTATTACTTTATATATAAAGGAAAACACTGAAAACGATAATTACGATACTTATTTAGAAGAATATACTATCAAAAATTTAGTTAAAAAGTATTCTGACTATATTAGATATCCTATCAATATGAAAGTTACTAAGTATAAGGCAAGTGAAAAAGACGGCGAAGAAGGGGAGAGTTATCAAGAAAAGGAAACCTTAAACTCTATGACTCCTTTATGGAAAAAGAGTAAAAGTGAGATTACGAAGGAAGAATACGATATTTTTTATAAGAGCAATTTTGCCGATAGTGAAGACCCGATTAAAACTATACATTTTTCAATGGAAGGTGCGGTAGATTTTAAAGCGCTTTTATATATTCCAAGTAAAGCGCCGTATAATTATTACTCTAAAAACTTTGAAAAAGGTTTAAAACTCTATACTAACGGCGTTATGATTATGGATTTATGTAAAGATTTACTTCCTGATTATTTCAGTTTTGTAAAAGGCTTAGTTGATAGTGAAGTAACTTTAAATATATCTCGTGAAACGGTGCAACAAACACGTCAACTTAAAGCCATTGCTTCGTCTATTGAAAAGAAAGTTAAAAACGAACTTTTAGACCTATTAAAAAACAATAGAGAAGAATACGAAAAATTCTTTAAACAATTTGGCTTACAATTAAAATACGGTATTTATTCAAGTTGGGGCATGAATAAAGAAATTTTACAAGATTTACTATTATTTTACTCATTAAAAGAAGATAAACTTATTACTTTAAAAGAATACGTTGAAAAAATGGCGGGCGATAATATTTACTACGTTAGCGGAAAAGTTGCCCAAAGTGTAAAAACGCTTCCACAAGTAGAAAAAGTAATGCAAGACGGTGCTGACGTTTTACTTATGAGTGAAGACGTTGATGAGTTCGCTTTAAAGTTTATGGCAGATTATGATAAAAAGCCTTTTAAAAACGTAACGAGTGAAAGTCAAGATTTAGTTTGTGAGGCCGTTAGCGAAGAAGATAAAAAAGTCTTAGAAAACGTAAAAGAAGTTTTAGGCGATAAAGTCATAAAAGTTATAGGTACTACAAAACTTAATAAGCACGCAGTGTGTATGTCTAGCGAAGGCGAAGTGTCGCTCGAAATGGAAAAAGTTTTAAGCGCTAACGTAGAAGTTGAGCAAAGCGTTAAAGCAAATAAAGTTTTACAAATTAACTTAACTCATAAGTTATTTGAAAAATTAAAAAGTTTCGATAAAGTTAGTAACGAATTTAAAAAACTATGTAACGTTTTATATACGCAAGCCCTTATGCTTGTAGGTTTAAGTTTTGAAAACGTTACTCAAACTATCGACGATATTTTCGATTTAATTGCCGAATAATATAAATATACTAAAATTTAATCTCTTGCAACCGTTTGCAAGAGATTTTTTTTATTCGTGATTTTTTAAAAAATTACTAAAATAATAAAAAATAAAAAAAATTTTGAAAAAGTAGTTAAAAACGCTTTACAACTTTAGCGTAATGAAGTATAATAAGACCATAATTACTTTAGCACGTTAAAGAGTTAAAGTAAAAATAATAAAATTTTTTAAAAGAGGTATTAAAAAATGAACAAGTTTTTAAAAACAATTTTAGCAGGTATTTTATCAGTAGCAACGTTATTTGCTTTCACAGGCTGTGGCGTTGAACTTAACTTTGGTAAAGAATTAGTTAAATATAAAAGTCAACTTGACGCTTTAACTCAATTAGATAAAGGTACGGTTGACGTTTGCGTTATAGATAGCACTATGGCAAACTATTATGCTTCAAACGGTATTTATAAGGATACAATTGCAGTATTAGATAATCTTAATGCGGAAGATGAGTTTTACGGCATTGCCGGTAGAAAAGACGATAAGGCGTTAATTAGCAAAATCAACACGGCGTTAATCGAAAGTGATGCATATAGCGAAGTTATAGAAGATTACGGCTTTACAAATATAGCAACTATAACAGCCGAAACTACAGATCCACTTGCAAATAGCACAGACGATAGTTGGTCTAAAATAGTAACTGCTAAAAAGATTGTTATCGGTTATACGGTATTTGCACCTATCGCTTACGAAGATAACGGAACTCTTACGGGTTTTGATATTGACCTTGCTAAAAAGGTTATGGCTTATCTTGATAGCGAAATAGAAGTTGAATTTAAAGTTATTGAGTGGAGCGAAAAAGAAACTTTACTTGCTAACGGAACAATCGATTTAATTTGGAACGCTATGACTATTAATGAAGAAAGAGAAGCGCAAATGTGTATTAGCGTACCATATCTTAAAAACAAACAAGTATCAGTAGTTAAAATCGCAGATAAAGATAAATATGCAACTATTGATGCTATGGCAGACGCTATAATCGGCGTTGAAGACGGTTCTGCTGGTGAAGGTGTTGTTGTTAAAGCAGATTAATAATAAGGATAAATTTAATGAAAGAATTTACATATATTATGAATAAATTGCTTGAGGGTTTCGGCATAACTTTAGGGTTGTTTGCCGTAACCCTTGTGCTGTCTATTCCGCTTGGATTATTAATTTCATTTGGAACTCGTTCAAAAATAAAACCTATAAGTTATATTTGTAGAACGTTGGTTTGGATTGTTAGGGGTTCGCCACTAATGTTACAAATTTTACTTATTAGTTTTATACCTAATATGATATTCAAGGTTTATAACAAAGACTTAGCCATGGCGTTAAACGTTTCAATAAATATGCTAATGTTCATATTCGTTGCAATAGCGTTTACCATTAACTACGCTTGTTATTTTTCTGAAATATTTAGGGGAGCGATTGACAGTATATCTAAAGGGCAATACGAAGCAGGTCAAGTTTTAGGAATGACTAAAAGTCAAATATTTTTCAAGGTAATTTTGTTACAATTAGTAAAAAGGGCGTTACCACCTTGTAGTAATGAAATTATAACGCTCGTTAAAGATACGGCGTTAGCAAGTACGTTAGGCGTATTCGATTTACTCGCAACGGCAAAGAGTTTAGTTAATAGTTTAGTTATATTAACTCCGCTCGTATACTGCGCTGTTTTTTATCTTGTATTTAACGGGTTATTGACTATTATATTTAGTAAATTAGAGAAAAAACTCGCATTTTATAAGGAGTAATTATGGCATTTTTACAAGTAAAAAATTTAACTAAATTTTTTGGAGATTTACAAGTACTTAAAGGTGTTGATTTTACTCTTGAAAAGGGCGAGGTTTTGTCAATAATAGGCTCGTCGGGTAATGGTAAAACAACTTTACTTCGTTGCTTGAATAACTTAGAAACACCAAACGACGGAGAAATTATCGTAGATAATAAAGTAATATTTCCTAAAAATGAAAATGAAGACGATTCTTTAATTTTTGGTTTAGTTTTTCAATCGTTTAATTTATTTCCACAGTACACGGCATTGCAAAACGTAACGCTTTCGCTTAATGCAAGGGCTGAAAGGCAATTAAAAAAGCAAAAAATCAAGTTTTTTGAAAGAAAAAAGTTGCTTAAAGAGATTAAAGAACAAAATAAAGTTATAGGTATAGACCTTTTAAATAGCGTTGGTCTTAGTGATAAAATGGATTATTATCCTTGTCAACTTTCTGGCGGACAATGTCAAAGAGTTGCAATTGCAAGAGCGATGGCGTTAAAGCCGACTATCTTATGTTTTGACGAGCCTACCTCGGCGTTAGACCCAGAACTTACCGGCGAAGTTTTAAAGGTTATAAACGAGTTGAAAGAAAAGTCAAAAATTACAATGATAATAGTTACTCACGAAATGGATTTTGCAAAAAATATTAGCGATAAAGTTATGTTTATGGCTAACGGTCAAGTTTGTGAAATAGGTTCGCCTAAGCAAGTATTTGAAAATCCTACTAACGAGTTAACTAAACATTTTTTAAAGGGTTATAATAATTAAGGTGTTAAAATGGGAATAGAAGGTGTTCATATTGACGAACTTTATAAAGTTTTAGCAAAAATTACTAATGAAAACACTTTAAAAGACTTTTTAAACGATTTATGCACGTTTAAAGAAATAGAGCAAATGGCTCAGCGTTTATTGTCGGCAAAGTTATTACTTAGTGGCGAAACTTATGAAAGTGTAATTAAAAAAGCCGATATTTCATCGGCAACTTTATCAAGAGTTTCTAAATGCGTAAAATATAGTAACGGATATAAAAAAGTTTTAAAAAATGACTAATTATTATTTAGAATTTAAAAAAACTTGCAAAGAAGTAGCAAGTTTAAATAAAAAACCAACACTTTTATTACATAGTTGTTGCGCACCTTGTTCAACGGCTTGTCTACAAGTGTTGGTAGACTTTTTTGATATTACAATTTATTACTATAATCCTAATATTACCGATTTAAAAGAGTATCTTTTAAGGTTGCAAGAAGAAAAAACTTTTATAAAAAAGGTATACGGCGATAAAATAGCGATTATTGATGAAGAGTATAATAGTAATGAATTTTTCTCAGCGATAAAAGGTTATGAGAAGGATGGCGAGGGTAGTTTAAGGTGTTATAATTGTTATAAATTAAGACTTGAAAAAACTGCTAAAAAATGCAAAGAATTAGGTTTTGATTATTTTACTACAACTCTATCAATAAGTCCGTATAAAAATAGTAAATGGTTAAACGAAATAGGTATAGACGTGGCTAATAAATATCAAACCAAATATTTGTGTAGCGACTTTAAAAAGGAAAACGGCTATAAAAAATCAATAGAACTTTCTAAAAAATACTCGTTATACCGTCAAGACTATTGCGGGTGTGTGTACTCGAAAATAGAACAAGAAAATCGAAAAAAATAATAAAAAAACGCATTGAAACAAAAATTTCAATGCGTTTTTATTGTTTTATAATTATTCTTCAATAGGTGGATTTTCATTAATTTTTAAAGTGCTTTCGTGTTTTTTGAAATGGTAATTTACTAAGAATATTAAACCAACGCCAACAACCACCATTACTATTGACCAAAATTGTGAAGGAGATAAGTTGCCTATAAATTTACCCCTTGCGTCATCTCTAAATATTTCAATAATAAATCTAAATATACCGTATGAAATTAAGTATATTGATAAGTTGTGCTTAAAGTCTTTTTTAATTACGAGATACAAACTTATTCCAAATACGATAAATAAGAATAGCGCTTCGTAAAGTTGAGTTGGAACGTAATATCCCCAGCCGTCGCCACCTAACATTTTAATTCCACCAAACACGTATTCCGTACCCAAAAATTCACCGTGACAGCAACCTGCAAATAAACAGCCTATTCTTCCAAATGCGTGAGCAATAAGTATACAACAAGGCGCAAAAGAAATAAAATCAAATAAACTATATTCTAATTTTTTTCTAAATATAGCGTAAATTATAAGAAAAGTACCGGCACCGCCTATTAAACCGCCTATAAAAGTTATTCCTGAGCCAAGTTTAAAGCCTTTTGCGGGATTTTCTAAGTAATTATAAAAGGCTTGAAATACTGACGCAGATAAAAATCCTATACCTATTGACGCAATAGCGGTATAAAAAATAAAGTCTAAATATTTTTCGCTATAACCTTTTTTCTTGCCAAAATAAAAAAGCACGAAAAAGCAAGCGAGTAAACCTAAGGCAATCATAACGCCGTAAAGTCGAACGTCTAAAAATTCAATGCTTGGCAATAAATCGTTTGGATACATAAATACCCCCTTTAAACAAAAGTCAAAATTATTATACAACAAAATTTACTATAAGTAAATAATTTTATAATAAAAAAGCATTTATCAACGAGATAAATGCTAATTTTTTAATTTGTTTTTAATTTATTAAAGACATTTCGTGCCTTTACCCGCACAGCCTAAAACGTTTTCTAATTTATGTTTTACCATATCTTTAATTGCGTTTCTTGCTGGTTTAAGGTATTCACGAGGGTCAAACTTAGTAGGGTTTTCAACGAAGAATTTTCTAATAACGCCCGTCATAGCAAGTCTAATATCAGAGTCGATATTAATTTTACAAACTGAAAGTTTGCTAGCCTCACGGAGTTCGTCTTCTGGAACGCCTATTGCGTTAGGCATTTGACCGCCAAATTCGTTTACCATTTTTACGTATTCTTGTGGAACTGAAGATGAACCGTGTAATACGATAGGGAAACCAGGTAAGCGTTTAGAAACTTCTTTTAAAATATCGAAACGGAGGGCAGGTGGAACTAAAATCCCATTTTTTAACGTACATTGTTCTGGTTTAAATTTATATGCGCCGTGTGAAGTGCCGATTGCAATAGCAAGTGAATCAACACCCGTTCTTGAAACGAATTCTTCAACTTCTTCTGGTCTTGTGTAAGAACCAACTTCGTGTGAAACTTCATCTTCAATACCCGCTAAAGTTCCAAGTTCGCCTTCAACCACAACGCCGTGGTCGTGAGCGTATTCAACTACTTTTTTAGTAAGAGCAATATTGTCTTCAAAAGAGTGAGCAGAGCCGTCTATCATAACGGAAGTAAAACCGCCGTCGATGCAAGCCTTGCAAGTTTCAAAATCAGGACCGTGGTCTAAGTGAAGAGCAATAGGAACGTCAGGACACTCTTTAACTGCAGCCTCAACTAATTTAACTAAATAAGTATGATTAGCGTAAGCCCTTGCGCCTTTTGATACTTGTAATACTACGGGAGCATTTGCTTCTTTGCAAGCCTCGGTAATGCCTTGAACAATTTCCATATTGTTTACGTTGAAAGCGCCAACGGCAAAACCTTCTTTATAAGCGACTTCAAACATTTTTTTAGTTGTAACAAGTGGCATAATAAAAACCTCCAAGAAAATTATTTAATTAACTTTATTAAGTATACAATAAAAAATTAAAAAGTGCAATTGTTTATTCGATTATTAACAAAATTATGCAAAATTTTTATCAAGTTTAATAAAAATTGTATAAAAAAATAACGATAAGTCAATTATTAAGTAAATGCCATAATGAAATTTTCTACATATAATGATAGTAGGGCATAAAGGTGAATATGATTAAACGAGGAGAATTATACTATGCTGACCTTCGCCCTGTGATAGGTAGTGAACAAGGTGGAATAAGGCCTGTTTTAGTAGTACAAAACGATATAGGTAATAAATATAGTCCAACGATAATTGCTGCCGCAGTGACAAGTAAAATAAACAAGGCAAAACTACCAACGCATATTGAACTTGATAAAGAAACTTTTGGACTTCAAAAAGATTCCGTTGTTTTACTTGAACAAATAAGAACTATTGATAAGTGTAGACTGAAAGATAAAATAGGTGAGTTGTCGCCCGCTTTAATGATTAAGGTTGACGATGCACTTTTAATTAGTTTAGGTTTTGAAAAGAAAGTAGAATAAATTTAGCACCAAGCAAAATTCCTTTTAGGGATTTGGCAACTAAATAAAACCGTGAACGGATTTGTGAAATTTGTCTTACGACAAGTGATATTGCTTACGGCAGTTATATTCGCCTTATGGCGAGTTAATGATTTATTTATATAACTTTGGCATAGCCAAAATATAACTGCTTGTGCAGTTGGCGTTCGCTTCGCTCGGCTAAACTGTTTATTGCGTAAACAATATAACTTTTAGCCAATAGGCTAAAAATATAACTAAAAAATATTTTGTTAATAAGAAAGTCGACTATATTTTGCTTTTTTTGCGAAATGTAGTCGGCTATGTTTTTGTGTTAAAGTATATCTCACTATATAAACTTTGTACGTAGAGTTTTCTATTTGGTGTTTTATTTTTGTGTAAAAATAAGTCTAAAATTTAACTTTTAGTAAAAAAGTCTTGTTAAATTAAATTTATAATGCTATAATAATGTTAACAATAAAATAATATTTTATGTTAAGGAGTGTAATTATGAAAAATAAAATCAATAAAAACTCTATTATAATTTCATTATGCGTTATAGCGTTAGTGATTATTTGTGCGTGCGTTATGGGTATTTTAAAAATTTCAGGCGTATTAAAAACTGATATTTCTGCATTTTTACTCATTTTCGTTATACTTAGTTTGGGTATAGGCGTATACGTTTTACTATTTGGTTTAGTAGTTAAAGGCGGTTACGAAACGGCAGTAGGTGGTATTTTAACTATATTAGGTACAGTTTTATTACTCGTTGCTTTAAAAGTAGATTGGGCTATTATTTTAGTTGTTGGGCTTGGTATGCTCGCCCTTGTATTAGTTTTAGCGTTATTAATAAAAGCACCTAAGTTAGTTGTTGAAAAAACTGATGAAAAAGAAGGTTACACACCTTATCTTGAAGAACTTAAACAAAAAAAAGCGGAAGAAAAGGCTGATTTGGAAGAAAATCCAGCCCCTACGATAAAATCTTTTAAGGACTAATTATGGATAAACGAAATTTAACACTACTTACCGACCTTTATGAACTTACTATGATGAACGGCTATCTTAACGAAGATATGCAAAATCAAGTAGTAATTTTCGACGTGTTTTTTAGACAAAACGAACTTATAACGTATTCGCTTGCAGCGGGTCTTGAACAAGCGATTGATTACGTTTTAAACTTAAAATTTACCGATGAAGATATTGCTTATTTAAAATCGTTAAACGTTTTTAACGATAAGTTTTTAACTGTGTTAAAAAACTTGCGTTTTACAGGCGATATTTATTCCGTAAAAGAAGGAACAATGGTATTCCCCGGCGAGCCTATTTTAACGGTTAAAGCGCCTATTATGGAAGCGCAACTAATTGAAACGGCGATATTAAATATTATAAATCACCAAACGCTTATAGCGTCGAAAGCGGCAAAAATATGTTATTCGGCAAACGGCGATAACGTTATGGAATTCGGCTTAAGAAGGGCGCAAGGTCCAGATGCAGGAATTTACGGTTCAAGGGCGTCTATTATAGGCGGTTGTAATTCAACGAGTAACGTTTTGGCGGGTAAAATGTTCAATATTCCCGTTGCGGGAACTCACGCACACAGTTGGGTAATGAGTTTTGATACCGAATTAGAAGCGTTTATGGCTTATGCAAAGGCATATCCAGACGCAACGTTATTATTGGTTGACACTTACGATACTTTAAAGAGTGGTATTCCTAATGCAATTAAGGTTTTTGATTATCTTAAAAGCATAGGTAAAAAGCCGTTAGGTATTAGAATTGATAGTGGCGATTTAGCGTATTTAACTAAAAAAGCACGCAAAATATTAGACGAAGCGGGATATCCCGATACGGTTATTTGTGCAAGTGGCGATTTAGATGAAAAACTTATTCAATCGTTAAAACTACAAGGCGCTCAAATTAAATCTTGGGGTATAGGCACAAAACTTATAACGAGTGCGGATATGCCGGCGCTCGGCGGAGTTTATAAAATGGCGGGCGTAGTTGGTAAAAACGGCGAAATTATACCTAAAATTAAAGTTTCTGAAACAAGCGCAAAGATAACTAATCCTGGTTTTAAAAAGGTTATTAGAATTTATGACGGCGTTACTAAAAAGGCGGAAGCCGATTTAATTATGCTTTATGACGAAGAAATTGATACTTCTAAACCTTTAACGATAACGCACCCGCTTGAAACTTGGAAGAAAATTACTTTCACAAATTACGAAATTAGAGAGTTGACTATAAAAATAGTAGACGGTGGTAAACTTTGCTATGAAATGCCAACTCTTAAAGAAATTTCTAATTACGCAAAACAAGAAATGCAATCTTTTTGGGATGAGTATTTAAGACTTGATAAACCGCATATTTATAAGGTCGATTTATCTGATAAATTGTTAAATCTTAAAAACTCTATGCTTGAAGAGATTAGAAAGGGTTAATAAATGGAAATTAAAGATAACAAACAAACTTCAACTTTCCAAGTTGAAGAAAAGTACAAAGCGGAAATTTCTTTACTCAAAATGTTTATAGGTCGCTTTAATAAATACGTAGGGCAAGTCGTTAAAGAAAATCCTTGTGATAAAACGAGAAAAGTCGATGCTACTATAAGAATTATTAAAGATATTTTAGATGAAAAAGAAACTCCTAAATATACGAGTATAGATAAAATTCGTGAAATTTACAAACTCATAGATAACGGTGACGATAAGCAAGCGTCATTATACGGCGAGGGCGTAAACGGGTTTAAACTTGACGACGTTTTAAATCCTAAAGGAAAACTTGATTTAAAAGATATTTTAAGCGAACTAGGGGTTACCGACTAATGATATATATTGTGTGTTTAATAGTTGTGTTTGGTGTTTTGGCTGTTGATTTGGTTAGTAAATATTTAGTGGCGCAAGCACATATAAATACCGTAATTATTCCTGAACTCGTTAAGTTCGTATACACTACTAATACGGGTTCGGCGTTTAGTTTTTTAGGTGATAAAAAGTGGGCAATGCCTATGTTTATAGTACTTACTTTTATAGTTTTATTCATAATTATAGGTTTTGTAATTTACAGTATTATAAAAAAGAAAAAATTGTCAAAATGGTTACTTATAGCACTTTCTTTAATGGTGGGTGGCGCTGTTGGAAATTTAGTTGATAGAATAGCCTTTTCATACGTTCGTGATTTTATTTTTGTATTATATAATACAAAAATTTTCACTGCTATATTTAACGTGGCTGATATTGCGTTAGTCGTAGGGGTTATTATGCTTGTAATTTATCTATTATTTTTAGATGAAGAGGCAATTTTTAAAAAGAGCAAAAAATAATTATGGAAAAGAAAATTATCGTTGAGAGTTTAGACGTTATTAGGGCTGATATATATCTTAGCAAACGTCTATCGTATACTCGTTCAAAAGTAAAAAAACTTTTAGACGATGAAAAAGCAACGTTAAACGGCAAGGTGTTAAAACCCCGTGATTTATTAAAAAGTGGCGACGTTGTTTTTATAGATGAAGGCGAACTTAAAGAAACGGGTTTATCGCCTATCGATATTGATATTGATATAGTTTATCAAGATGAAGATTTAGCAGTTATAAACAAACCGCAAGGTTTAACCGTTCACGCTGGTAACGGAGTTAAAGAACATACCTTAGTTAATGCGCTTTTGTATCATTTAGATAGTTTAAGTGGTATAAACGGAGTGTTACGCCCGGGGATTGTTCATAGAATAGATAAAAACACTTCGGGGCTACTTGTCGTTGCAAAAAACGATTTTACGCACGTAGAGTTGCAAAAGCAAATTGCTGAAAAAACTTGTAAAAGAAAATACGTTGCCCTATTAGAAGGAGTGTTAAAGCAAGACGAAGGGGTTATTGAAACTTATATCGACCGTTCAACTAAAAATAGAACTATGATGGCGGTATCAAATAGCGGTAGGTTAGCGGTAACGCATTTTAAGGTTTTAGAAAGGTTTACAAATTATACTTATTGCGAGTTTAATTTGCAAACGGGTAGAACACATCAAATAAGGGTGCATGCAAAACACTTAAATCACCCGATTGTCGGCGATTTAGTTTACGGGTATAAAAGTAATAAATTTAATTTAAACGGGCAGTTGTTGCACGCAAAAGAATTGTCGTTTACACATCCAAGAACTAACGAAAAAGTAACTTTTTACGCACCACTTCCTAAATGTTTTGAAGAAGTGTTGCAAAAATTAAAAAATAAAAACAAATAGAAAATAGCCTTGTTTTATAAGCGATTTTTAAGAATTTGCTATAAACAAGGCGTTTTTATTGATAATTTTGAGCATTTTTTAAAATTTAAAACATTGACAAAAACAATTAAGTGTAATATAATAATTTAAGTATAGTATAAATAACTATTTATAGGAGAAATTTTTATGAGTGAAAATTTTGATAATATAGGCAAGTTTATGGTCGTTAGTTTTTGTAAAGAAGACTATAACTTAATTAAAGAAGATTTAGAAATTTTAAAAGAAAACAACGTACACCTTTGGTATATGGACGTTGAAAATAGAGAAGAAAATTGGGAATTAAGATTTTCTAAGGCTATAACGAACGTTAATTGTAAAGGCGCAATAATTTTCAATAGTGCCGAGTCGTTTGTTGACGAAGATTCTCATAAAGAAAGAAAAATGATTATCGATAGGCACGAAGATTTTTCTATTTTTAGATATTATGCAATCAATATCGGCACGAAAGATTATCAAAAGTTGATAGCGGAAGCGTTCACGCTTGCAACTACGAGAAAAATTGAACTTTTAGGCTATATTGAAGAAATAAAGAAAATGTCTAACGATAACGTATTTTGTTTTTCAAGAAGAGATGCTAAACAATGTACGACAAGAATTATTAAAGATATAGCAAAACCTAACTTAATCGTATACGATAAAGACGCTGGTACTGAAGAGTTTGACGACGTAAAAACAAAATTTGAAGCGTATACGGGTGAAGAACCATATTTATTCGTAAGTTATTCGCACAGAGATTGCGCTACGGTATATCACATTTTAGATATTTTATACGACCATAAATATAGGCTTTGGTATGACGATAGTTGTGAAACGGGTAACGATTTTAGAGAAGAATTAAGAAGAAGAATTGAAAATTGTTCAGCAGTATTACTTTTCGTATCAAAACACTCAATGGCCTCGCCATTTTGCGGTATGGAAATAATAGTAGCAAGGGAAAACGGTAAAAAATTATATCCTATATACCTTGACGATACTGCCGTGCCTGCTGCATTTGAATTGTTACTTGCCAACACGCATCACGGTACGGTTAGCGATATAGATAAACTTATAAAATCTTTAATAAGGGATTTACCAGCAGAAACTATGGATAGATTAACGATAGAAAACGGATATCTTAAAAAATGTGAAGATAATGGCGAATCAATCGCAGTTCAAGAAGGTATTAGAGTAATTTGTCAAAATGCTTTCAAAGAAAGAAAAGCGCTTCATACTATCGATCTTCCTGAAACGTTGGAAATTATCGAAGCGGAAAGTTTTAGGGGCTGTTCAAACTTAGAATCTATTGATATCCCTGAACGTACTATGAAAATAGGCGAAAGTGCATTTAGAGATTGCGTAAGTGCTAAAACGTTATTGTTACATAATCCAAGAATAAAAATAAACGAGAGAGCGTTTGAAAACTGTGCATCGTTAGAGAGAATAGAACTTCCTGACGGTTTAATGGAAATTTACGGCGGTGTATTTAACTCTTGTAAATCATTAAAGAGTATAAATTTCCCTTCGCAACTTACGGTTATAGGCGAAAATGCTTTTTCTGATTGTATAGGTTTAGAGAAAATAGAATTACCTTCAACTTTAACGAAAATAGATGACTTAGCGTTTAACGGCTGTTTAAGTTTAAAATCAGTTAATTTAGGTGATGGTGTTAAAAAAATAGGTAAAAGTGCTTTCAAAAATTGTAAAGCGTTAACCGAAATTACAATTCCACTTTCGGTAACTTGCATAAGCGAAGCACCGTTTAGGGGTTGTGAAAACTTAAAGAGTATTAAAGTTGAAAGCAAAAACAAATACTTTAAGTCTGAACCTAACAAGAGAGATGGTTCTGACCTTGTACTTTTCAACAAAAACAAATCAGTTATTATTGCTTATCCTGCTGCAAGTAGGGAAGTGCAATACGATATTCCTGATTCAGTAACTATAATTAGCGAGTGGGCTTTCTCTGAGAGTAGAAAACTCAATCGTATAACTATTCCTGATAGCGTTTACGAAATTAGAGAAGGTGCTTTTTCTAACTGCGCTTTACTTGATGAAATTGATATTCCTGATTCAGTAACTAAAATTGACGATTGTGCGTTTAGGGGTTGTTCAAACCTTGAAAGAATTACTATTCCTGATTCTGTTGTTGAAATCGGTTGGGGTGTGTTCGACGGTTGTGAAGATAAAGTCGTAGTTTATTGTAACGAAGGTTCTGAGGCTCAAAAGTACTGTCGTTTATTAGGCATTAGAGAAATGCGTATTACGGCAAATCAAGATAAATAATAGAGGGATAAAATGGCTTTAACTTTAAGTATTTGCGGTGTGACTTGTTTGTCGATTATTTCATTGATTTTGTTTAAACCGCAAATGTCGATAAAAAAATTTAAATTTAATACTTATTGGGTGGCGGCTGTAATAGGTGCAATTTTGTTATTTGTGTTCGGTTGTGTTTCTTTTAGCGAATTTGGTGCTGAATTGACGTCGACTAAGGCTGTAAACCCTTTGAAAATTTTAGTTATTTTCATTACAATGACTTTAATGAGCGTTTTTCTTGATTCAGTTGGCTTTTTTAAATATTTTGCTAACTTGGCGTTAAAAAAAGCGGGCAATAGTCAGTTTATGCTATTTATTTGGCTGTATATTATTGTGTCGGTTTTAACTATTTTTACTTCAAACGATATTATAGTTTTAACTTTTACACCTTTTATTTGCTATTTTTGTAAAAACGCTAAAATAAATCCTATTCCATACTTAATTACTGAATTTGTTTCGGCTAATACTTGGAGTATGTTTTTAATTATAGGTAATCCAACGAATATTTACTTGGCAACGTCTTTAAATATTGGATTTTTAGACTACGTTGCAAAAATGTTTATTCCAACAATTTGTTCTGGTATTGCTTCGTTTTTAGTGTTATTATTAATTTTTAGAAAACAGTTAAAACAACCTATACCAAAAGAAAAGTACGTAGAAGAAATTGTTATAGAGGAAAAAGTAGCAATGTCGTTAGGATTAATACACCTAATTGCGTGCATAATTTTACTTGTAATTTCTTCGTACGTAGGCTTAGAAATGTGGTATATTTGTTTAGGTTTTTGCGTTAGTTTGTATTTGGTTGTTACTATTTATAAAGTAATTAAAAAGCAAAGCCTTAAATCTGTGGTTAGTTGCTTTAAAGAAGCGCCATGGCAACTCGTTCCTTTCGTACTTTCAATGTTTGTTATAGTGTTATCACTTCAAAATTGCGGATTTACAAGTATGATAGCCTCTTTGCTTGGTGTAAATAACGCTGTTTGGACTTACGGTATTAGTTCCTTCTTTGTTGCTAACGTTATAAATAATATACCTATGAGCGTGTTGTATTCGTCAATTTTAACAAGTCTTGAAAGTGTTTCAATGGGTGGAATATACGCATCTATTATCGGTTCTAATATAGGTGCGTTTTTATCGCCGATAGGCGCTCTTGCAGGTATTATGTTTAGTTCAATAATGAATAATCACGGAGTAAAGTTTAATTTTGTAGACTTTTTAAAATACGGTGTAATTATTGCTATTCCAACGTTACTTGCTTCGCTTGGCGGTTTATCTTTAACTTTGTTTTTATTTTAAAATTTAATAAAGATATATACGCTTTAAAAGTGGGTCACTTTTAAAGCGTATTTTTTTAATAATTTTTTATATTATTTAATATAAATATTTGACAGTAATTATGTATTATGATAAAATGTTAGCGTTCTAACAAATTATAAGGAAAAATTATGGAAAATAAGTCGATATGTCACGAAGTGAAGGTTTTATCTAATTTAATTAGAAGAAAAACTTTTGATAACGATTGTCTTAAAGAAATAGGTCCTATTTTAGGCTCGCAAGGGTATATAATAAAATATTTAAGCGAAAATCAAAATTGCGATATATTTCAAAAAGATATTGAGAAAAAATTTAAAATAAGGCGGTCAACGGTAACGTCTGCGTTAAATCGTATGGAAAAAGGCGGTTTAGTGGTTAGGCAAAGCGTTGAAAGGGATAGTAGGCTTAAAAAGATATCTTTAACTGAAAAAGGGTTGTCTTTACACAACTATATAGAAAGTCAGTTTAAAAGTATCGAAAATAATTTAAAAGCCGTACTATCTAATGAAGAAATTGATAATTTTTATAATATTATTAAAAAATTGCAAGCGGTGGTAGAGTAGTATGATTAAAAAATTATTAAAAAGTTTAAGAGAGTATAAAATATGGGCAATTTTAACGCCGGTACTTATGATTGTTGAAGTTGCTATGGAAGTAACTATACCCCTTTTAATTAAGTGGTTTGGCGGTGCGTTAGAGGATAAAGACGGTAATTTAATGTTAACTTACGGTTTGGCAATGGTGGGCTGTGCAATCATTTCACTTTTAGCGGGTATGTTTGGTGGCAAATTATGTGCAAAAGCGTCTACGGGCTTTGCTAAAAATTTACGCCACGACATGTATGAAAACGTGCAAAACTTTTCATTTTCTAATATAGATAAATTTAGTTCGTCAAGTTTAGTTACGAGATTAACTACCGATATTACTAACGTTCAAATGTCGTTTATGATGATTATTAGAACGGCTATTAGAAGTCCGTTAATGTTTATCTTTTCAATAATAATGAGTTTTGCAATAAGTCCAACGCTTCCAGCGATATTTTGCGTTACGATACCCGTTTTAGGTTTTGGAATATTCTTTATAATAAGAAAGGCAATGCCAATCTTTAAAAAGGTATTTAAAAAGTATGATAATCTCAATAATTCAATACAAGAAAACGTTAGCGGTATAAGAGTTGTTAAGGCTTACGTTAAAGAAGATTACGAAAGTAAAAAATTTGCAAACGTAAGTGGCGAACTTTGTAAAGACTTTACAAAAGCAGAAAGGATTTTAGCGTTTAACGGACCAATAATGCAGTTTTGTTTAAACTTTGCACTTATTGCCATTGCCTTTTTCGGCTCGAAAATTATATTAAACGGCGAGCAAGATTTAAACGTGTTTGGACTTACTAGTTTATTAACTTATTCTCTTCAAATTTTAATGTCGCTTCAAATGTTGTCAATGATTTTCGTTATGATAACTATTTCAACTGAGTCGGCAAGGCGTATAGTTGAAGTTTTAGACGAAAAAAGCAGTTTAAAAAATAAAGAAAACGCTATATGCGAAGTTAAAAACGGAGATATAACTTTTAAAAACGTATATTTTAGATATAACGAAAATGCTGATAAAAACGTTTTAGAAAATATAAATTTAGAAATAAAGTCAGGCGAAACGGTAGGAATTATAGGTGGTACGGGCTCGTCTAAAACAACGCTTGTTAATTTAATATCAAGGCTTTACGACGTAAACGAGGGAAGTGTTTTAGTTGCCGGCGTTGACGTTAGAGATTACGATATGACCGTTTTAAGAGATAACGTAGCGGTAGTGTTGCAAAAAAACGTTTTATTTTCAGGAACTATCAAAGAAAATATGCGTTGGGGCGATAAAGATGCAACCGACGAAGATATCGTAAGAGTTTGTAAAATTGCTCAAGCCGATGAATTTATAAATAATTTTAAAGATAAATACGATACTTATATCGAGCAAGGCGGAACTAACGTTTCGGGTGGTCAAAAACAAAGGTTATGTATTGCAAGAGCATTATTAAAAAAGCCAAAAGTTTTAATTTTAGACGACTCTACTTCAGCGGTTGATATGCACACTGACGCTTTATTAAGAAAGGCGTTTAAGTACGAAATTCCATCTATTACAAAGATCATAGTTGCTCAAAGAATAAGTTCAGTAGAAGATGCTGATAAAATAATCGTACTCGATAATGGTAAAATAAACGGCGTTGGAACGCATAGCGAATTGTTAAAAACTAACGAAATTTACCAAGAGGTATATTACTCACAAAACAAGAAAAGTAAGGGAGGTGAGGAATAATGCCACCATTAAAAAGAGGTCCAAAAGGGAACTTTAAAGGTATGAAAGCGAAAAAAGGCACGGCAAAAAGGCTTTTAAAAATACTTTTTACCGAATATAAAGGATTGCTCGTAATCGTTCTTTCGGGTATTTTTGTAAGCGCTATTGCAGGGTCTGTTGGCGGATTATTTTTAAATAGAATTTATTCTACAATCGAAGGTTTTTTAGAAAAGACTTTAACTTATAGTCAAGCATTTTCTTCAATAGTTTCCACTTTAATCGTACTTGGTTGTATTTACGTTGTGGGAATTATATCAAGTTTAATATTTAATCAGGCGGGTGCAATTTTATCGCAAAAGTTTTTAAAAGATATGCGTGTTAAAATGTTTACGAAAATGGAAAAACTTCCTATTAAGTATTTTGACACTCATACGAGAGGCGATATTATGAGTACTTACACCAACGATATTGATGCTGTAAGGGAACTTATTTCAACAAGCGTTCCTCAACTTTGTTCAACGCTTATAACTTTAATCGTTTTAACTTTCGTTATGGTTTATATTAGCGTTATTTTATGGCTTGCAGTTATAGTGGGTTTGATAGTAATACTTTTCGTTACTAAGGTTATAGGCGGTAATAGTGGCAAATACTTTATGGCTCAACAAAGGGCCGTTGGTAAAATGGAAGGCTACATTGAAGAAATGATAAACGGTCAAAAAGTAGTAAAAGTATTTTGTCACGAAAAAGAGGCTATAGATAAGTTTAATAATTTAAACGAAGAATTGTGTAGAGTTTCAAATAACGCTCACTCGTTTTCAAATATGTTAATGCCTATTATTCATAATATAGGAAATATTATGTACGTTTTAATAGCCTTTATAGGCGGTGGCATCATAATTTTGAGTGGTGGAAGGGGTATAAATATAGGTTTTCAACCACTATTTACTACGGGTAGTTTTATAGAATTATTAAAAATTAGTACGGTAGTTTCATTTTTAGGTATGTCACGAAGGTTTGCAAATACGGTGGGGCAAGTGTCAAACCAAATAAATGCAGTAGTTATGGCTATCGCAGGTGCAAGTAGAATTTTTGATTTACTTGACGAGAAGGAAGAGCAAGATAACGGATACGTTTCTTTAGTGTGCGCAAAAGAAGATGAAAACGGCGTTCTTAGTGAAAGTCAAGAAAGAACGGGCGTTTGGGCTTGGAAACACCCGCATAAAGACGATGGAACTATAACGTATACGAAACTTAAAGGCGATATAGTTTTAGACGGCGTAGATTTTGGTTATACTGATGAAAATATCGTACTTCACGATATTTCGCTTTATGCAAAACCTGGTCAAAAGGTAGCGTTCGTAGGCTCGACGGGTGCTGGTAAAACAACAATTACTAATTTGTTAAATAGATTTTACGATATTAGTGACGGTAAAATTAGATATGACGGAATAAATATAAATAAAATCAAAAAAAGCGATTTACGTCGTTCGCTTGGTATGGTATTGCAAGACACTTCGCTTTTTACGGGCACTGTAATGGATAATATTCGTTACGGTAGACTTGACGCTACTGACGAAGAATGTATTGAAGCGGCAAAACTTGCTAACGCTCACGATTTTATAACAAGGCTTCCTCAAGGCTATAACACAATGCTAACGGCTGACGGTGGTAATTTATCTCAAGGTCAAAGGCAGTTGTTATCTATTGCAAGGGCGGCGGTACTTGATGCTCCCGTTATGATTTTAGACGAGGCAACTTCGTCAATCGATACGAGAACGGAACTTTTAGTTCAAAGAGGTACTGATAAACTTATGGAAGGTAGAACGGTATTTATTATCGCTCATAGACTTTCAACGGTTAGAAACGCAAACGTTATAATCGTGCTTGAAAAAGGTAGAATTATCGAGCGTGGAACTCACGAAGAGTTGTTAAAACAAAAAGGCAAATATTATAGTTTATATACCGGTTTATTTGAACTTGATTAATGATTTTATAAATATTTATAAGGGAAGTTTGTTCTTAGCGTACAAACTTCCCCTTTTTGTTTGCCTATAAAATTATTTTTGTTTTTTGCTGACAAACAGTTGTTTTTTTAAGTAATATATATTATTATAATAATATCAAAAAAAAGATAAGGAGCAAAAGTATGTATATATCTACAAGAGGTGGCGAAAAATTAACGGCAAGCAAAGCCATTTTAAACGGATTAGCGTGTGATGGCGGTTTATTTTTGCCGGAAAGTTTAGAAAAACTTAATATTGATAAAAATTATCTTTTAAAGAGTTATACTGAAATTGCGTTTGACGTTTTAAGGTTATTTTTAGATGATTTTACTGATAGCGAAATAAAAGAAGCCATTTCTCTATCGTATAATAAAGATAATTTTGAAGAAGATTTTTGCAAAATTAAAAACTTTGATAAAATATCGTTTTTAGAATTATATTACGGTCCAACACTTGCCTTTAAAGATATGGCGCTTACAATGTTACCGTTTTTAATTGATATAGCAAAACGCAAAAACAACGTTGATAGTAAGTCTTTAATATTAGTAGCAACGTCAGGCGATACGGGTGGTGCGGCACTTTCAAGTTTTATCAAAAACCCACTTTTTGATACAATCGTATTATATCCCGACGGTGGCGTTAGTGAAATTCAAGAAAGGCAAATGCTTTATTATACTAACGAAAAAACGAAGGCTATTGCCGTAAAGGGTAATTTTGACGATTGTCAAACTTTCGTTAAAGAAATATTTAGTACTTATCCTAAAAATAACGGAGTAACGTTGTCTTCGGCAAATTCTATAAATATAGGTAGACTTATTCCGCAAGTTATATACTACGTATACGCTTACGTAAATAACGTTAAAAACGGCTTTTTAAAGTTGGGCGAAGAGTTTAATATATGTGTTCCAACGGGTAATTTTGGCGATATTTTTGCAGGATTTCTTGCTAAAAAGATAGGCGTTCCTATAAAAAGGTTTACGGTTGCGTCAAACGTTAACAACGTATTAACAAAATTCTTTAAAGAAGGCGTTTATAATAAAAATAGAGAGTTTTATAAGTCTAATTCGCCTGCTATGGATATATTAATTTCTTCAAACTTAGAAAGGCTTTTATATTACATAGTTAAAGAAAACGCAAGCAGAGTTAACGAGTGTATGAATTCGTTAAAAGTTAACGGCGAATATAAATTAACTGATGAAGAAAGAGAAAATTTATGCGAATTTATTAGCGAATATTCTACTGAAGAAGAAACTTTAAAGGCAATAAATAGGGTGTTTAACAAATATTCTTATTTAATAGACCCTCACACTGCCGTAGCGTACGATTGTTATGAAAAAACGGCTGATAACGGATTAAAAACCTTAATCGTTTCAACGGCAAGTCCGTTCAAATTTCCATACACTATTGCAACAGCGTTAGGTTTAGAAAATAATAAGAGTGAATTTGAACTTATAAAAGATATTTCAAAGGTTGCAAGAGTTGAAATTCCAAACGGTATTAAAAAACTTATAGGAAACGATAATCCAAGAACTTTATTAAGTAAAGAGCAAATTATAGATATGGTTTACTATAAAAATCATAGAAAGGTTAGCATAAAAGTTCCTTGTTCAACGGCTAATTTAGGCTGTGGGTACGATTGTATGGGTTTGGCTTTATCGCTTTACAACGTTTTTGAGTTTGAAAGTAGTGAAAACGACGAACTTTCAGGTTTTGGAAAAGTAGATACCGTAAATAATTTAGTATTAAATTCGTATAAAAAAGTATTTGAAATATTAAATAAACCTTATATTCCAACAAAAATTACTTTAAAAGAGTGTAACGTTCCTTCGGCAAGAGGTTTAGGTAGTAGCGCTACTTGTATAGTTGCAGGTGTGCTTGGCGCTAACTATATGCTAAAAAACATATTAAGAAGTGAAGAGATTTGCAAAATCATAACGCAATTAGAAGGTCACCCAGATAACGTTGTTCCTTGCTTCTTAGGTGGACTTGTGATGTCGATAACGTGCAAAGATAAAAGCATAAAAAGTATAAGCGTTAAACTTAGTAGCGACCTTGTAATTTATGCTTTAATACCCAACTTTGAACTTTCTACGAAACTTGCAAGAAGCGTTTTACCTAAGGAATATAAAATTCAAGATATCGTTCACAATATGTCAAGAACGGCTTTAGCATTTAAAGGTTTTGAAAGTGGAGATATTGAGTTAATAAAAGAATTGTTTGATGATAAAATACATCAACCGTATAGATTTTCGCTAATTAAAGGTGGCGAGGAAGTTAAAAAAATAGCAGAGGATAATGGTTATGCCGTTGCAATAAGTGGTGCGGGACCTACTTTACTTGCTGTTGGTAAAAAAGATGGACTTGAAAATATTGTACCTAAACAAGTTAAGGGTGTAAGTTGGTCGGTAGTAAAACTTAATCCTTGCGATAGTGGGGCAATATTGAAATGAAGCAAAACGATTATTTAATAATTAAAAAAGACGTTTTACCCAACTATTTTTTAAAAGTGGTTAAAGCGGTAAATATGGTTAATAACGAAGGTAAAAGCGTTAGTGACGTGTGTAAGGAATTAGATATTAGTCGCTCAACTTTTTATAAGTATAAAGATAAAGTTTTTGAAATGAATAGCGAATATGGTAAAAAAGCCATAATATCTTTAAAAACGGAGCACGAAAAAGGCGTTTTATCTAACGTTTTAAATGCAATAGCATTTTATCAAGGCAATATTTTAACTATAACGCAAGAAATGCCGATAAGAAATATTGCAATAATAACCATTTCGTTAGACGTAAACGACCTTTCAATATCAATTTACGAATTGATTTCAAAGTTAAAAAATATACAAAAAATAAAAGATGCAGTTTTAGTGGCGCTAGAATAAAGGAGAAATTATGAATATAGGTATATTAGGTTGCGGAACAATAGGTGGTGGAGTATTAAACCTTATAGATAAAATGGACGATTCTATAAAGGTTTTAAAGGTTTTTGATATGCCGTCGAAAAAAGATATTCTCAAAGAAAGATATGCATCAACTATAGATGAAGTTTGTCAAAATAAAGATATTGACGTTGTAGTTGAGGCTATGGGTGGCGATAAATTCCCTTACGAGTGCATTATTAAAGCATTAAAAAACAAAAAAAGCGTAGTTACGTCAAATAAAGAAGTTGTTAGTTTACATATGGAAGAATTTTATTCGTTAGCAAAAGAAAACGGCGTTTACTTCTTATGTGAAGCCTCAGTAGGTGGCGGAATTCCTATTATATGTTCACTTATTGACAGTATAAAGGTTAATAAAGTAAATCATATTTACGGAATTATCAATGGAACGACTAATTATATTTTAACTAGTATGGAAAACGAAGGTTTGAGTATGGAAGATGCTTTAAATGAGGCAAGGCGTTTAGGATTTGCCGAGTTTGATGCTACCGCCGACCTTGAAGGCTTAGATATGACGAGAAAAATTTGTATATTATCAAGCATAGCATACGGTGGGTACGTTCCATATTCTTCAATTTATCATTACGGAATAACTAAGGTTAATGAGAGAATTTTAAAGAACGTTAAAGAATTAGGATATACGTTAAAACTTGTAGCAGAGTCTAAACTAGATGAAAATAATCAAGTTAAAGTTTCAGTAGAGCCTGTATTGTTGAAAAATGATAATCCATTATCAGCGGTAAGTTATGAGTTTAACGGAGTTTACTATGAAGGCGAAACAAACGGTCTTTTAGGTTTTTATGGTAAAGGTGCAGGTAGATATCCAACCGCAACCGCAATGGTAAGCGATATAATGAGAGTAAAAAATAAAATAGAGCCGTATTATTTTGAAAATAATGAAAAGTTTGAAATTTCAAATAGGCTTAATGATAGTAAATATTACGTATATAAAGATAATAAAGGTAAAATTATCGATAAAATAGACGACGTGTCTAAATATGAATTTATTGCAAGAATTTTTTAATTAAAGGAGAGATATTATGAAAAAGTATAGCGTTGCAGTAGTAGGTGCTACGGGATTAGTAGGTTCAACATTTTTAAAAGTGTTAAAAGAATATGAATTTCCAATTAGGGAGTTGACTTTGTTTGCGTCATCAAAGAGCGCGGGTAAAGAAATTGAATATAACGGCAAAAATTACGTTGTAAAAGAATTAAAAGAAGGTTGTTTTGAAGGTATTGAAATCGCTTTATTTTCAGCAGGTGGCGATATTAGTAAACAATGGGCGGTTGAAGCCGAAAAAAGCGGTGCGGTAGTTATAGATAATTCAAGTGCTTGGCGTATGGCTGACGATTGTAGTTTAATTGTTCCTGAAATCAATATTGATGATTTTGATAAATGTAGAAAAATAGTCGCAAACCCTAATTGCAGTACGATACAATCGGTATTGCCGTTAAAACCTTTAAAAGAAAAGTTTGGTCTTAAAAGAGTAGTTTATACGACTTATCAAGCCGTTTCAGGTAGCGGTCAAAAGGGTAAGAACGATTTAATTAGAACTTTAAACGGCGAAGAACCACAATTTTACCCATATAATATTTCTAAAACTTGTATTCCACATATCGATTCATTTTTAGATAACGGATATACGAAAGAAGAAATTAAAATGGTTAACGAAACGAGAAAAATTTTACATATGCCCAACTTAAAAGTGTCGGCAACTTGCGTAAGAGTTCCCGTTTTAAATTCGCACGCAGTATCTATTTTAGTTGAACTTGAAAAAGAGTTTACGTTAGATGAAGTTAGAAGTGCATTTGCATCACAAGAAGGTATTGTTGTGTTAGACGACCCATTTAACAATATTTATCCCGTTGCAACGGTTTCAAACGATAACGATAAAGTTTACGTTGGTCGTATTAGACGTGATTTATCTTGTGATAACGGTTTATTATTCTATTGCGTTAGCGACAATATTAGAAAGGGAGCAGCAGCAAACGCCGTTCAAATTGCTAAAAAGTTAATTAAAGGTGAAAAAGTATGATAACAGTTGCAAAGTTTGGTGGCTCGTCAGTAGCAAGCGCCGTTCAATTTTCAAAAGTTAAAAACATTATTGAAAACGATTCTAAAAGAAAGATAGTAGTTGTATCAGCCCCTGGTAAAAGATTTAAAGAAGATAGCAAAGTTACTGATTTATTGTATTTATTGTCTTCACACATTAAATACGGTGTTGATTATAACCAACTTTTAGATAACATTTTTTCAAGATGCCAAGAAATAGCCGGCAATTTAAACTTAAAAGTTGATTTAGAAAAAGAAAAGCAAATTATAATTGATAATATTAAAAATGGGGCAAGCGAAGAGTATATCGTATCTCGTGGCGAATATTTATGCGCTAAACTTATGGCTGATTATTTAGGTTACGTTTTTTGTGACGCAAGCGAAATGATTTATATTAAGTTTAACGGTAGAATTGATAAAGAAAAAACTAAACAATCGGTATTAGCAAAATATCAAGAATATAAAAACATAGTAGTTCCAGGTTTTTATGCAACGTTGCCATCAGGCGAAGTTACATTATTTTCTCGTGGTGGCTCTGATATTACGGGTTCGATAATGGCTATGGCTGTTAAAGCCGAAAAATACGAAAACTGGACTGACGTTAGCGGTATTTTAATGGCTGACCCAAGAATTATTGAAAATCCACGTAAAATTAAAGAAATTTCTTACGACGAACTTAGAGAACTTGCTTATATGGGTGCAAGCGTTCTTCACGAAGAAACTATTTCGCCTATAAAAGAAGATAATATTCCTATTTATATTTTAAATACGAATAAACCTGAAGACGAAGGTACTAAAATATGTAGAGAAGTGCAAGAAGATGCCGATTGTTTTATTACGGGTATTTCAGGTAAAAAGAATTTTAGGGCGTTTACTATCGTTAAAAAGATATCACGCAATAAATTAAACGTTATTCGTGATACTTTAAACGTTTTTGATAAGTTTGGCGTAACGGTTGAGCATATTCCAACGGCGGTTGACTCGTTTAGCGTTATTGTAAACGGCGCAGGCACTGAAAGAATTACTTACGATATTATAAACGAAATAAAGCAAGTCGACGGTGTTTTATCGGTAGAAGTTGATAACGATTTATCACTTGTTGCAGTAGTAGGCTCAAAAATGGTATTTAAGCCTGGTATTTCTGGTAAAGTATTCTCGGTATTTGGAAATAACGGAATAAATATTAAAACGATATCGCAAGGTATAAAGGAATTTGATATTATAGTAGGCGTTTCAAATAACGATTTTGAAAAATCTATCAAGGCTCTTTATAACGACCTTGTAAACAACTAAAAATTTAAAAGCGGGCTTGATATGTTCTTCTAAAAGGTTTTAATAGATTAAAAATATAGCGCACTATACTTCACTAAAAGTGAAACGTAGTGCGCTTTTCTTATCTACAAACAATGAAACAAATGAAGTTATATTTTTAGCCTTGTGGCTAAAAGTTATATGCAAGACAAGTCTTGCGTTATATTTGCGAGAGCAAATTCAAGGTTCTATATTAGCAAGTTCTTATATTTTTCTCTCGCAAGTTATATTAAATAAATCCACAACTCGCCGTAAGGCGAATAAAACTGCCGACAGGCAATATCACTTTGGGAAATATCTTGCTTTGCAATGTAGTTCCCAAATTATAACAAATCCGCTTGCGGATTTATTTAGTTGTCGCTGGTTACATATAGTCCCAGCGACTAAGCCCGCTTTTATAATATATTTTCAATTCGTAAACTAAAAGTTTTAGGAATTTGTTCAATTAACTCAATTACTACGTCTATTTTAGAAAGAGCGTCGTCATACTTTTTATTTTCGACAAGGGTAGTGCTTTCGGCTATCCATAATTCAATTTCTTTTATTTCATTGTGTGGTATGAACATATGCAAATGTTTTTTATTTTCTAACCATAATTCTTGTGCTGAAAGTATATCGTCTTTTACCGCCGTTTGATTTTCCGTTTTTTTATAAACTTCTACAAGTTTTATTTTTAAGTCGTCAAACGAGTTATTTACAATAGATTGTTCGGTAATAGATAAAGATACCAAAAGAATTATAGACATTATAAGCGTTATTAAAGATTTTACCATTTTGACCCCCCTTGTAAGTTGTACTTTCCCGTAACGTAACGTTTGTTTTCTTCTTGAAGATAAAAATTTCCTTTACCGTCAAGCGTTAAAATGGCTACGTTTTTTGATTTTTTCACGTTTGCCATTTTAAAAATATTTTCAAAATCGCTGTCAGTCATATTTACTAAATTAACGTTATTTAGATTTTTTTTGCCATTTTTAAATAGCAATATGGGAAGTTCAGCGTAGTCTTGTTTGTCTTTGTTTTCAATGGCGGATAACGTTCCGTTTGATTCGTATATTGCATAGTTTACGCTATCTAGTGAAAAATATCCTAAACCCCTTAGTGATTCAATTAAGTCTTCAACGTCTAAATTATTGCTTTTTAATTCTTTAAAATCAATTCCGTTTTTGTTTATAACTACCGACGGTTTTCCCGAAAGCATTGTTTTAAAAATCGTTCGCCATGAAGAAAGCATAATCATTATTTGATGAATTATAAAAATTGCTAAAATTGCTGAAATTCCATATAAAAGGGGTATTGATACGTCACTCATAGGAATACACGCAAGTTCGGCAATTATCAACGTTACAACAAACTCAAAAGGTTGCATTTCGCCTATTTGTCTTTTACCCATAAGTCGAATAATAATTAAAACCGCTAAATAAATTATAGTTGAACGTACGAATATAATAGCCATATTTAAATTATTGCTAAAAATATAAAAATATATACTTATTTGCTTTTCAAACAAGTTAAAATATGTTATCATTAAAAAAAGCAGAGTAGCCCGATAGCGTTAAGTGTCATAGAATGGGATGTTGTCTATGAACGAAAATGTTTATTCATTGCGGTTTGAGGGTGCGTCCGTTGCTAAAAGGATATTCCTATTTCACGGACCTTCTGTATACAGGGGGTTTTTCTTATGTCAAAATTTTTTAAAAATTTGGTTTTTTCTAACTTTTTAATGAAAAAAAGCAAGTCGAAAAAACTTGCATACGTTTCTTTATGTACAGCCGTGTTAATCGTGGCTAATTCTTTATTAGAATTTAAATTTTTAGATACTCAATTTTCTCTAACTATTTTTATTTCGGCTATTGCGGGTATTATTTTAGGTCCGCTTTCAGCATTTTGTTCGGCATTTTTATCAGACTTACTTGGTTATTTAATTTCAAGTTGGGGTATGATTTATATGCCTTGGGTTGGTCTATCGGTGGCGACAACAGCCTTTTTGTCAGGCGTTATTTTTAAGATTTTTAAAAATAAACCATATAAAATTTTCATAGGTGCGTGTATTTTTAGCATTTTATCTTTTTTAATTTCAACGGTTGCCATAAATAGTACGGGCTTTTACTTGTATAATCAAAAAATGGGATTTTCAACGGCAGTGTTATCTTATAGTGAAAGCGTATTTGGTCAAGGCGTTAGTTATCCTATTTATTTAATGTATAGGCTAATTTTTAAAGGTCAAATTTTTAATAGCATATTTAATTATGCTCTATTATTTATTAGCGTTTTACCTTTATATAAATTAAACTTATTTAAAGATGGTTTTAACGTCGAATAAGTCGAAAATTTTATAAAATAAATAACAAAATATAGTCGTAACTATTGACGATATCATTACGCTTAAAACGGTAGGAATAAAATGCCCTAATATCTTTTTAAGCAAATAACCAAGTAGTGTAGACGGTATTATAAATATAAAACTTGCAATTAAAAAACTTATTAGTTTAGGTGGTTTTTTGCAAGTTTTTTTAATTAAAAATAAGTTGCAAATTGCCGTTATAGAATAACTTAATAAAAGACCAAGCACCAACGAATAAACGCCTATAAACCTAGGTAAAAAGTACACGCAAATCATTAAAAATAACGCACCAATTAAATAGTAGTATAGTGTTTTTCTTTCTAAGTTTAAACTGTTTAACATACTTGTAGTTATTAAAGTTATACTCATAGGAAACATTATAATAGACGCTCTTGAAACGTAAATTCCGCTATTAGTATTAGAATATAAAATTTCGCCTATCTCTTTACCCATAGATATAAAAGAGGGAATTATTAAACAAGCAATAAATACCGAGCATTTTACCGCTTTTTCAATATTGTTTTTCATAGTTACGTCATTGTGTCTATAAAAATTATCAGATAGTTCAGGAACTAAAACAAGGGCGATTGAGCCTATTATCGTTGAGGGAATATAAATTAAAGGAATACTCATTCCCGATAGTTCGCCAAACCTTGAAAGAGCCTCGCTTGAAGGAATTCCTAAAGCCACTAATTGTGCTGGTAAAATTATGGCAATTAGCGTGTTTATTAAAGAAGTAGAAGTTCTCATTAAAGTTATTGGCATTGAAGAAGTGATTAAAGGTTTTAACTCCTTAAAAGGCGAAGCAAATTTTCCTCCTAATATAAAGTACGAAATTGTGGCGGTTATAAAAGAGAAAATATAAGAGTATAAAACGGCGTAGCCAGCCTTAATAGTTCCATCGTAAATTGAAACGGCATTAGAAATAAGTATAACGCCGAAAACAAGCATTACTATTTCTTCTAAAAGTTCAATAATAGAATAAGCCAAAAACCTTTTTTCACCCCAAAAAAAGCCTCTAATTACGGCATACATACCCGTAATTATAACTCCGGGTAAAATTATTGATAAAACGTCATAACACCTATCGTCAGTAAAAACAAAGTTCAAAATATTAGGAAATAGTAGTAATATTAAAACTATTGGTACTGAAACTAATAACGATAAAAATATGCCTGAAAAAACGGTGGTATATCTATTAGTGTAATTTCGTTCTGCTTTATTTTTAACCATTAACCTTGATACCGTTATAGGTATTCCCGATGCCGTGATAGTCATTAAAAGACCTATAACAGATAAAGATATTTGATATATTCCCATTCCTTCACTTGTTAAATTGCGTGACAAAAATATTCTATATATAAAGCCTAAAAGCCTTTCAACGCAAGAAAAAATTGTAACTATAAACATTGTTTTTGCTAATTTTTTAATAATAATCACCTCTAAACAGTATATTTTATTACTAAAAAACTGCAAGTAGAATAGTTTTAAAATTTTTTAAATACAATATATTATGGAAAATTTAATTGACGTTATAAAATTTAATAAAAGTGGAATTTACGTTGTAGGTGAGGGCGACACGTTAGATAGCATAGCAAAAAAATTTAATACGACTGAAAGGGTAATTTACGTTGATAATTCATTAGATAAAGAAATTTGCAAGGGAAACGTACTATTTATTAGATGTTATTCAAATATTTACGAAGTGAAGGTTGAAGATACTTTACAAAGTATATCTAAAAGTTGTAATATAAGTGTAGAAGAACTGAAAAGGATTAATTATATAGATTATATTTATCCAACTCAAAAACTTATAATTGATAAGAGTTAAAATGTTAAAAAATATATTAGATAAATTTTTAAAAACCCAAGTATTTCCTTTAAATTACACGTGTAACGCATGCGATAAAGAGATTTTTAACGGTGGTTATTTTTGTGACGATTGCAAAAAAGAAATATTTAAAATAACTAAAAATAAATGCAATCACTGTGGAAGAAAAACGGCGTACTTAGTAGAGTATTGTCAATCGTGTGCATTAAAAAACTTAGAGTTTAACTTTGCAAGAAGCGTGTATGATTATAATGGTTTAATTCCAAAACTAATTCAAAATTTAAAATATGAAGGAAAATTGTATTTGGCAGAAATTTTTGCGAGTCAATTAAAAGAAATTTATTTTAGCGAGTTTTTTGCTTGCGACGTTGTTGTGGGCGTTCCTATGACTAAATTTGCAAAACGTAAAAGGGGCTATAATCAATCTTATATTTTAGCAAAAAAGTTGGCAAAACTTATAAACGTTGAATATAGCGAAAAAATTATTCAAAAAGTAAAAGAAACTGAAAGGCAAGCAACCTTAGACGTAAATGAAAGATTAAAAAATTTAAAAGGTTGTTTTAAGATTAATAAAAAAGAGTTAAATAATAGGGACGTTTTAATAGTTGACGACGTTTTGACTACGGGCTCTACTTGTAATTATTTAAGTAAATTGCTGCATATTAACGGTGCTAAAAACGTGTACGTTTTAACTATTGCATCGGTGCAAAAAAATTAATTTAATCGTTTAAAATATTGACATATAGTTTTTTATGTGTTATATTAGAAATAGTTCAAAATTTGAACTATTTTTTATATTAGGGAAAATTTTAATGAAAGGTTTAGAAATACTTACTTTATATAGAAACGCGGTGGACGTTTATGAAGATTTAATGTCAAACTTATGTGAAAAATATAATATTTCAATTGCAGGTTTTGAAATACTTTATTATGCGTATAATAACTCTAATGAAATAACGTCAAGCGATATAGCCCTTTGGCGTGGTTTAAAGGCTAATTTAGTGTCTTTGCATATAAAAAATTTAGTAAATAGCGGGCATTTAAGAAAAGAAGTCGTTGAAAACGATAGAAGAAAACTAAAATTAGTATGTACAAGTTTAGTTGAGCCTATAATTAAAGAGGGTGAGGTCATTATTAAAAAGTATATTGACGGTGTA
Organism: Christensenellaceae bacterium; assembly: GCA_045536405.1. GTDB lineage: Bacteria > Bacillota > Clostridia > Christensenellales > Borkfalkiaceae > HGM11412. The sequence goes on from JAZSNM010000015.1 coordinate 52,086, forward strand.
CTTAACGGCGTTAGCAAAAACGAATTAGAAATATATGATAAATGCTTAAAAACGTTTGCTATAAATATATTAGATATGAAATTAAATGGAGAAAAAGGTGCAAAAAAAGAATAATTACTTAACAATCTTTAATTTAATACTTTTTAGTTTAACGTTGCCGTCTATGATATTTTGTTTAAACTCAATTGAGTGGTATATGCAAGTTATAGGTTACGGGGCAATAGTATTATTTACTTTTTCTTCAATAATTTTTAATTATTTAAATAAAGTTTCGTTATCGAGAACTGCGTTTATTTTAAATTTAGTTGCCTTTTTTATAATAGGTGGATTAACGATACTAAATTTATTTGGATTATTTGAAAATTTTTCAAATATTGACGATATTAAAAAACTTATTTTAGATAGTGGAAGTTTTGGTTATTTAGTATACGTTACACTTCAACTTTTAAACGTTGTAATACTTCCGCTACCAGGCTTTATTTTTATAATTGCTGGCATTGCAATTTTTGGAGCAGAAACTACTTTTTATTTAACGGTATTTAGTTTTATTTTAGGCTCGATAATATCCTTTTATATAGGTAGAATATTCGGGCAAAAAGCAGTTAATTGGTGTATAGGTGAAGATTTGACTAATAAGTACAAAAATTTGTTAGGTAAAAAAGGAGATTTGCTTTTTGCTATAATGCAATTTTTGCCGTTTTTCCCTGACGATATTTTATGTATGGTGGCCGGTTTAACTTCAATGAAATTTTCTTATTTATTAGTTATTATTTTAATTGCTAAACCGCTATACGTGGGTACGGTTTGTTTTTTAGGAAGTTCAACTATACTGCCTTTTTCGGGTTGGGGTATACCTATATGGATTTTGATTTTTGCTATTATAATAGTTGGATTTATAGCCTTTTGTAAATATCAAAATAAAATTGAAAATTTCTTGCAGTCAATAACGAGCAAGAGAAAAAAGGGTAAGACTAAAAGTAAAAACAAATAAAATTTTATTATATATTTTGTAAAAATAAAGTAACAAATTTTAAAGAAAAAAACATATAAAAAGGTGAATTATGAAAGCAAAAGAAATTTTTACAATTCCAAACGTACTATCTATGTTTAGAATAGTTTTAATTCCGTTTATTGTATTAGTTTATTTTTTAGAAAAAACGAATTTATGCATTTTATTGATAGCGTTATCGGCAGTTACTGATATCGTTGACGGTTTTATAGCAAGGCGATTTAATATGATAAGTCCGTTAGGTAAGGCGTTAGACCCTATTGCAGATAAGTTAACTTTACTTGCTATGCTATTTAGTATTTGTATTAAATTTCCACCTATAATAATTTTATTAGTGATTTTTATTTGCAAAGAAGTTTTTATGGGAATTGAAGGTTTGCTTATAATAAAATATACGGGTACGACTTATAGTGCAAAATGGTATGGAAAATTAACTACTGTTTTAACTTATTTAACTATAATGTTATTCGTGTTATTTCCAACGCTTAAATTTGGTATAAAAATGGCGTTAATAACCGTTTGTGTGGCAGTTATAATCTTTTCCTTCGTGCTTTATTCTATTATGAATTTTAAAAAGATTAAAAACATTAAAGAAGAAAAAGTGCACCAAGAGGCGTAAAATAAAAAAATAAGAAGTTGATTTTTTATAGTCGACTTCTTAATTTTTTATAAAAAACACTAAAATAATGCAAAAAATCGTATAAATAATAATTTATAATTATTAAAATGCATAAAAACTGTTTACTAAAACGGCAAAATGTTGTAAAATAATCTATGTATGAATTTATAATTAGGGGGTAGTTATGGGGCTTATTAAATATATTCTTAGTCACGATACGAGAGTAGGTCTTAAAAATATAGGTAAAATTGCTGATAAAGTTATGGCAAAGTCGCCTATTTACGAGGCTATGACTGAAGATGAACTTAAAAACCAAACTAATATTTTAAAAGATAGACTTAAAGCGGGCGAAACGCTTGACGATATTTTAGTTGATGCTTTTGCAACGGTAAGAGAGGCAAGTTTTAGAGTGTTAAATATGCGTCACTATAAAGTTCAAATAATGGGTGGTATATGCGTATTTGAAGGTAGAGTTGCCGAACTTAAAACGGGTGAAGGTAAAACTTTAATGGCTACGCTTCCCGTATATTTAAACGCCCTAACAGGCAAAGGCGTACACGTCGTTACGGTAAACGATTATCTTGCAATGCGTGACGCTGAGTGGATGGGTAAAGTTTATAGATATTTAGGTTTGACGGTTGGCGTAAACGTTCACAATTTAACCGACGATCAAAAAAGGGAAGTTTATAACTGTGATATCACTTACGGAACGAATAATGAATTCGGTTTTGATTATTTAAGAGATAATTTAAAAGTTAAACTTGAAGATATGGTGCAAAGGGGTTTATCTTTTGCTATCGTCGATGAAGTTGACTCTATTTTAATTGACGAGGCAAGAACTCCGCTTATTATTTCAGGTCGTGGCGGAAAGTCGAGTGAAATGTACGTACAAGCAAACAGGTTTGTTAAATCGCTTGTTAAAGACGTTGATTTTACTTTAGATATCAAAGATAAGAGTGTTCAACTTACTGAAAGCGGTGCTGAAAAGGCAGAAAGATTTTTCAATATTTCAAGTTTTTCGGATATTCAAAACGCCGACTTATCTCACCATATTCAACAAGCCTTAAAGGCTCACCATATTTTCAAAAGGAATAACGACTATATTATTCAAGACGGCGAAGTTGTAATCGTTGATGAGTTTACCGGTCGTCTTATGATAGGTAGAAGATATTCCGACGGTTTACACCAAGCAATAGAAGCAAAAGAAGGCGTAGCCATTAGAAACGAAAATAAAACGCACGCTACAATAACTTTCCAAAACTATTTTAGATTGTACGATAAACTTGCGGGTATGACGGGTACTGCTAAAACTGAAGAAGAAGAATTTAGAACTATTTACGGTTTAGACGTACTTGAAATTCCAACGAATTTACCTATGATAAGAAAAGATATGCCTGACATTATTTATTCTACTGAAAAGGGTAAAATGAGGGCTATTATACAAGATATTATTGATACTCACGAAAAAGGTCAACCTATATTAGTAGGTACCGTAACGGTAGAAAAGAGTGAGGAAATTTCTAAATATCTTATTAAAAATCGCATTAAGCACAATATCTTAAACGCTAAAAACCACGAAAGAGAAGCGCAAATTATTGCTCAGGCTGGTAAAAAAGGCGCAGTTACGATTGCTACGAATATGGCTGGTCGTGGTACGGATATTTTACTTGGTGGTAATCCTGAATATTTAGCAAAACAAGATTTGAAAAATAAAGGCGTAGAAGACCATCTTATTGAAATGGCAACGTCTTACGTTCAAAACGTTAGTGAAGACGTTTTAAAGGTTAGAGAAGAATATAGAGAATTACTTAAAAAATACACTGCTGAAACTGAAAAAGAAAAACAAGAAGTTATGGCAGTTGGCGGACTACACATTATAGGTACCGAGCGTCATGAGTCTAGAAGAATTGATAATCAATTGCGTGGTAGAGCAGGTCGTCAAGGCGACCCTGGTTCATCAGTATTCTACATTTCATTAGAAGACGATTTGGCTAAGCGTTTTGGTGGCGATAGGCTTATGAAATGGTATGAAATTTTCAAAGTTGATGAAAATACACCTATTCAATCAAAATTGATGTCAAAGCAAATTGAAAACGCACAAAGAATGATTGAAGGTAAAAACTTTGGTATTCGCCGTCAAATTATTGAGTATGACGACGTTATGAACACTCAACGTCAAGTTATTTACGATGAGAGAATGAAAGTTTTAAAGGGCGAAAACGTTCACCAAGATATTTTAAACTTAATTCCTGATATAGTGGCGGGTATTTTGAATAGAACCGTTAACGTATCGCAAGAACCTTCAAAATGGGATAAAGATGCTTTAAATACTGCATTAGAGTATCAAGTATTGCCAAAAGAAAGTAATTTTGTTACTGATAGCCGTTTAAATAACTGGGACTATAATGAGTTTTTAAATAGAATTATAGCAAAAGTTATTGAGGTTTATGAAGAAAAAATTAAAAGATATAATGAAATGGGTATAGATTTTTCAGAAGTTGAAAGGTTTGTACTTTTGAAAAACGTAGATACTAAGTGGATTGACCATATCGACTCTATGGATACTTTAAAAAGAGGTATTTCACTTCGTGGTTATGCTCATGAAAATCCTATTAACGCATATAAGAGAGAAGGTCTTAATATGTTTGAAGAAATGATTGAAAGTATTCAAAATGATACCGTTAGACTTTTACTTAAAGGCGAAATTGAAAAAACACCTATTAGAAGGCAAGCGGGCGTTGGTCAAGATAGTAGACCTATGGGTACCGTAACTCGCTCGGCAAAAAAGGTGGGTAGAAACGACCCTTGCCCTTGCGGTAGCGGTCAAAAATACAAAAATTGTTGTGGTAAGAACGCTTAATTTATGATTAGAACTGATTTATATAGACAAAAAATAATTGAATTAAAAGCAACGCTAAAAGAGGCTGGATATTCTCTTGATATTTCAACGGCAAGGGAAGAACTTGAATTTTACGAAAAAGAACTTGAAAAGGAAGAAGTTTATACTAATTTGCAAAAATCAACCGAATATTCAAGAAAAGCGCAAGCAATAAGAAATAAAATCGACGTGTTTGATAAAGCCGAAAAAGCAATTAGTGATGCCGAAGAAATTATTGTATTAGCAGAAGAAGAAAACGACGATACTTTTTTAGAAGAAGTTGATGGCGACTTAAAAAAAGCCGAAGAAGATATTGAAAATATGCGTCTTCAAGCACTTTTAAGGGGTAAATACGATTCTTCTAATGCGTTAATGACTCTTCACGCCGGCGCTGGTGGCACCGAGGCGTGCGATTGGACTGAAATGCTTTACCGTCTTTACATTTGTTATGCTCAAAAACACGGCTATAAAATTACCGAACTTGACCGTCTTGAAGGTGATAGTGCGGGAATAAAAAGTGTTTCGTTTAGAGTTGAAGGCTTAAACGCTTACGGTTATTTAAAAAGCGAAAAGGGTGTTCATAGACTTGTTAGAATTTCTCCTTTCGATTCTAATGCGAGAAGGCAAACGTCTTTTTCTTCTGTGGAAGTTATGCCGGAAATTGAAAGTAGCGATGAAATTGAAATTAGGCAAGAAGATTTAAAGGTTGATACTTATCGTTCAAGTGGCGCCGGTGGTCAACACGTTAATAAAACCGAATCAGCAATTAGGATAACGCATATTCCAACGGGAATTATAGTTGCTTGTCAAAACGAAAGGTCGCAAATTCAAAACAGAGAGCAAGCAATGAAAATGCTTATGAGTAAACTCGTTGAAAAGCGTGAAGCGGAAAGATTACAAGAAGCACAAGAAATTAAAGGCGAAATTAAAAAAATCGAGTGGGGTAGTCAAATTCGTTCGTACATTTTTTGTCCGTATACTTTGGTTAAAGACCATAGAACGGGAGCGGAAAACTCTAACGTTCAAGCGGTTATGGACGGCGAAATTGATAACTTTATTATAGAATATTTGAAAAAATCGTAATGTATAAAGAAAACGTTTTAAAATTAAGCATTAAAAAAGATGCTGTCATACTTAGCATAGAGTCAAGTTGTGATGAAACTGCGTGCGCAATCGTTAAAGGTGGAAGAGAATTATTGTCTTCCGTAATAATTAGTTCGTGTACCGAACATATTCCTTTTGGCGGTGTTGTTCCTGAAATTGCTTCAAGGGCTCATACCGAGGCTATTTCTAAATGCGTTGAAACGGCTGTTAGTCAAGCAAATTTATCTTTAAAAGACATTGATGCTATTGCCGTTACTTACGGCGCTGGTTTATTGGGTGCGTTATTAGTTGGAGTGGCTTACGCAAAGGCACTTGCTTTTTCGCTTAATATTCCTTTAATTCCCGTAAGTCATATAAGGGGACATTTATCTGCGTCGTATTTATGCGATAAAGATTTAAAACCACCGTTTTTAAGTGTTTTAGCAAGCGGTGGACACACGGCGATTATAGGCGTAGGCGATTACTATAAATATAATATTATAGGAAAAACTCTTGACGATGCCGTTGGCGGGGCCTTTGGTAAAGTTGCAAGAGTTTTGGGTTTAGAGTATCCTGGCGGTCCTAATATCGAAAAAGTTGCTAAAAACGGCAAAAATAATATAGAATTTCCTAAAATGTTAAAAGGAAAAAAGGGATATGACTTTTCTTACAGTGGGCTAAAAACGGCGGTAATTAACTACGTACATAACAAACAACAAAAAGGCGAAGAAATAAGTATTAGCGACGTTGCTCGTTCATTTCAGTGTAGTGCTATCGACGTTATCGTTGAAAAAACCGTTATGGCTGTAAAAGAGTTTGGTTATAAAACGGTTACCGTTGGTGGTGGCGTTGGGGCTAATACGTATTTAAGGGAAAGTTTACAAAACGCTTTAAACAAATTGGGCGTTAAACTCGTATTGCCACCTAAAAACTTATGTACTGATAACGCTGGTATGATAGGTGCGGAAGGGTATATTCAATATATAAATAATAACTTTGCCGATTTAACTTTAAATGCAAAAGCAAGCGTTAATTTAGAATAAAAGTAAAATTTAGAATAAGCGAATATATCTTCGTTTATTCTTTTTTTATCGTGAGATTTTATATTTTTCTATTTATAAAACCGCAAAATTGCATAAAAATTAAAAATATACATAAAAAATTGTATAAAAAATTAAAATTATGCAAAAAAACAAAAAAATATAAAAAAATTTTAAAAATTTATGCAAAAATAGTTGACTTATAAAAAATAAAGGTGTAATATATGCGTATCAAAGCGAAAGTGCTTTGAAATTAAAGTAAAAATAAATTTTTAGGAGATAAAAATTATGAAAAAGTTTTTAACAAAAATTTTAGCAATTGCAGTAGTTGTAATGTCTTTATTTACTTTTACTGCTTGTGGTAGCAAAGTAAAAATTGGTAGCCAATCAGGAACTACGGGTTTAATGTATGCAGAATGTTTAAAAGGTTGTGACGTTTCTCCATACGATACTTTTGCATTGGCAGCACAAGATTTAAAGAACGGCAAAATCGACTACGTAATAGTTGACGGTGCTACAGGTGAAAGTCTTGTTAAAGAAATTGAAGGTTTAAAAATTATCAAAGAAGTTCCACTTAGCAGTGAATACTATGGAATAGCAGTTGATAAAAATCAAGCAGATTTATTAGAAGATATTAACGGTGTACTTGAAAGTAAAAGCGCTCAAATTAACGCTATTATTGAAAAATATATGAACGGAGATGAAGATAATTACGTTGCTTACGAATCTCCAGAAGTAGACCTTAATAATAAAGACGGTCAATTAGTAATGGCTACGAACGCTGAGTTCCCTCCATTTGAAATGACGAAAGGTAATGGATACGTTGGTATTGACGTTGAAATTGCAAAACTTATTGCTGATGAATTAGGTTTAGAACTTGTTATTAAAGATATGCTTTTTGACGCAGTAGTAACTTCTATTGGAAATAACGGTGTTGATATTGGTATGTCTGGCTTAACAATTACTGCTAAAAGAAAAAAATCAGTTAATTTCGCAAACTCTTACTATATTGAATCACAATACGTATTGACTTTAGAAACTAACGAGGCTTTAGACGATTGTTTAACAATTATGGACGTACTTAGTGTGTTAACGGCAAACAAATAATTAATAATTATATGAATAAAACTTACTAGGTTTGGCGTACTTTTACGCCAAACCTAAAGTAATTTTAAAGGATAGAATATGATAAATTGGTCAAATGAGTGGAATTCGTTTTATAAACAGTTCATAACCTTTAGCGGATATAAAAGGGTGGTTGACGGTTTGATAGCCACCGTAGAAATTGCCGTTTTTGGTTTGCTTATAGGTATTATAATCGGTATACTTATCGCAGTAGTGGTAGTTATGCCGAAATATAAATTGCTTCCAAGAATTTTAAACGGTATATGTAAAGTTTACGTAGCGATATTCCGTGGTACTCCTATGGTAGTACAATTATTAATAGGGCACTTTTTACTTTTGCCGTTATTAGGTATTAACGTATCGGGCGTTGTTGAAGCGATAATTATTTTCGGTTTAAATTCAGGTGCGTACGTTAGTGAAATTATGCGTTCGGGTATTCAGTCGGTAGATATCGGGCAACTTGAAGCGGGTAGAGCGTTAGGACTATCTTTTTGGACGGCTATGCTTAAAATAGTTATTCCGCAGTCGATAAAGAATATACTTCCAACACTTGGTAACGAATTTATTTCTCTTATCAAAGAAACGTCGGTAGTATCGTTTATCGCCGTAACTGACTTAACTAAATCGTTAAAACAAATAGGCGATTCAACGTATCAATATTTTATGCCGTATATTATGCTTGCGCTTATTTACTTAGTGTTAGTACTACTTATTTCGTGGGGCGTAAGAGCGATGGAAAGGAGGTTCAAAAGAAGTGATAGATAAAGTTTCAACTGAGAAAAAAGAATTAGTTTTCTCTATAAAAAATCTTGAAAAGAACTTTGGCGACCTTAAAGTGTTAAAAGGGGTTAACTTAGATATATATCAAGGCGATATTATAGTTATTATCGGTCCTTCGGGATGTGGTAAGTCAACTTTTTTAAGATGTCTTAACTGTTTAGAAGATCCAGACGGCGGAAATATTTTCTTCGACGGTGACGACTTAGTTGATATGAACGTTGATATTAACGTACATCGTCAAAAAATAGGTATGGTTTTTCAAAGTTTTAATCTTTTTAACAATTTAACCGTTCTTCAAAATATAACATTAGCGCCTATTACGATTGCTCGTAAAAATATAAATAAAATAAAAAGAAAGAATTTCTTTATAAAGTGCGGTAACGTTTTTAGAAAAAATAAAAAACCGCTAATTGAAATTGTTGAAACGTTAGAGCAAGTAAAAGAAAGGGCTGAAAAGAAGGCTCACGAACTACTTGGTAAAATTGGTCTTGAAGAAAAAGCAAACGCATATCCGTCTACTTTATCCGGCGGTCAAAAACAACGTATTGCTATCGTGCGTGCATTAGCAATGGACCCAGAAGTTATGTTGTTTGACGAGCCAACTAGCGCATTAGATCCCGAAATGGTTGGCGAAGTTTTAAACGTTATGGTAGAACTTGCTAAAGAGGGTATGACGATGGTTGTAGTAACTCACGAAATGGGATTTGCTAAAGAAGTTGCAAATAGAGTAGTGTTTATGGATGACGGTGTTATCGTTGAAGAAAACAAGCCTAAGGAATTTTTTGAAAATCCAAAAAATTCAAGACTTAAAGAATTTTTATCAAAAGTATTATAATTAAAGAAGGTGTTTATTATGAAAAAAAGTGATATTAAGAAAGTTGTTTTAGCATATTCAGGTGGACTTGATACGTCTATTATTATTCCTTGGCTTAAGGAAAATTACAATAACTGCGAAGTTATAGCAGTTTCTGGTAACGTTGGTCAAGCGGACGAACTTGAAGGCTTAGAAGAAAAAGCAATTAAAACAGGCGCTTCAAAAATTTATATTGAAGACTTAACTGATGAATTTGTAAACGATTATATTATTCCAACCGTTAAAGCAGGTGCTTTATACGAAGAATATATGCTTGGTACTTCTTTTGCACGTCCTATTATAGCAAAAAGAATAGTTGAAATTGCTATTAAAGAAGGTGCAGACGCTATTTGTCACGGTTGTACGGGTAAAGGTAACGACCAAGTTCGTTTTGAACTTGCAGTTAAGGCATTAGCACCTGATATTGCAATTATTGCTCCTTGGCGTGAGTGGTCTATTAAGAGCCGTGAAGAAGAGATTGAATACGCAGAGGCTCATAACGTTCCTTTAAAAATCAATAGAGAAACTAACTACTCTAAAGATAAAAACTTATGGCACTTATCTCACGAAGGTTTAGACTTAGAAGACGCTGGAAACGAACCTTTATACGAAAAGAAAGGCTTTTTAGAAATGGGTGTATCGCCTATTGATGCACCTGATGCGCCTACTTATCTTACTTTAGACTTTGTAAAAGGTGTTCCAACAAAACTTAACGACAAAGAAATGAGTGCTAAAGAAATTATTTTAGAACTTAACAAAATAGGTGGCGCTAACGGTATTGGTTTACTTGATATCGTTGAAAACCGTCTTGTTGGTATGAAATGTAGGGGCGTTTATGAAACTCCAGGTGGTAGCATTTTATACTTTGCGCACAACTATCTTGAAACTTTGTGCTTAGATAAAATGACTGCACATAAAAAACAAGAACTTGCAATTACTTTTGCTGAACTCGTATACAACGGACAATGGTTTACACCACTTCGTGAAGCGTTATCTGCTTTCGTTGACAAAACTCAAGAAAACGTTACGGGTAAAGTTAAACTTAAACTTTACAAAGGTAACATTATTAAGGCGGGTGCTTGGAGTGATTATTCGTTATACTTAGAAGAATACGCTACGTTTGGCGAAGATAACGTTTATAATCAAGCAGATGCTACGGGCTTTATCAACCTTTACGGTTTGCCACTTAAAGTTCAAGCAACTGTAAATCAAAAAAATAAAAAGTAGGATATAAAAATGTCAAAAATGTGGGCGGGAAGAACTGACGGCGTAACAAGTAAAATTGCCGACGATTTCAATTCTTCAATATCATTTGATAAAAAAATGTACAAGCAAGATATACGTGGCTCGATTGCTCACGCTACTATGCTTGCTGAAAAAAATATAATATCTAAAAATGATGCGGAAAAAATTATTGACGGTTTAATCTCTATTTTAAACGATTTAAATAATGGAAAACTTCAATTTTCAACTGATGCGGAAGATATTCATATGTTTGTCGAGAGTGAACTTACTAATAGAATAGGTAGCGTTGGTAAAAAACTACATACAGCAAGAAGTAGGAACGACCAAGTTGCTCTTGATTTGAAAATGTACGTTAAAGATGAACTTAATATTATAAAAGATTTGCTTTACAATTTAGAAGGCGTTATTTGTGGTTTAGCCGAAAATCATACTCAAACGGTAATGCCAGGTTATACTCATTTACAACGTGCTCAACCGATATCTTTTGCTCAACATCTCTTAGCGTATGCCGAAATGTTTAAAAGAGATATATCAAGGCTTGTTGATACTATAAAAAGATTAAATTATTCACCGCTTGGTAGTTGTGCTCTTGCAGGAACAACGTACGATACCGATAGGGGTATGGTTGCAAAAGAACTTGGTTTTGACGGCGTAACTTTAAATAGTATAGACGGTGTTAGTGATAGAGATTTTTGCGTTGAAGCGTTAAGTGATTTATCTATTATAATGATGCACTTATCAAGGTTTTGTGAAGAAATTATACTTTGGTCAAGTTGGGAATTTAAGTTTATTGAACTTGACGACGCTTTTACAACGGGTTCAAGTATTATGCCACAAAAGAAAAACTCTGATATGGCAGAACTCATAAGAGGTAAAACGGGTAGAGTGTACGGCGATTTAATGGCAATTTTAACCGTTTTAAAAGGTTTACCGCTTGCTTATAATAAAGATATGCAAGAAGATAAAGAAGGTATTTTCGATGGTCTTGAAACCGTTCAAAAATGCTTAAACGTATTTATTCCTATGTTAGAAAGCATTAAAGTCAATAAAGAAAATATGCTTTTTGCAGCGGGTAAAGGCTTTATTAACGCAACTGACCTTGCCGACTATTTAACTAAAAAAGGCGTTCCTTTTAGAGAGGCTTATAAACTCGTTGGTCAAATTGTTGGCGACTCAATTAAAAACAATTGTATTTTAGAAGAAATAAGTTTACAAGATTATAAAAAGTATAGTCCATTATTTGAAAATGACGTTTACGAAGAAATATCCCTTTATAATTGTATGGCTAAAAGAACGTCTGAAGGTGGAACGGGAGTTACTTCCGTTGAAAAACAAATTAAAGATTTGAAAGCATTTATAAAACAATAATAACGTAGTTGGCGTAAAAAATTACGTAAGGAAGATTTATGATTAACTTAAAAGGTAGAGATTTTTTAAAACTATTAGATTTTACTAGTGAAGAGATAGAATATCTTATAAACCTTGCTGGTGAATTAAAGGCTAAAAAGAAAGCGGGTATTTCGCATAGAGTTCACGAGGGTAAAAATATTGCTTTAATATTTGAAAAAACAAGTACGAGAACGAGATGTGCTTTTGAAGTTGCAGGGCACGACCTTGGTATGAACGTTACTTATCTTGATCCGTCTGGCTCACAAATAGGCAAAAAAGAAAGTATTGCTGATACGGCAAGAGTACTTGCTGGTATGTTTGACGGCATTGAATATCGTGGCTACGGTCAAGAAATCGTTGAAGAACTAGCTAAATATTCAAAAGTTCCCGTTTGGAACGGTCTTACTAACGAATTTCATCCTACGCAAATTTTGGCCGATTTTTTAACTATTAAAGAGAAATTTGGTACGATTAAAGGATTAAATTTAGTTTATATGGGTGATGCTCGATATAATATGGGCAATTCTCTTATGGTTGGCTGTGCTAAATTAGGTGTAAACTTTACGGCGTGCGCTCCTAAGAAATATTTTCCTAATAGCGAACTTATAGATACTTGTAAAGAAATTGCTAAAACTACGGGTGCAAGTTTAAATTTTATATCTAACGTAAAAGAAGCAACTAAAAATGCGGATATTATTTATACTGACGTTTGGGTTTCAATGGGCGAGCCTATCGAGGTGTGGGAAGAAAGAATAAATGAATTATCGCCATATCAAGTAAATAGTGAAGTTATGAATAATGCTAAAAGCACGGCAATTTTTATGCACTGCTTACCATCGTATCACGATTTAAAAACAACAATCGGTAAAGAAATGGGCGAAAAATTTAATAGAACGGCTATGGAAGTTACCGACGAGGTTTTTGAAAGTGAAAAATCTGTCGTTTTTGACGAGGCTGAAAATAGAATGCACACCATAAAAGCGGTAATGTATGCAACGTTATAATAAAAATGCGAAGAAAACGTTTCTTCGCATTTTTTTATTGAAAAATTAAAAAAACATACGCACGAAAACAAAACTTTACAAAGTTTTTATTTTAATATAAAAAATGTAAAATAAAATTATCAAAATAGTTTAAAATACTTTTAAATTGTAAACTTTTGTGCTATTATAATAGTATATTAAAATTTACGAGGTATAATATGAAATTCACACCTATTTATGATAAAGGTTACTATCCTATGATAGTAAAACTTAACGAGTTTAGAAAAGCAGTAAAAGATGCTAACCATAAGCCTTTTAGCGTATGTATTGAAAGGAATAAAGGGTACAATTACGTTTATTCTTTAGATATTTTTGCCGATGAAGATAAAAAAGAAGAAAACTATAACGTAGTAGAAAGAATAATAAAAACTATTTTATGGGTTGCCGGTGGCTACAAAATTCATATTTTAGGCGATGATTATATTTATCAAAGAATTAGTGAAGACTATACTTCTAAAGGTGCAAGAGCGTTTGACGTTAAGTTTATGTCAGGCGTATACGAAACAAATTTTGAAGTAGTAAATTGTACGGAAGAAACGTTTCCAAAGCGTAAAAGTTGTTCGCTTAAAGTAGGCGGTCACTTAGACGGTTGTCGTATAGGTTTTGATGCTGGCGGAAGTGATAGAAAAGTTTCGGCTGTTATTGATGGAAAAGTTGTGTATAGTGAGGAAGTCGTATGGTTTCCTAAAATAAATAGCGATTGGCATTATCAATATAACGGCATATTAGAATCTATGAAAACAGCGGCAAGTAAAATGCCAAGAGTTGATGCTATCGGCGTTTCTTCGGCTGGCGTATACGTTGATAATAAAATAATGGTTGCGTCACTTTTCTTAAAAGTTCCAGAAGACGATTTTGAAAAGCACGTAAAAACAATGTATTTAGATATAGCAAAAGAGATAGGCGCTCCTATTGAAGTTGCAAACGACGGGGACGTTACGGCTCTTGCCGGTGCTATCGATTTACAAGATAACGCTGTATTAGGTATCGCTATGGGGACGAGTGAGGCTGTTGGTTATATTAACGACGACGGCTGTTTGGAAGGCTGGTTAAACGAACTTGCTTTTGCTCCCGTTGATTACAGTAAAGACGCTATGGTTGACGAGTGGTCTGGCGATTATGGTTGTGGTGTTAAATATTTTTCACAAGATAGCGTAATTAAACTTGCCGAAAACGCAGGATTTAAGTTTGAAGAAAATTTATCTCCAGCCGAAAAACTTAAAGTTATTCAAAAACTTATGACTGAAAACAATGAAATGGCTATAAATATTTATAAGTGTATAGGTATTTATCTTGGTTACACTATTGCTTATTATAGTGAGTTTTATAATATCCGCCACGCACTTTTACTTGGTAGAGTAACTTCTGGTAAAGGTGGCGATATAATTTTAGAATACGCTAAACAAGTTATTGATAGTGAATTCCCTGAGTATTCTAATATAGAACTTCAAATGCCTGACGAGTCTAATAAAAGAGTTGGTCAATCAATTGCAGCGGCATCATTACCACAAATTAAATAAGAATTTTATTGTATTTAAAGATGGCAAAGTTTTAATTTGCCATCTTTTTTACGTAAAACGGTTTGCGTGTGTAAATAATTTCATACTCTCTATAATAGTCTTTTATTTTTTAAAAAAACTTAATATTCGACAGTTAAAATATGTTACAACCATATAGAGGTGTATTATGAGTGAAAATATTTTAATTACTTCTGGTAAAGGAGGGGTAGGTAAAACGACTTTTGCAATAAATTTTGGTTTAATGCTTGCTAAAAAGGGTAAAAGAGTAGTTTTATTAGATTTTGATTTTGGTCTTAATAATTTAGACGTTGTAGGTAATATTGAAAATTTAGTCGTTTTTGATTTGCTTGATATAGTAAGTGGTCGTTGTAGAGTTAAACAGGCGTTAGTTAAAAGTCCGTATAGCGAGAATTTATATATTTTGCCAACGACTCACTCGTTATCTAAAAGCGATAACGATATAGACTTTTCTTATATTTTTAATCAATTAAACGTTAGTTTTGATTACGTTATAGTAGATTCTCCAGCGGGTATCGATTTAGGGTTTCATAGGGCGGTAAGTTGTTGTAATAAGGCTATCGTTATAACAACGCCACATTTGTCAAGCATAAGAGATGCTTCGAAAGTGATAGCAATTTTAAAAAGTTACAATTTAGAAAGTTTAAAGTTCGTTATTAATAGGGTTAGGGGCGATTTAGTTTTGCAAGGCGAAATGTATTCGGTTGAAGTAATTGAAAATATTTTAAACGTTGAAATTTTGGGAATAATTCCTGAAAGCGATAGTTTTAATAACGGTGTAATAGATATTCCTAAAAGCGAAAGTGAAAAAGCGTATAAAATAATTGCTGACAATTTTTTAAATAACGAAAATAAAATTTACGACTATTTAAAAAGGTATAAAGGCTTTTTTGGAAGCATTAGAAAAGAGTTAAAAAAGAGGTTATAGTTGTGTTAAAAGAAAATAGATTAAAAAGCGTAATAGAAAAAGATAGATTAATTATAAATGATGAAGTTGTAAAATTAATTGAATACGATTTAAACAATTTATTAACGAATTACTTTAATTTAGATAATAAGGCTGAGTTAGAAATGAAGGCAACGAAAAGTAATTATGAAATAACTATAAAATGCAGTGCAAATAGCGTTAAGCCTTTTGGAATTATAAAATAGTTGACATTTTTATAGGTTGCATAGTATATTAGTTAAGAGGTGTATTATGGATTTTGACAAGGTGTTACAAAAAAGATATTCGTGTAGGAATTATTCAAGTAAAGAAGTTTCAAAAGAAGTTATTGATAAAGTTTTACAAAAAGTAGCAATAGCCCCAACGGCAAAAAATATGCAACCGCATAATATTTTAGTTATAAACGGTTTAGATAAAGTTGAAAGTATAAAAGATGCTTGTCCGTCGCTATATAACGCGCCGTTAGTTTTCGTTCTTATCGGCGATAAAAATAGAGAGTGCTATTTAGAAATAAATAAAAGAAGTTTAATTGAAACCGACTTAGGCATTATTGGAACGTATTTAATGCTTAGCGCTGAAAGTGAAGGGTTAAACACTTGTTGGGTATGTCGTTTTGATGATAAAAAATTGTCAAAAATTTTAAAGTTAGAAGATAATTTACAACCTTTCAGTTTAATTATTGCAGGTTATGAAAGTGAAAATAGCGTACCGAGTGAACGCCATACGATGCGTAGACAGTTAGACGACTACGTAAAATATATGTAATAAATTAATTTTTTTATTACGTTATAAGGTTTTTAAATAAAATTGCCACTTTTTATGGCAATTTTTTTTATATAAAGTAATAAAAGTGCGTAAAAACACTTGAAAGAACTTTTAAATTAGTGTATAATACAAAAAGTTAGTGCTTTGCTTGCAAAGAGCAATAACTTTGCTGTATTTCAAACGGAAGTGTAAAAACAAAAAGTTTTTACAGCGAAATTTTTAATTTTGCAAAGATTTTGCGTTAGCAAAAGATTTAACTTCTTAGTTTATAATATATAAAGTAAAATTTAATTTATATTGATATGCTGGTGTGGCTCAGTCGGTAGAGCAGCTGATTCGTAATCAGCAGGTCGACAGTTCAAGTCTGTTCACCAGCTCGAAAAAAGGACAGGTTTCGACCTTTCGTTTTTTTATCCATTGCGAAAGCAATGGTATATCATCACGCGTTAGCGTGTATCTCATCACCGAAGGTGCATATCATCAGCCGTAGGCTGTATCTTCTTTCGCAATGATGATATACAAGGCTTTCGCCTTGGTGATATACAAAACTTCGTTTTGATGATATACACGCCTTTGGCGTGATTGGGACGCGTCAGTTCAAACCCAAACAAAAATTGACGAAAATATCTTTTTTATCGCCACTTCACAAAATAACGGCAAGTTTATACTTGTCGTTTTTTTAATGATTACGAATAGTTTGCTACGCAAACAGTTAATTCGTAATTTGCCGTAAACGGCAACACGTTCGCTACGCTCGGTTACAATAGATCGTTACTTCAAATTTAATCACTAAATTTAAATAAGCCTTTGATTTAGTGGCGTAGCGATAGGGATTATTGCTACGCCACAACTATATTTGCCTAACGGCAAGTTATATTGCTAAACGCAGTGATATTTTGCTACGCAAAGTTTTATTTTCTCTTTTGGGAAAGTTGTGGCAAATATAATATAACTTTAACCGTAGGTTAAAATATAACTGCTTACGCAGTTGGCGTTCGCTACGCTCGGCTACACTGTTTACTGTGTAAACAATATCACTTTTAGCCACAAGGCTAAAAATATAACTAAATTATTTAACTATTCTGTGGATAAGAAAAAGCCCACCATATTTCGCTTTTTGCGAAGTATAGTGGGCTACACTTTTGTTATTGCTTAAAAATCCCTATGTTTATTAAAGTTTTTTCAAAGGTTTTTTTATAAAATATTAAAAAATGTGGCAAAATCTATTGACAAAGCATAATTGTAGTTTTATAATATGGTTGTTAGCACTTAAAGTGTTAGAGTGCTAACAGTTGTGTGTGGAGTTTGCTAATATGGAACTATCAGATAGAAAGAAAAAAATACTTCAAATTGTTGTTGACGATTATATTGAAACAGCAGTTCCCGTATCGTCAAAAGCAATATCTGAAAAGTATATTAAAGACGTTAGTTCAGCAACTATTCGTGCGGAACTATCAGGGCTTGAAGAACTTGGTTATTTAACGCAAGTGCATACGTCAAGCGGGCGTATTCCGTCAAGTGAGGCGTATAAACTTTACGTTTCCGATTTAATGACTAAAGATAAACTTTCACAAAAAGAGTTAAACTATATTAAAAAAATATTCATTGAAAAAGCCGATAATATTGAAAACGTTTTTAAAAGTGCGGTAAAAGTAATAAGCGAACTTACTTCATATACTTCACTTGGCGTTACTGAGAGTGTTAGGGAAGAAAAGTTAGTTGATATTCAGTTTTTTAGGTTTAAACCTGAACTTGCATTAGTTTTAATAGTTACCGATACTAAACTTTTAAAAGATAATTATATTTCAATTCCTACTACTATGACGAACGAGCAAGTTGCCGAAGCAAGCAATATGATTAAAAGGTTGTTTATAGGTAAAACGTTTAGTGAAATTTGTCAAATGGAAAATTCGTTTATCGAAGGTTTTGAAGAATATCAATCAATATTTATAAAAGTTATCGATGCGTTAAAAAGTTATTTTTCTTCATCTGAAAGAGATATTATAATGGAAGGCGAAGAAAAAATATTACAACACGTTGAATATGCCGACCCTGAAAAAATTAAAGAGTTTTTAAACGTTGTTACAAGTAAAGACAAAATTATGAATATAATGCTTGATAATGACAAAAATATTAAAATAAATATAAAAATAGGAAGCGAGGGTTATGAAGATATTCCAAAAGGGTGTTCGGTAGTATCTGCAACCTATTCAATACAAGGTAAAAAGTTAGGAACTTATGGTGTAATAGGTCCACAGCGTATGGATTATCAAAAGGTAGTTGCCGTGCTTGAAAACGTAGGCAAGATTTTAGAAAGTATATTATCTGATAGAGGTTAATAATGAGTGAAAGTGTAGAAAAGAAGATTTTTGAAGAAATTTCATCTAGTGACGTTGAAAATTTAACGGAAGAAGAATCAAAACAAGCGTTACTTGAAATGATTGAAATTAATAGTAAATTACAGCAAGAATATGATAAAGTTCAAAAAGAATCGCTTACTTACAAAGATAGTTGGTATAGAACTTCGGCTGATTTTGAAAATTTCAAAAAGAGAAACGTTGATACGAGATTAAACGCATACAAAGATGGTAAAGCAGACGTAATACTCAAAATATTAGTTGTTGGAGATAATCTTGAAAGGGCTTTAACAATGGAACTTGATGAAAAAACAAAACAAGGCATTGAACTTATTTTAAGGCAATTTAAAGAAACTTTAACAAGTTTAGACGTAACTGAAATAAATCCATTAGGAGAAGTTTTCAATCCCGAAACTTCTGAGGCGGTAATGAAGTCGCCAAAACAAGAAGGGGAAGAAGAAAATATAGTAAAACAAGTATTTTTAAAAGGATATAAACTTGGGGATAAAATAATAAGATATGCTCAAGTAGTAGTAATCGGTTAATCGATTTAATATATATAGAAGGAGATAGAAAAATGGCAAAAATTATAGGTATAGATTTAGGTACAACAAACTCTTGCGTTGCAGTTATGGAAGGTGGCGAGCCTGTCGTTATAACTAACGCAGAAGGTTCAAGAACAACTCCATCAGTTGTTGGTTTTCAAAAAGACGGGGAAAGACTCGTAGGTCAAGTAGCAAAAAGGCAAGCAGTTGCTAATAACGATAGAACGGTAAGTTCAATTAAAAGACATATGGGCTCTGATTACAAAGTTTCTATTGATGATAAAAAATATTCACCACAAGAAATTTCAGCAATGGTACTTGCTAAACTTAAAAAAGATGCCGAGGCTTATCTTGGCGAAAGCGTTACTGACGCCGTTATTACTTGTCCAGCATA
This sequence comes from Christensenellaceae bacterium, assembly GCA_045536405.1. Taxonomy (GTDB): domain Bacteria; phylum Bacillota; class Clostridia; order Christensenellales; family Borkfalkiaceae; genus HGM11412. The sequence continues at coordinate 71,695 of JAZSNM010000015.1, forward strand.
CTTTAACGACGCTCAAAGACAAGCAACGAAAGACGCTGGTAAAATTGCCGGTTTAAACGTATTAAGAGTTATTAACGAGCCTACGGCGGCTGCTCTTGCTTACGGTCTTGATAAAGACACTAATTCACATAAAGTTATAATTTACGACCTTGGTGGTGGTACTTTTGACGTGTCTATTCTTGATATAGGCGACGGTGTTTTCGAGGTTTTAGCAACAAACGGTAACTGTAACCTTGGTGGCGACGATTTCGATAAGAAAATTATGGATTATCTTGTTGAAGAGTTTAAAAAGGCTGAAGGCATTGATTTATCTAAGGATAAAATGGCAATGCAAAGACTTAAAGAGGCTAGTGAAAAGGCTAAAATTGAACTTTCAACTTTATCAAGCACGAATATTAACTTACCATTTATCACTGCTGATGCAAACGGTCCAAAACACTTAGACATTACGTTAACAAGGCAAAAATTTGATGCTTTAACTGAAGATTTAGTTAACTTAACGATTGCTCCGCTTACAAACGCTATGAAAGATGCTGATTTAAGTTACGGCGACATTGAAAAGGTTATTTTAGTTGGTGGTTCAACAAGAATTCCAGCAGTTGTTGATAAAGTAAGAGAAATTACGGGCAAAGAGCCGTTCAAAGGCATTAACCCTGACGAGTGCGTAGCAATCGGTGCTGCTATTCAAGGCGGTGTATTAACAGGCGAAGTTAAAGACGTTTTACTTTTAGACGTAACGCCTTTAACGTTAGGTATTGAAACTTTAGGTGGTATTTGTACTCCGCTTATTGAAAGAAATACAACTATTCCTGCTAAAAAATCACAAGTTTTCTCAACAGCACAAGACAATCAATCTGAAGTTACTATTCACGTATTACAAGGCGAAAGAAAATTTGCTAAAGACAATAAAACTCTTGGTCAATTTAACTTAACAGGAATTGCTCCAGCACCAAGGGGAATTCCTCAAATTGAAGTAACTTTCGATATTGACGCTAACGGTATCGTTCACGTAACGGCAAAAGATTTAGGCACTCAACAAACTGCTGATATTACTATTACTTCTTCAACAAATTTAAGTGAAGAAGAAATTGAAAAGGCTGTTAAAGAGGCTCAACAATACGAAGAGGAAGATAAAAAGAGACAAGAAAGCGTTAATAATAGAAACGCCTTAGACGGTATGATTTTCCAAATGGAAAAAGCACTTAAAGAAAACGGCGATAAACTTCCTGAAGAAGATAAGGCTAAACTTGAAGAACTTATTAAAGAGGCTAAGGTTGAACTTGAATCAAATGATGATGAGAGAATTAAAAATGCAACTGAAAAACTCTCTAACGAGGCGCAAGCAATTTTCGCTAAATTATATCAACAAGCAGGCGGTGGCAATCCTAATCCAACTGACGACGGTGGTCAAGGAACGCCAGGTGACGATACTGAATTTCATCAATAATTAAGTATAGTAGTGAAGGGTGAAAACTCTTCACTAACTATTATTTGAAGGACTATTATGGCAAACTATTACGAGATTTTAGGCGTAGAAAAAAATGCTACGCAAAGTGAAATAAAAAGCGCATATCGTAAACTTGTTAAAGAATATCACCCCGATTTACATCCTGGTGATGAAAAATGCGCTTCAAAATTTAAAGAAATTAACGAGGCTAACGAAACTTTGTCAGACCCGGAAAAACGCAAAAAGTATGATTTTGAGTTAGAGCACCCTAATATGGGTGGGTTTAGTGGCTTTGATGGTTTTGGTCAAGGTAGTTACGGCGGTTTTGGCGATTTTTTCAGTGACATTTTTAGTCAGTTTACGGGCGGTGGCGAAGAAAGCACTGTAAATAGAAAAGGTCAAGATATTCAAATTACAGTTGAACTTTCATTTTTGGACGCCGCAAAAGGTTGCAAAAGAGAAATTTCTTATAAGCGTAAAGAGGCTTGCTCGGCTTGTAAAGGCACGGGCGCTAAAGGTGGCACTAAATACACGACTTGTCAAAATTGTAAAGGTAAAGGTACCGTTCAATACGTTTCAGGCGGTGGCTTTTTTAGAACGGTTAGCAATAGAACTTGTCCTGAGTGTAACGGTCTTGGTAGGAAAATTATCGAGAAATGTGATGCGTGTCAAGGTAAAGGCTATAACGTAACTAATACTACGATTAATTTAGATATTCCAGCCGGTGCCGATACTAACTCTTATATGAAGAAAAGAAATTACGGCAACGCTTCAACTATGGGTGGAGAATCTGGCGATTTAATAGTTGTATTCAAAGTTTTACCGCATAAAATATTTAAGCGTAAAGAATACGATTTATACGTTGAACTTCCTATTTCTTATAAGACTGCGGTTTTAGGTGGTAAGGTAAAAATTCCTACGCTTGATAATGCTGTTGAATATGCTATTTTAGAAGGCACTCAAAGTGGTAAAACCTTTGTTTTAAGGGGAAAAGGAATACATTCAAGATTAGGAACGGGCGATTTATACTTGACGGTTATTGTTGAAATTCCTACGAAAATAACGAAAGAAGAAAGAATTAAACTTGAAGATTTTGATAAAACCGTAGATAAAAAGCACTATGATAAAATTAAAAAATTTCATGATAATATGGCATCGTTATATGGTGTTGACGATTATACTTAAAAATATTGCACTAGAAACTATCTAGTGCAATTTTCTTTTTAAAAAAACTTGTATAGTTAGATAAAATGTGTTAAAATATGACTATGATATATACTGAAATTACCGTTACAACAACTCCCGAAGCGCAAGAACTTGTTGCAAGCAAATTATGGGAATATTCATCTTACGGCGTTGCAATTTGTGATGACAACGATATTATTGAGTTAATAAATAAGCGTAGAAGCACTTGGGATTATATTGAAGATGGCATTTGTGAAAATATTGATACAAAAGTCACGTTAGTTAAAGGTTACTTAGATAAAGAAACTTCTTCTAAAACCATTTTAGAAATTGAAAATCAATTAAATTTAATGAAAGAAAGGGCAATAGGTATAATAAATTTTGGGTCGCTCGAAATGGTTAAAAGAGACGTTGACGGTGATGATTGGATTGAAATTTGGCGTAAACATTATCGCCCTATGGATAAGGGTAAAGTTGTAATATGTCCTGAGTGGATAGATTATAATAACACCGAAAATAAAATCGTTGTTAAACTCGATAGTAATATGGCTTTCGGTACGGGTGAACACGAAACAACGTCAATGTGCATTGAGTTTTTAAGCCAAGTATTAACGGGCGAAGAAGTTGTTTTAGACGTAGGCACGGGCTCAGGCATTTTAGGTATTACAGCCGTTAAATTAGGCGCTAAACAAAGCGTTATGACTGATATTGATGAAGTGGCGGTTAAAACTGCAAAACATAACGCTATTTTAAACGGAGTTGAGAATAAGTGTATCGTTACACTCGATAATTTAGTAGATAAAGATACTACGGTGGCTGATATCGTAGTGGCGAACATAACTGCGGATATTTTATGCGTTTTAAGTAAAGATATATTATCTCATACTAAAAAAGACACTATAGTTATTTTAAGCGGTATTTTAAAAGATAAAGTAACGATGGTCGTTGATGCGTATTTGCCGTTAGGCTTTAAAATTATAGGGAGTAAAAATGAGGGCGAGTGGGTGGCTCTTATGATAAAAAAGGTATGAAAGCAGTAGTTTTTACCTTAGGCTGTAAAGTTAATTCTTGTGAAAGTGCTTCAATTAGAAACGGTCTTATAAATTTAGGCTACGAAGTTTATGAAGAATTAGTTTTTGCCGATTTATACGTAATAAACACTTGCGCTGTGACGAGTGAGGCGGAGAAGAAATCTCGCCAAGCGGTAGCAAGGGTTAAAAAATTAAATAAAAATGCTAAAATTATAATTACGGGCTGTGCATCTGAAAAGTCGCCTAATGATTTTTTAGAAAAAGAAGGCGTAACGCTTGTTACAGGTACGCGTGCAAAAGATAAAATTTTAACTATGCTTAATAATAGTGGCGTGTTTATAGAGAAAAAAGACGAGTATTTTGACGAACTTTTGCCACCTAAAACTTCAAAAACAAGGGCTTTTGTAAAAATTCAAGACGGCTGTAATAATTTTTGTTCATATTGCATTATTCCTTATTTAAGGGGAAGAAGCAGGTCGAGAGCGCCTAAAAAAATCATTGATGAAATTCTTTATTTATCGCCAACCGAAGTTGTTTTAACGGCTATAAATTTATCGGCGTACAATTATGAAAACACCACATTAACAGGGCTTATAAACGAATTAAAAGATATTGACGTTAGAATAAGGTTAGGCTCGCTTGAAGACAATATAGTTACCGACGAGTTTTTAACGGCTTTAAAAAATCTCAAAAATTTTGCACCACATTTTCATTTGTCGTTGCAGTCGGGAAGTGATAGGGTGCTTAAAAAAATGAATAGGCATTATACGGCTGAAGATTTTATAAAAAGCGTTGAAAAAATACGACAATATTTTCCAAATTCAGGAATAACTACCGATATTATCGTTGGTTTTCCTACGGAAACGGAAGAAGATTTTATAGAAAGTATTTCCTTGGCTAAAAAAGTTAAATTTAGTGATATTCATTGTTTTAATTACTCAAAGCGTGACGGAACGGTGGCAAGTAAATATACTGATATTGATAGTGCGGTAAAAAAAGATAGATTAAATAGGCTTTTAGAAGTAAAAGGTCAATTAAAAAATAGTTTTATAAACGAAAACCTAAATACTATTAAAGAAGTTGTAATCGAAGAATTTGACGGCGAATATAGTGAGGGTTATACTGAAAATTACATAAAAACGTACGTTAAAGGTAACGTAACGGATAAAAAAATAAAAGTAAAACTAATTGCACCGTTTAAAGACGGTGCGCTTGGTTGCAAGGAGAACTAAAATGGAAGATTGTTTGTTTTGTAAATTTATAAACGGAGAAATTCCCGTTAACAAATTGTATGAAGATGAAAACATGATAATAATTCGTGATATTGCGCCTATGGCAAAAAATCATTATTTATTGATTATAAAATCACACTTTAAATATTTGGCTGAAATGACTGAAAATGACAGTGAGATGCTTAGAAAATGTTTGAAAAAGTTACCATCATTAAAAGAAGAATTAGGCTTAGAAGACGGTTATAGGTTAGTAATAAATCAAGGCGATGACGCTGGTCAAACAGTTCCGCATTTACACGTACATATTTTATGCGGACAAAAAATGGGTTGGACTCCTGCTTAAAATAAAAAAAATTTAAAGTACTAAAAAAGTGTTGACAATCGTATAATACTTTGCTATACTTTAAAAGTCTTAAAAATAATTGTCAAAGGACAAAGGGGGGTTGAAGATGTCTACTGTTAGAGTTGGTGAAAATGAATCACTTGATAGCGCTTTAAGAAGATTTAAAAGAAAGTGTTCACGTGATGGTATTATCGGTGACCTTCGTCGTAAAGAATTTTACGAAAGACCTTCTGTAAGAAGAAAGAAAAAGGCTGAAGCCGCAAGAAAGAGAAACGTTAAAGGCTAACGTTCGACAAAAAAATACAAAATTTTTACTATTCGCTAAAATTTATATAGCGAATAGTTTTTTTATAAGAGGTGTTTATGAATAATAAAAGCGTGCGTCTTTATTGCAAAGAGGCTAAACACAGAATGAAAAATCGCTTTTGGCAAGAATATCAACAAGAAGTAGCCACAAGCGTTAAGGAACATCAAGATAATGAAATTTACACGTCAAAAGTTGCACTTTATTATCAAACTAAAACTGCAATTAAAATAAACGGCGTTAAAGAAGAAGATGAAATTTTTTATTTAAAAGTAAAAGAAATACTTAGTAAGTACGGCGAAGTTAGTGATGCTATAGGTAGGTTAACTGATAAAGAGTATTTTAAAACTTTATCGTACGAGCAAAAACAAAGGTATTTGCTTGACTTATCTAATAAATATTTAAAAGCAAAAGAAAGATACTATAAAGAAATTAAATTTGAAACGATAGTAGAGTAATTAAAAGCCTTAAAGCGTGAATGAAAAATTCACGTTTTAAGGCTTTTAGCGTTTTATAGTAGGGGATTTTTTTCATCAATATATTTCCAATATCTAACGGGCATATAGTTTTTCATAAGTTTTTTATTAAGCCTTGTAGAAATTGTTACGCTGTTGTAATAGGTTTTAAAAAGTTTAGCAAAATCGTCGTTAATATCGCCAAGCATAGAAATATCAAGGTCTTTTGCTATTAACGACTTTTCTTTATTACTTAGTGCAAAAACGTTTCGTTTAACGTCGTGCAAGATAAAAGGTTGAATATAAAATCTTTTTTTAAAGTGTGGAAAAATTAAAGAAGTTATATCGTTGTCGGGGGAATATTTAGCGTAAAATATACCGTTTTTACTTTTTGAAAATCTTATAAAACCTTTAAAACGATGTGCTTCTAAGGTTATTTTTTTAACTAATGTGTAGTAGTTAAAAATATCGCTGTCGTTATACATACTAGAAACGTCGCTATTACAACTAATTATCTTATAAAGATAATTAAAAATTATAAAATGTTTGTTTTCTTGACCGCTTAACAAGGCCGTTTTTATAAGTTTATAGTTAGTTAACGATAAAATAGAAAAAAGTTTTTTATCAACTCTATCAACTTTTTCTTTTGTTATTTTAATATTTTTGACGGCTGAAAGCAAATCTATTTGACTTTCAAAAGTCGTAACCATAGTAGGCTTTTCTTTAAAAATAAAACTATCGAAAATTGCAGATAAAATTCCATCGTAACTATCTTCAATTATATATTTAATCATAATTCACCAAGAAGTATTGAGTTTTTTATTTCGTCGCTTGAAAATATTGAAAGTTGAGTGTAATTTAAATTAAGGTCGTTTGCCGTTAAAAGTTTTTTAACTTCATTTTGTTTTTCGCAACCCAAGAATTTTCCTTTAATTAAAATAAAATGTATTGCTCGTTTTAATGAAATTTTCATTTTAAGTAAATCGGAGTAGTCAAGTTTACCAAATTTTCTACTCGAAATAATTTTTATAGCACTTTTATAGCCTATGCCGGGTATTCTTAATAACGTTTCAAGCGGTGCCGTGTTTATATCTACGGGAAATAACTCGGGGTGCTTTAACGCCCAAGCGCATTTAGGGTCGTATTCTAATGGCAAATTTTCATTTTCGCTTGCTATTTCGCTTGCCGTAAAGCCGTAAAATCTAATTAACCAATCCGCTTGATATAATCTATGTTCTCTAAGTAGTCCACCACTATTAGTTGGCAATAGTTTGCTATTAGTATTTACGGGAACGTATGACGAATAATAAACTCTTTTTAATTTAAGTTTAGAGTATAGAGCATTTGATAAATTTAATATTTGACCATCGTTTTCACTGCTTGCACCCACTATTATTTGAGTGGTTTGACCAGCGGGTAAAAATTTAGATTTTATCGAAGAATTTGCTTCTTTTTCACCCGTAATAAATTTCATAGGTTTTAATATTTGTTGCTTGCTTTTTTGCGGTGCTAATAATCTTAAACTTTTTTCCGTTGGTAGTTCTAAATTGAAACTCATTCTATCAACGTACTCGCCGGCACGCATTATTAGTAAATTGTCCGCCCCCGGAATACCTTTTAAATGAATATATCCGTTAAATCCGTAAAGTTTTCTAAGTTTTGTTACCGTTTCAAGTAATAGTTCCATGGTGTAGTTTGGGTTTTTGTATACCGCAGAAGACAAAAATAGTCCTTCAATATAATTACGTTTATAAAATTCCATAACAAGTTCGCAAATTTCGTTCGGCGTTGCTATCGCTCTTGGAATATCGTTAGTAACTCTATTTACGCAATATTCACAGTTATATATACAAATATTAGTCATAACGATTTTTAGTAGAGAAATACATCTACCGTCAGGCGAAAAAGAGTGGCATATTCCTTGATACGCCGTATTTCCTAAGCCGTTATTTACGTGCTTTTTGTTTGAGCCTGATGACGAACAACTAACGTCATACTTAGCACTTTCAGTTAAAATTTCTAATTTTTCATTACTTATCATAATTCTCACCAACAAACATTTGTTCATATTTTACCACACAAAACAATAGATGTCAAACAAATGTTTGCATTTTATTAAATAAATTAAGAGAAAGATTGAAAAATAATATTTTTTAAATATTATGGTTAAAAATTCTTGAAAAAAACGCGTAAAAAGTATATTATATATATATTAAGTTATTTAAAAGTATTAAGGAGTTAGCATGGCTACTAAAAAGAAAGGTTTATTTTCTAAAATTATAGAAGGTCCTGAAAGGTCGGAAGATTACGCAAGAAGCACGTTACCAACGAGTAGATGGTCGCTTGGTTGGGATTTAATAAAAACAAATTTTGGTAAATTGGTAAAAATAAATTTATTAATGTTATTATTTTTATTTCCGTTATTTTTGCTTTTAGTACTAAGGTCTTTAATGATTTCAGTAGAAGCAAGTAACGCGCCTTTTTCACAAAATATGGGTATAGGATATCCTATTTATCCCGTTATGAGTGGGCTTGAAGAATCTATTTATTTAAGGGTAGACGTTTCTGTTTTTGCGTTGTTATTTTTCATAACTTTCTACTTAGCAGTTGGTATAAGCGGTGGTTTTTACGTTATGAGAAATTTGGTGTGGACGGAAGGCGTTTTCGTTGCATCAGATTTTTGGGCAGGCGTTAAGAAAAACTATAAAAACGTTTTATTAAGTACGATTGCTTACGTACTTGTTGTGACACTCAATTTTATTACTATTGACGTTTGTAACGTACAACTTTTTCAAGGCGAAGTGAACGAAGTGTTTATCACTATATCGAAAATAATGTGTTATATTTTCTTAGTGTTTTTTACTATCGTTTATTTATATTCGCTAACGCTTGGCGTAACTTATAAGTTAAAATTCTTTAAACTTATAAAAAACTCTATAATATGTGCGGTGGCTTTAATACCAACTAACTTATTCTTTGGTGCGTTTGCTCTCGTTGGATTTTTATTATTACTTGTAAATCCGTCGTCAATGTTTTTCTCAATGGGCGTAATATGTATTATCTTTATTAGTATTTCATTATTCACTCTTATTTGGACTAACTATTCTCAATGGGTGTTTGACGAGTATATTAACGATAAAGTTGCAGGTGCTAAAAAGAATAGGGGTATTTACAAAAAGAGCGTAACTACTAATGATGAAGAAAACTTCGTATACAGTGAATCTAAATTTGTTAAAAGGCATATTAAGCCTATAACCGACTATGACGTTGAAATTGATATTTTACAAGAAGGTTATACGAGAAAAGACCTTGAAAAGTTAAGGGCAAGTAAGCAAGCAATGATAGAAGATAGTGATAATTATTCTTCTAAACCGCAAGATAAAACTAAGGATACAAAAGAAACCATTGATTCATTTATGCAAGAAGAAGATAATTCTTCAAGTGATAGCGAGGAATAATATGGCTAACGAGTATAGTGTTTTATCTAAGTTTTACGACACTATTATTTATGATGAAGAATATCAAAAATGGGTAGATTATGAACTTTCTATTGTAAAAGCGCACGCAAAAGGCGATAGTGGTTGTGACGTTGCTTGTGGTAGCGGAATTTTTACAAGAGCATTAAAAAGGGCTGGTTTTAAGGTAATAGGCGTTGATATTAGTAAAGAAATGATAGAAAACGCTATAAATTTAAACAGTAAGGAAAATCTATCAATAACTTATATAAATCAAAATATGAAAAATTTAAAACTCTTTGAAAAGGTTTGGTTTATAACTTCTTTCAACGACGGTTTAAATTACGTTAACGGCGAAGATTTTATTAAATGCTTAAAAAGTTTCAACAAGTGTTTACATAAAGGTGGGCTTTTAGTGTTTGATATTTCTTCAAAGTATAAACTTGAAAACGTTCTTGGCAATAATATGTATGGCGATAACAGTGAAAATTTATCGTACATATGGTTTAATACCTTAAAAGAAGATAGCGTAGAAATTAACGTTACCTTTTTTGAAAAGCAAGGCGATAAATATATAAGATATGATGAAAATCAAGTTGAGTACGTACACTCTTTAGATTTTGTTAAGGAAAGTTTAGAAAAATGCGGTTTTACACTTCTAAGTGTAACGGGTGAACTTGGCGAGCCGTTAACAAGTCAATCAACAAGGCAAATTTTTACGGCGATAAAAAAGTGAGATATGGACGTTTTATATAAAACCTTAATTTACGACGGTCAAATTTCTTTATCTATTTTGGAAACTACCGATATTGTGAATAAGGCTATTTTCTATCACAAATTAACACCGCTTACAAGCGCAACGTTAGGCAGGACTATGACTGCCTCTTTATTTATGGCTTCAACTTTAAAAAACGAAGGGGATAGACTATCTGTTACCATAGCAGGTGACGGTGTTGGCGGAAAAGTTATAGTTAGTTGCGATAGTAATTTATCGGTAAGGGGATACATAGAAAATCCAAAGGCGGAATTGCCTTTAAAACCTAACGGCAAACTTGACGTTGCATCTTGCGTAGGAAAGGGTAGATTAACTGTCGTTAGAAATATGGGAATGAAAGAGCCTTACACGGGGTCAAGTGAAATAATTAGCGGTGAAATTGCTGAAGATTTTTCATACTATTACGCATTAAGCGAGCAACAACCAACGGCTATGGCGCTTGGTGTAAAGGTGCAAAACGATAAGTGTGTTGGGGCGGGCGGAATAGTTATTCAAACAATGCCGTTTTGTAGTGAAGACGCTATTAAAAAAGCGGAAAAACTAATAAGCGAATTTACTGATATTAGCACTAAAATTCAAAATTACGGAGCAAAGGGCATAATTAGCGAGTATTTTAGCGAGTATACTTTTAACGAGTATTATCCTAAGTATAAATGCGTATGCTCAAACGATTATATTTTGTCAATGTTATACGCAATAGGGAAAGACGAACTTTACGATATAATTTTAGAGCAAGGTAAAGTGGAAATTAGTTGTGAGTATTGTGATAAAGTTTATACCTATTATAAGCAAGATATAGATAAACTTTTTAAGGTGTAAAATGGCGATTATTCACGAGTTTACTTCAAAAAAAGAGTATTATAATAAATTGTATCAAAAAAGGCTAAACGAAGGCGATTTATTAGGTGCGTTTAATTTATTAAAAAGTTTAGAAAGGGAAAATTATATAGATTACAATCTATATAAAAATTTCGGTCTAATATATTTTAAAATGCAACTTTATGAAGATGCTTTAGAGAGTTTTTATAAATGCTTAACTATAATAGATAACGATAAAAAGGTTGTAATTTACGGCTATATAGGCGCTACTTATCATAAAATTTCAAACACTAATATGGCGGGGTACTATATACAAAAATTTCTTCAAGCAAAAGTTGTTATAAGTGAAGATTTTATAAATCAAACTTTGGCGGATTTTATAGACGAAGTGACTAACGTTGAAGATAGTTTTTATTTGGCTTATCCGTATGAAAAAGCCGATTTTTCTAAGCAGTTATTAGAGGCTGACGAGTTATTTAAAAACGGCGATTACGAAGGTGTAATAGAGTTATTGAGTATAATACCAAACAAAAATCAGTATTATTTCGATGCTTTACTAAAGATTTCTATTTGCAAGTTTTTAATGAATAAAGTTGAAGATGCTATTAGCGATATAACTGTTGCGTTAGAAATTGAAGAAGACAACGTTTACGCTTTATGTAATATAATTAGTATGTATTACGAGATAAACGATAAAAACTCGGCAAAAAAGTACCTTAAAAAACTCGACGGTTTACAAATTGAAGACGAAGACGAGTTATATAAGGTTATAATGTTAAATTGTGAAATTTCAAGACCTAAAAAGGCGGAATATTTTGGGGAAAAATACTTAAAAATAAACGCTTACGATAAATCGGTTTTGCATATGATGGCAATCGTTAAATACAATTTAACGAAATTTGAAGAAAGTTATAAATTATTCAAAAAATTATACGTTATTAACAATACTTTCGTAGCGTCTTCGTATTTAGCAATTTGTGAAAACGCTATTAAGTACAACGGTGATAGAGAGTACAAAAAACTTGCTTATATTTATGACGTACCTAAAAATTTAAGAAGGCAAATTATTGAAAAGTTAAAATCAATAATGAAAAATAAAGAGTTTGTTTTAGGCGACGAAAACAGCAAAGAATTTTTCTCGCTTATGGATTATTGTTTTGAAAGTCAATCGTATCAAATGCAGGCTTCAGCGTTGTCACTCATATCACAAATAAGAACTTATTCAACTATTTATTATTTGAAAAATTTGTTAATAAAAGGAAACGTTTACGATAAAATTAAGCAAGGAATAGTTGGTTATTTGCTTGATGAAGATAGCGTAGTGGAAGTTAAAGTTCAAGTTGGCGGTATTTACAAAGAAATTACGCTTTTTAGACCATATTTTATTAAAGACGATAAAAAAAGTGTATTTTTTACCGCGTATATTTATGCGTTTGCAAAAATGTGTTTTTATGAAAATAATCTAAAAAAACTATGTACGACTTGTGAAGATTTATATGAAAAGGCAAAAAAGATTGAATTAGAAACTTTGATAGGCGACGTGCAAAGTTTAAGCGCGGTAATTTACGAATTGTCTAATATAAGAAAAATAAAAAACAGAAGAGATTTTGCTAAATTTTTCAACGCTAATTTAAGAAATATAAAGAAAATAAAAGAATTATTTAATTAAAAAATGATACACTTTACAAAATTGTAAAGTGTATTTTTTTAATGATATTTTTTTAAACCTTTTTCAATTAAACTAATTGAAGCGTACATTAGTCCAGCCAAAATACAAAGTATAACGGTAGCGCTCATAACTAAGTCGAGTTTAAACACTTGACCGCCGTAAACTATTAAGTAGCCTATACCTTTTCTTGAAACTAAATATTCGCCCATTATAGAGCCTATCCAACTCATACCAACGTTTATTTTCAAACAAGAAACGAAAGATGGAATTGAAGATGGAATAACAAGTTTAGTTAAAATTTGCATTTTTGTAGCGCCAAGAGAGCGCATTAGTAACAACTTACCTTTATCAGTAGATAAAAATGCGTTTTGCATAGTGATAATTGTTACGATTATAGTTATAATTATAGCCATAAAAACTATTGCCTTTGTTCCAGCACCAAACCAAACGATAATTATAGGACCTAACGCAATTTTAGGTAAACTATTTAAAACGACTATATAAGGTTCGCTAACTCGCCTTAAAAAAGTGCTTAAATAGAGTAGTATTGCTAAAAGAGTGCCTAACGTCGTGGCAATTAAAAAGCCTAAAATCGTTTCATATAACGTTACCCCTACGTGCATAAAAAGTTCGCCACTTTTAGATAAATCTAAAATGGTTTCGACTATTTTTGAAGGCATACTCATTAAAAACGAATCGATAATTTGCAATCTTGCAAGTAATTCCCAAAAAAATATTAAGCCGACTAATAAAGATATTCTAACAATATGAACAAGTAAGGTTGTTTTTTTCTTCTTTTTTAAATAAAGCAATCTACTTGGTGATATTTCATTTGTTTTCATAGTTAAGTTCTCTCCAAAGTAATTCAAAATTTTTACCAAAATCTGGTAATTCTCGCCTTTTTAACGGCGATAAATTTTTATCATAATTAAAAGTGTGTATAGATAAAATTTTCGCTGGTCGCTTAGTTAATACGATAACTCTATCAGACAAAGAAATGGCTTCTGAAATATCGTGAGTGACTAAAATAGTCGTCTTTTTTTCAGTAGTTATAATCGAATATACGTCGTCGCAAACTTTAAGCCTCGTTTGATAATCTAAGGCACTAAACGGCTCGTCTAAAAGTAAAAGTTCAGGGTTTTGCGATAACGTTCTAATTAAAGCAACTCTTTGTCGCATTCCGCCCGAAAGTCTATCGGGATAAGATTTTATAAAACCGTTCAAACCGTATTTATTAAGTAATTCAATTGATTTTTTCTTATTTTCTAAGGTGTCGATTTTTTTAATTTCTAACGGCAAAAAAACGTTTTGTTCAATTGTACGCCAAGGAAAAAGTTGGTCTTTTTGTAACATATAACCAACGTTTTCAAGTTTTTCAACTTGTTTTCCTTTAAAGAAAATTTTTCCGCTTGTTGGCGTGAGTAGTCCGGCTATTAAAGAAAGAATAGTCGTTTTTCCCGAGCCGGACGGACCTATTATTGAAACGAATTCGCCGTTTTTTATACTAAAACTTACGTCTTCAACGGCGTTAGTTTCACCTTCGTCGGTTTGATAGGTGTAATAAATGTTTTCAAGTTTGAGTATTTCACTCATATTTCCTCCTATCTTACTTTTCGTTAAACAATTCTATTGCTAAACTATTGTCAACAATATCGGTAAAATTAGCGTCTTTTACGTCTTCTCCTGCATTTATAATAACTTCTTTAAGTTTGTTAAACATTTCTTCCGTTAAAGCCATATTAGTCATCCAAGCATCAATTTTTTTATAACTTTCTACCGATGCTTTTAGCGATTCGATAGGCGTTTGCGTGAAATGAAGATGTAAATATTCGCTAACTTCTGTAACGTTGGCAGTTTTAGTGTATTCTAATGCGTTATATAACGCTTTCACAAATTTCGTAGCAATATCTCTTTTATCTTTTAAAAAACTTTCTAACGCAATAAAAGAAGTGTAAGGGATTTCGCCACTAAATTCGCCTACTGATGCTACTATGTGACCTTTTCCACTTGCAACGAATTCAGACGCAGTTGGCTCGAATAAAGTAACGTAGTCGCCTGTGCCGTTATCAAAAGAAGGTCCCATTAAAGCAAATTGAATATCTTTTCTTAAGGTTAAATCAACGCCGTTTACCATACCTAATTTGTTAACTACGTATTCAAAAGTCATAGCAGGTAAACCGCCTTGTCTACCAATAATAACTTCTTTACCCCTTAAATTTTCAAAAGAGAAGTTAGGTTCGCTGTTTCTTGAAATTAAAAAGCAACCGTCACGCTTAGTTAATTGACTAAACACTTTAGGTTTATCTTTTTTGTCTTGTCTATCTACGTAAAGCGCCGTTTCAGGACCTGCTAAAATAATGTCCGCGCTCTTTGATAAAAGGGCAGTCATAGAAACGTCTGAACCGCTACCAATAGTAAGTTCTATTTCTAAGCCTTGTTCGGCAAAAAAGCCTTTCTCAATGGCTATGTAAAAAGGCGCGTAAAAAACGCTATCGGTAACTTCATTTACTTTTACGAGTGTTAAATCGTCTTTTTTGCAACTTATCATTGAAAAAGAAGCAATTGTGATAACTAGGGTTAAAAATCCAATAAATAATTTTTTCATTATAAAAACTCCATATGCTAATAAAAAAAGCATTATTATATTTTATGCGTAGAGTTTTTTGTTTGACAATAATTAAAAAAGGTTATATAATCTAAAATACGAAAGAAATAAAAATAATATTTTTATGGAGAAAATAAATGAATTTATCTACAACGTACAATCCAAAAGAATTTGAACAAAGAATTTATAAAGAGTGGATGGATAATGGTTATTTTAAAGCGTCACCAAATAAAAACAAAGTGCCTTTTACCATTGTAATTCCGCCACCAAATATCACTGGTCAACTTCATATGGGACACGCGCTTGACGAATCTATACAAGATAGTATTATTAGATTTAAAAGAATGCAAGGCTACGAAACTTTATGGCTACCTGGAACTGACCATGCGTCAATTGCAACGGAAGTTAAAATTGTTGATGCTATGAAGGCGGAAGGTCTAACCAAAGAAAGTATCGGTAGAGAAGAATTCTTAAAGCGTGCTTGGGCTTGGAAGGAAAAATACGGCGGTAAAATTATTGAGCAATTAAAATGTTTAGGTTGTTCTTGCGACTGGTCTAAACTTGCTTTTACTATGGATGAAAGGTGCAGTAAGGCCGTTAGAGAAGTTTTTGTTAATTTGTATGACAAAGGTTTAATTTATCAAGGTAAAAGAATTATAAACTGGTGTCCTACTTGTAAAACGGCGTTAAGTGACGCTGAAGTGGAGTACGGTGAAGAAAATTCTTCTTTATGGCACGTTCGTTATAAAGTTAAAGATAGTGACGAGTATTTAACGGTTGCTACGACAAGACCTGAAACAATGCTTGGCGATACTGCTATTGCCGTTAATCCAAAAGATAAAAGGTATACTCATTTAGTTGGAAAGAGTGTTATTTTACCTATCGCAAATAGAGAAATTCCTATCGTATTTGATAGTTACGTTGAAATGGATTTTGGTACGGGCGCAGTTAAAATTACTCCAGCACACGACCCTAACGACTTTGAGGTTGGTGTAAGGCATAATTTACCTATCATTAGAACTATGAACGATGATGGTACTATGAACGAAGAGGCTTTACAATTTAAGGGGTTAGATAGGTTTGAGTGCCGTAGGGAAATTGTAAAAGAACTTGAAAAAGTTGGCGCTTTGGTTAAAACCGAGCCGTATACACATAACGTAGGTCATTGTTATCGTTGTAATAGTAGTGTAGAACCTATTATAAGTAAACAATGGTTTGTTAAAATGGAAAGTTTAGCAAAACCTGCTATTGAAGTTGTTAGAAAGAAGAGTATTCGTTTTACACCTGATAGATTTACAAAAATATATTATAACTGGATGAATAATATTAAGGACTGGTGTATTTCTCGTCAACTTTGGTGGGGACATAGAATTCCTGCGTTTTATTGTGAAGAATGCGGGGAAATGACGGTTTCTAAGGTTGATATTAAAACTTGTCCTAAGTGTAACAGCGCTAAAATTAAACAAGATGACGACGTTTTAGATACTTGGTTTTCTTCTGCGTTATGGCCGTTTTCAACACTTGGCTATCCAGAAAACACCGAAGAATTAAAATATTTCTATCCAACTGACGTTTTAGTTACGGGATATGATATAATTTTCTTCTGGGTAGCAAGAATGATATTCTCTGGCTTAGAGCATATGAATAGAATTCCATTTAAAGACGTTTTAATTCACGGCTTAGTAAGAGATGCTCAAGGTAGAAAAATGAGTAAGTCGTTAGGTAACGGCATTGACCCACTTGAAATTATTGACGAGTATGGTGCCGACACTTTAAGATATACGTTATTAAACGGTATTTCGCCTGGTAACGATACGAGATTTAGTAAAGAAAAATTAGAAGGTAGCCGTAATTATATTAACAAAATTTGGAACGCTTCAAGATTTGTTTTAATGAATTTAGAAGGTAGACAAGTTAAAGATATTAGCGAGTGTAAACTCACTATAAGCGATAAATGGATTATTTCTAAACTTAATCAAACTATTAGAAAAGTTACCGTAAATATGGAAAAATATGAAATCGGTCTTGCTTGCTACGAACTTCAAAACTTTGTTTGGAACGATTTTTGCGATTGGTATATCGAACTTTGTAAACCATATTTATACGGCACTTGCGATGAAAAGAAAGATAATTGTTTAAGCGTACTTTGTTACGTATTACAAAACACTTTAAAACTTTTACATCCGTTCGTTCCGTTTATTACCGAAGAAATTTATACTAAAATTCCTAACGTTAAGGGAAGTATTATGGTAAGCGAATTTCCAAGATATAATTCAAAGTTGAATTATAAAAAGGACGCTAACTCTCTTGAATTTATTATGCAAATTATTTGCAAAATTAGGGAAATTAGGGTAGAAACGGGTGCTGCTCCGTCTAAAAAGGTTGACTTATATCTTTTAACAGAAGAAAAGAAAGTTATTCAAAATTCATTAGTTTACATACAAAAACTTGCAAACGTTGGCGAAATTAAATTTGTAAACGGCAAAGATGAAATTAGTGAAAAATCAATTTCGTCAGTACTTGATAAATGTGAAATATTTATTCCGCTTGGAGAACTTGTCGATAAGGACAAAGAGTTGGCAAGATTAAATAGTGAATTAGATAAAGTTGAAAGTGAAATTGCAAGAGCAAATAGTAAACTTTCAAATAATGGTTTCTTAGCAAAAGCACCAAAAGCGTTAGTTGATAGCGAAAGAGAAAAACTTGATAAATATATTGATATGCGTAATAAAATTTTAAAAAGCATTAAAGATTTACAAGAATTAAATTAAATAAAAAAGGTTAAGGCAAACGTGCCTTAACCTTTTTTTGTATTGTGTTTTAATAATGGCTTTTATTTTTTGCTATCATTTTTATTTTTAGAGTTTACGCTTTTTGCCTTATAATAATTTCGTATTGCAAAATATTGTTTGCGCTTTTTATCGCTTTCAAACTTTTTAGTTTTAGTTTCTTTAAACTTTTTTAATCCAAACATTATTCTTGCTCCTTAATCTCATTTTCATATTCTTCAAAGCACTCAAATACAAAATCTATTTCTTCTTTCTTAACTTCGTAATTGATATTGGTTAGAACTATTCTTTTTAATAATACGATAGGAACAATATGTGCCTTATTATTTTCATGTTCGTAACCGATTATTAAATTTTGTTCACTTTTTCGCGATATTTCCACCGATATGGGAATAAAACTTATTTTTTCTTCTTTTAAATAAAAAACACATTGTTGATTGTTTTGTATTGCATCTTTAATTTTATGTATTTCATTATAATAAAAAAAGTATTCTCGCTGATTTAAACGTTTTGACGAGTATTCAATAAGTACGCTTCTTACAAATTCAGCAAAATTCATGTTATATTTATGAAGAACGTTATCATAAATATCTAAAAACTGTTGTAAATGAGCAGAATTTACCCTAAAAGGCACGGAAACAGTGCCGTCATCGCAATAATCGTATTGATTAAAATACGTTTTATAAATATTTTTTTCTATTTTGTTTGTTAATTCAACGTCGCCGTCATTTTCCTTTAAAAAAGATATGTGTAAATCGTTGCGATATCCTGCCATATTCGGTATCAAATGATTCATTAACCCACTTATGCTTGCTTGATTGTCTTTTAAAATATTAAAGTAAAGTGCGTCTTCAATAAGATTGTTATATATCGCAATGGGTAAGTTAAAATGAGTTGGCGTTGAAAACGTTAATCTTTCATTAGTTTTCATATCGTTATTATACAAGTTGTAGCATATCGCGTCAAGTATAATTAATGCAAGTAAATAAATTACTCTATTTTTTACAATAAATTAGTCCTATTTTTATAGTTTGTTTTAAAAGTTGTAGCACAATTTTATAAAAATGTTTGCTATTTCGCTTTTCTAAAAATAGTGATAAAATATAATTGCAAGGCTAATTACCCCGTTAACCTTGACTATTTAAAAGGAAGGTGATATAATATGAAACATAGAAGAGAAAGAATTAGCAATATCGCTATTGAACATTCTTCTCGTGGTACGTTCACAGCGGGTGACAAATATCATAAACCTAAATTGTGGAGTGGAGGACACGGCGAAGAGAACTTACGAGCATTAAAAGAATATGGTTGGAGTTACAATATAGTTGCTAAGTATCCAAACGGCGTTAGGCTTGGGAATATTCCTTCCCACAGAGATAAACGTAAAAGAAACGGTGATTGGCAAGTATGGTTTCCAAAAAGTTGGACAAGAAAGACTATTAGGAAAGCGGGAGAAAAAACTATTAATTCTATCCCTTATAAATTGCCAGATGGTTTTAATATGTTCGGAACATATAAAAAAGTAAAAATATGTGTAAAAAGAACCGGTGGGAAAGTTGCTACAATTTTTCCATACTATAAGCAAAGTGGGGCGAAAAAATATGAAAGATAAAGTAAAAAAATTAGTTGAAGAAGCGGATTTGTTGATGCCTTGGGATGATTGGTCTTGGGAAATTAATTGGAAAAAAAGATTAGATTTATTAACTAAAGATTTAAGTCAAACAATAGCATATCTGGATGAGTGTAGTGAAAATGAGTTGTCCTATGCAACAGAATTATTAGAAGAACTTATGCAACATTTTAAATCTAAAGAACTTATTGAGTGTGTAGAAAGGAATATTAAAAGATGTAAAAATGAAGAAACCATTAAATATTTAATATTTGAACTTGAAGGCATGAAAAAAATGCAAGTGTAGCACACTATACTTAACTTCGTTAAGTTGTGTGTTTTTACAAAGTAAAAAGTAAAGAGTAGCAAAATTTGCTACTCTTTTATAATGTCCTAAAAAACCCTAAGGGAAGAGCGGTTATGTCTTAACCCTTTTTTTGTTATTAATTAATTGTTTTCAATTAAATTCTCTTTTTCAATTTCTAATGCGTTATTGCCAAGATTTTTGTTTTTAAGGAAAATAAAGTAAACTACTACGCCAACTGCGATTATAAGTAATGCAAATAAAACTACGAACCAGTAATTAGGGTTAGCCGTAACGTTAGTTATAATACCTGCAACTTCAAGTATTAAAATTAAAATAGGCGTTATATATTTAACCATAACGGCAAATATTGTTGTGAATTTTCCAAGGTCTAATCCATCGTTTTTAAGGTTATTAGCAAGGGTTTTAGGGGAGAACCAATCTTTAGTTGAGTTCTTTTTACCTAATAGCCAGCCTATACCAAAGCAAGCGGAAAACGCTCCAAGTGGCATAAGTACGGCATTGGTTGTTTCATCTAAGAAAGTAAGTAAGTCAAAGCCGAATAAGTTGATGCCTTCTTGTTCTAATATTCCAACTTTGCCAAGCGAAATGCCGATAGGAATAGAAATTGCAAATACGAGTGCAGTAATAATTAAAGACGCTTTTTTTCTTGTTAGACGGGTTTTTTGAACGATAAATTGCGTAACTACTTCAATAAGAGATATTACTGAAGTTATAGCGGCAATAGCAACCATTGCAAAGAACAAGAAAGAAATCAATTGTCCAATTGCACCCATTTTATTAAATACGAGTGGTAAAACTGCAAACATCAATCCAACGCCACCTTTAGAATTTAACTCATCAGGGAGTAATGCGCCTATGGCAGGGAACATAGCAAGTCCTGCAAGTAAAGCAACAAAAGTGTCGAAAATACAAATCATAATAACTGATTTACCAACTTTAATTTCACTTCCTGTGTACGAGCCGTAACAAACCATAGCACCCATACCAAGAGAAAGTGAGAAGAAGGCTTGTCCCATTGCGGCAAGTAAACCGTTGAAACTTAAATTTCCTTCGGCATCGTGGAAAAATGCGTAAAAATCAGGGTTTAAGTATTTGTTTAAACCTTTATCAACTCCGTCGCCTAAACTAAGACAAAATATAACGATAAATACTAATATTAAAAATAGTATAGGCATTAATATTTTAGATGCGCTTTCAATTCCGTTTTTAATACCTGCCATTACTATTATCAAAGCGATGGCAAGGAATATTGACGTGTATAAAATAACTTCGCCTAAGTTTACAGAGAAGGTCGTTAAAATACCTGCGTTTCCGTTAAACGAGTTCATTGAGTATTTTAAAGTGTAACCGCCAAGTACTGAATAATAGCAACTAATAATAAAAGGAATAGCCATAACTATAAGACCAACAAAACCTATGTTTTTGTTTACCTTTTTAAAAGATGCTACCGTGTTTGCTTGTGCTCTTTTACCAACGTAAATTTCAGCAATCATTGTAATTGCGCCTATTAGTAATACGCACGCAATATATATGAATACGAAAGCCGCACCGCCGTTCGCACTTGTTTTAAAAGGGAAGCCCCATAGATTGCCAAGACCAACAGCCGAGCCTGCTGCGGCAAGAATAAATCCTAATCCGCTAACAAAGCCGTTTTTCTTTTTTTCGTTTTGCATTATAAAATCTCCTTAAATTTATTTAATAAAGTAATCTTATATATATTAGCAAATTATTTTAAATTTTGCAAGCCTTAAACTTAATTTTTTTAATAGATTGTTAATTTGATATGCTTGGGGTATGAATTAATGTAGATTTTGTCGAAATTTAATTCTTATTAAACTTTTAGAGTACTATAAATTCTTTACAAAATGGTTAATATATGTTAATATATTTATATAAAAAATTTAATAAATTAAAGGATTAACTAATGAGTTTTATTGATATTGTTTTGCCGATACTTTCAATATTTGTTTATATAATTATTGGCTTTATTTTAAGAAAAAGTAAATGTTTTAATGATGATTCTTCTAAAATTATTTCAAAGTTTGTAGTTAATATTTGCATTCCAGCCATAATTATAAGAACTTATTACAATAATTTAACTATCGATAATATCGCAAACAATATTGAATATATCACGTGGGGAGCAGTAATCGTAGCAAGTTTATACGCTTTATCTTTTATACTTTCAAAGTTTTTTACAGATGACGATTATGAAAATAAGGTTTATCGTTACACTTTCACTATTTCTAACTACGGTGGAATAGGTTACGGGTTAGTTTTAGCGTTTTTTGGCGAATTAGGGCTATATCATTATATGATGCTAACTTTACCTATTTCGTTATTCGTGTATACCGAAGGGTGTAGAATTTTGGCTGACAATAAAAAAATAAACTTAAAATTTTTGTTATCCGCGCCTATAATAGGTATAGTCGTGGGTATTACGTTAGGGCTTTCGGGTTTAAAATTACCTACTTTTTGTACTGATATAATTTCAACCTTGGCAAATATGGTAGCGCCTTTATCAATGATAGTTACGGGTATTGTAATTGCAAGTTATCCATTAGGTAAAGTTTTTTTAAACATAAAAACTTATATTGTAGCCGTATTAAAAATGATAGTGTTACCTTTAATAGTAATGGGAATAATGTTACTTGTAGGCGTTACGAAAGAAGTCGTTATTTTGGCAACTACGTTTGTAATGTTGCCACTTGGTATGAATACGATTGTTTTTCCTCGTATGCTTGGAAGAGATTGTTCGTTAGGCGTGCAAACGGTAACGATTGGCACGATACTTTCGATAATAACTTTACCAGCGTTTATGTGGCTTTTTACTTTAATTTAATAAAAGGAATTTATGAAAAAGAATAATAACAGTTTAAAAATTAGATTTTTAGGTGGCGTTGGCGAAATTGGAAAGAATATGACGGCGCTTGAATTTGGCAAAGATATTATTATAATTGATGCTGGTTTAACCTTTCCATCGCAAGATATGCCGGGTATTGATTTAGTAATACCAGATATCACTTATTTATTGCAAAATAAAGATAAAATTAAAGCAGTATTTTTAACGCACGGTCACGAAGACCATATAGGTGGCTTGCCTTATTTATTAAAAGAGATAGACGTTCCTTGTTACGGAACGAAATTAACTTTAACTTTACTTGATAATAAAGTTAGAGAGTTAAATATAACATCAACTAAATTTTATGCGGTAAAACCGAAAAGTACGGTTAAGGTTGGGGCGTTTAGCGTTGAGTTTATAAACGTAAACCACTCAATTCCAGGTGCTGTTGCTCTTTATATAACAACGCCCGTAGGAAGCGTTTTGCACTCGGGCGATTTTAAGGTAGATTTAACGCCGATAGGCGGTGAGATTATTGATTTAGCAAGACTTACTGAAATAGGCAAAAAGGGTGTTTCTATAATGCTTGCAGAGTCTACTAACGTTGAAAGAGAAGGCTACTCTATGAGCGAAACGGTAGTCTTAGATAATTTAGAAAGATTATTTTTGCAAAATAAGTCAAGAAGAATTATAATAGCGACTTTCGCTTCAAACGTATATAGATTGCAACAAATTTTAAATATTGCTCATAAAAACAAGCGAAAAGTTGCGTTGTCTGGAAGAAGTATGCTTAAAGTAATTGAATCGGCAAGTAAAGTTGGCGAGTTAAACGTACCAAACAATATTATTATAGATATTGACAAAATTAAAGATTATCAAGATAAAGACTTAGTTATAATTACAACCGGTTCACAAGGCGAGCCTATGAGTGCCTTAACTCGTATGGCGCTTGGGGAGTCTAATCAAGTGGTTATAGGTAAAAACGATACTATAATAATATCGGCTTCGCCTATTCCAGGTAATGAAAAGAGTATTTATCAAGTAATAAATAATCTTTATAGAAAAGGCGCGGAAGTCGTTTACGAAAGTTTAGAAAAAATTCACGCATCAGGACACGCTTGTCAAGAAGAATTAAAAATATTACACTCTTTAATAAAGCCTAAATATTTTATCCCCGTACACGGCGAGTATAGGCATTTAAAAAAGCATATTGACCTTGCGAAAGAAGTTGGTATGAAAGATAGTAACGTGTTTATTTGTGAAATAGGCGATACTATCGTATTTAACGGCAAAACTGCGAAAAAAGGAGAAAAATTCCAAGCGGGCAGTAGGCTTGTAGACGGTCTTTCTATTGACGAAACTTTATCTGTCGTAAGAGATAGAAAGTATATTTCAGCAGAAGGTATAATGGTCGTAGTTTGTTGCGTTTCAGCAGAAAGCGGTTTAATTTTGCAAGAGCCCGATATTATAGGTAGGGGCGCAAATTTCACAAATGGACAAATTGAGGAAATGAAAAATATCGTCATAAAATGCTTAGAGAGTTATAATATCAAAAAAGCGGGCGATATAACCATAGTAAGAAATATTTTAAGAAAGAAATTAAAAGATTATATCGTTAAAAAAACAAAGAAAAATCCTATGATTTTACCTATTATTACGGAAGTATAAAATGTATAACGAGTACACAAGTAAGTTAACTTATAAAAATTTATTATTTAATATACCTAAGGAACTTTTAGCATTAAGAGACGGTTATAGGGAAGAAGGTATTCCAACGATATTAACCGATTCTTTAAACGAACTTCTTTTAACGTGCAAAATTAAAAATCCTAAAAACATTTTGGAATTAGGCACGGCAACGGGTTGTTCGGCAATAGCAATGCTTTTAAACGTAGAGAACGCAAAACTTGTAACTATTGAAAAAATGGAAAGTTCAAGAGAAAAAGCGTTAGAAAATTTTAAAAAATTTAACGTTAGTGATAGAGTAACTTCAATACTTGGCGATAGCGTTGAAACGGTTATGAAAATCGCTGAAAAATTTGATTTTATTTTTCTTGATTGTAATAAAGCGTCTTACGTAACGTTGTATCCGTTATTAAAAGATTTATTAAACGATAACGGAGTATTGTTCGTTGACAATATTTTATTTAGAGGATACGTTAGTGGCGAAGTAGAAAGTGATAAGGCGCATAGAACGTTAGTTAAAAAGATTGATGATTTTAATCAGTTAATTGCAAACGATAAAGATATGCTTACTTGTTTTTTTGACGTTGGCGATGGAATTTGCGTAAGTATTAAAAAAGGTAAAAATAATGAATAAACTTGAACTTTTAGCCCCAGCGGGCAATATGTCAAAATTAAAAACGGCAATATATTTTGGTGCGGACGCTGTATACGTTGGCGGAAAGAATTTTTCGTTAAGAGCATTTAGCAATAACTTTACTGATGAAGAAATGCTTGAAGCGGTAAATTTTGTTCATAGTAAAGGTAAAAAACTATACGTAACCGTTAACATTTTTGCAAAAAATAGTGATTTTTTAAAAATTGAAAAATACTTTATATTTTTACAAGAAATAGGCGTAGATGGTGTAATTATAACTGATTTAGGGTTGATAGGCTTATGTAAAAAAGTTGCAAAAAACTTAGAAATTCACGTGTCTACACAAGCAAACACCTTAAATAAATACGCAGTAGAAATGTATAAAAATTTAGGTGCGAAAAGAGTTGTTTTAGCAAGAGAATTGTCTTTAAATGAAATAAAAGAAATAAGCGAATATAATCCTGGCGTGTGTTTAGAGGCTTTCGTTCACGGCGCTATGTGTATTAGTTACAGCGGAAGATGTTTACTTTCTAATTATTTTGCAAATAGAGATAGTAATAGGGGCGCTTGCGTACAGGCTTGTAGGTGGGAATATTCTATTCGTGAAAAGAATAAAGACGGAGATTTTTATCCTATATATGAAGACGAAAAAGGCACTTATATTTTAAACAGTAAAGACTTAAATATGATTGACTATATTGACGATATGGCAAATAGTGGAGTATACTCGTTTAAAATTGAAGGAAGAATGAAAGGTGAGTATTATTTGGCTACCGTAATTAACGCTTATAGGCGTGCGTTTGACGATTATTATAAAAACGGTGCTAAATATAAGCAAAATCCGCTGTATAAAGAAGAACTATTGAAAACGGCTCATAGGGCTTTTACAACGGCGTATATGCTTGGCGAAAATGATAAAACGGTAAACTATAATGATAGTCAATCGGTTGGAAATAGAGTGTTTATTGCTAACGTTTTAGATTATAGCAAGGAAAAAAATGCGTATATCGTTGAAATGCGTAATCGTTTTAAGATTGGAGATGAATTAGAAGTATTATCGCCAAACGATACCTTTAATAGTAGATTTAAAGTTACAAGACTTGAAAATATGAAAGGCGAAAGCGTAGAAGACGCTAAACTCGTTCAAGAAAAATTATATTTATATACCAGCGTTAAATTAAATAGTGGCGATATTTTAAGAAAAGATTGTTAATTTACATATTTTTACATTATTCGACATATTTTACTTTAAGGGTAAAAAATATGTTTTTTGAATTTTTAAATTTTATTGTCGGCAAGTTCCTATTTTTTTGTGGCTCAGTTTATGGCGATAGTTTTCCAAAACCATTGTCAAAAGAAGACGAGGCTAAATATATTAAACTCTATAGAGAGTTTAATGATTTAGAAGCAAAAGAACTTTTAATAAAACACAATTTAAGATTAGTTGCGCATATCGTGAAAAAATATCAAGGTGCAGAAGATACCGATGATTTAATTTCAACGGGTACGATAGGCTTAATTAAGGCTATAAACACTTATGATGAAAGTAAAGGCACACAACTTGCAACGTATACTGCAAGGTGTATTGAAAATGAAATTTTAATGCTACTTAGGGCTAACAAAAAGTATTCGGGAACGATAATGCTGTCAGATACTATCGGCACTGATAAAGACGGTAACGAACTAACGCTTATGGATTTACTTAGCGATGACGGTGAAAGTGTAGTCGATAGCGTTGAAAAGAAAATTGAAATAAGAAAACTAATGGCAATTATAGATAAATGCCTAACAAAAAGAGAGGCAACCGTTATATGTTTAAGGTATGGGTTAAAAAATTGTAGACCATTACCGCAAAGGGAAGTTGCATCTTTTTTAAAAATATCACGATCATACATATCACGCATAGAAAAAAAAGCGATTGAAAAGATACAAAAAGAAATTTCAAAGGAAAATAATTGATAAATGCAATACGCGTTAGTTACGGGTGCTTGCGGTGGAATAGGTAGTGTTTTTGTAAAAAAACTATACGAGCAAGGCGAAAATTTAATATTGATAGGTAGAAGTTTAGAAAAATTACAAACTTTAAAACAAACTATTTTTAATGAGAATAAAGGTAGTATTTTATGCTTTGAAGTTGATTTATCAAATGAAAACGAAGTATTAAATTTATTTAACAAATTAGAGAGTAGCAATATACTTTTAAACGGATTGTATTATATCGCAGGGGTAGATACTCAAAAAGCGTTTATTTCTTATGAATATAAAAAGATAATTTTGCAAGCAAGAGTCGTTTTTGAAAGTGCTTTATTATTTACAAATTTTGCCCTTAAAAATAGAGGGGATAAATTAAAAATTTTAATTATGTCAAGTGCTTGCGGATTTGTGCCTATGCCGTATTTTAGCGAATATTCTTCTTTAAAAGGTGCTTTAATTTCATTTTATAGGGCGTTAAAGTGTGAAGTGGATAAAAAAACAACGAAAATTACCGTTGTAACGCCGTCAAGCGTTCCAACAAGAGATGATATTAAAGAAGATATATTAAAGCAGGGTTTTAGTGCTAAATTACTTAAAAAATCTCCAGAGTACGTTGTACGAAAATCATTAAAGGCGTTAAATAAAAATAAAACCATATGCGTTCCCGGTTTTTTTAATAAAGTGGTAACTTACGGTGGAAAACTGCTTCCTAAAACCGTTAAAATGAAAATCGTAAAGAAAAAATTCAAAAATAAACAAAAAGATGCTTTTTAATATTGTAAAAAGTAAAATATTATGATAAAATGTATTTTATAAACAAGAGGTAAAAGTTATGAGTTACGCTGATAAAGTTTTTATTCAAAATTGTAATGATATTATTGAAAACGGGTTTTGGGATACTAATTTAAACGTTAGGCCACATTGGGAAGATGGTCAAAAAGCACATACTGTTAAAAAGTTTTGTATAGTTAATAGGTATGATTTAACAAAAGAATTTCCTATTTTAACAATAAGAAAAACTTTTTTAAAGTCAGCAATTGACGAAATATTATGGATATGGCAAAAAAAGAGTAATAAAATAGCCGACTTAAACTCTCATATTTGGGATAGTTGGGCTGGCGAAGACGGAACGATAGGCAAGGCTTACGGTTATCAATTAGGCGTTAAACATAAGTATAAAGAAGGTGAAATGGATCAAGTTGATAGAGTGCTTTTCGATTTGAAAAACAATCCATATTCTCGTAGAATAATGACTAATATTTACACTTTTCAAGACTTAAACGAAATGAATTTATATCCTTGTGCGTACTCAATGACTTTTAACGTTAGTGACGGAAAATTAAACGGAATATTAAATCAACGTTCTAACGATATGATAACGGCAAATAACTGGAACGTAGTTCAATATTCAATACTTTTAATGATGTTTGCACAAGTTTCAAATTTGAAGGTAGGGGAACTCGTTCACGTAATTAGTGATGCTCATATTTACGATAGGCATATTCCTATTTATAAGGAAATGATTAAAAACCCACAATATGATGCTCCTAAACTTTGGATAAACCCAGAAATTAAGAATTTCTATGATTTTACGGTTAACGATTTTAAACTTATTGATTACAAGGCAACGCCATTAACACAAAAGTTGGAGGTAGCAATTTAATGAAAGCGATAGTAGCGGTAGATATTAAATGGGGCATAGGCAAAAATAACGATTTACTTTTTTCAATTCCTGAAGATATGAAATTTTTTAGAGAAAAGACGGCTAATAAAGTAGTTTGTATGGGTTACAATACTTTGTTATCTTTTCCAAATTCAAAACCATTAAAAAATAGAGTGAATATCGTTTTAGCACCAAACGACGTCGAAAGAGATGATTGTATTATCGTTCACTCTTTAGACGAATTATTTACGGAACTTAAAAAATACAATGATGATGATATTTTTGTAATAGGCGGTGCTATGTTTTATAGAACTATGGTTGATTATTGTAGCGAAGTTTACGTTACGAAAGTTGATGCTGACGGCGAGGCTACGGTATTCTATCCAAACTTAGATGAAAAAGATAATTTTTCTCTCGTTTATACTTCAAACGACGTTTATTCAAACAATTATAAAATTAACTTTACAACGTACAAAAACAATAGTCCTATTAAATATTAATTTAAATTTTCAAAAGCGGAAAATCATTTGATTTTCCGCTTTTTATGTAAAAAATTACTTGTTAAGTAATTTGTGGCCTACCTTGATTTATTAAAGACAATTTTGCCCAAGTATTTTTGCCTATAATTCCATCAACAACCAAATCGTTTTCCAACTGAAACTCTCTAACTGCATTTTGAGTAACGCTTCCAAACACTCCGTCAATTTCTCCAACGTTGTATAGTTTTGACAATAGTTTTAATTGAGCGTATCTAACGGCTGAAACTTTACTTCCTTTTTTTAATACTAAATTGTCGTATCCTATATTCAATAGCGCTCTATACGTATTTACGCCTACAATTCCGTCAGTTACTAAATTATTGTCTTGTTGAAAATCAATAACGGCGTTTCTTGTTTGAGTGCCGAAAATTCCGTCTAAATCAACGTCATAGCCGTAATATCTTAATAGATATTGTACTAAAAGCACGCCTTTTCCCCTTGAATTTAGTTTAACTAAATTGTAATTACTTAAATTGTTTCGTTCAACGTATAAAACGTCTAAATTTTCACAAATTGCCCTTACCGTTGCTTCTGCAATATTTAAAACGAAATCAACGTCAAGCATAAGTTTTGCTTCGGTAAAATTAGTCATAAAACCAGGCTCAATAAGTGTTGAAGGACAGTTCACGTTTTCTAAAACGCCAACGTTTCTAAGTTCGCTAACCCCTCTAAAATCAATATATGGAAGTGGAGATATTGCTACGCCTATATCTTCCGCTAACAATCTATTTTCTTCTTCTAACCTATTTGGAGCATAAAAATTTAATGCTCCTTTTATATTATTGAAAGTATTTCCTGAGCCGAAAGCATTATAACCAAAATTTACTAATAAAGTTAGTCTTTGAGAGTTTATTCTTTGTACTCTACGAGATACGCTTATATCCGTAATTTCAGGTTTAACGTCAAAGACGTTAAATCCGCATCTAAGTAAACCTATTATAAAATTATTTTTACATTGTCTATTAAATTCATTTTCGTAAAAACTTCTATTTACGTAGGGTAGTATCGGTGTTCTTTTTCCGGCAGTTGGCGGATTTAACCCGTGTTCATCATTTGCCCCTATTAAAAAATTATTTGCTGATGCCATAATAAAAAAACCTCATTATCTTTTATATGCAATCGATAAAAAAATAGTGTCATAATGCTTTTGAATAACAATAAATAGGTAGTATAATTTAGTGGGGAAAATGCGGTTAAAAAGGAGATTTATGTTAGGTATAATTACTAATAGGCAAGTTGTGCCTGATAGGTATACTATTTATGAAAAAGATAACAACGTTGAAAAAATTGAGTTTATTGTAAATGAAGTAAACGATAATTTAAATTTAACCGAGTTATACGCTTTTATAAATTTACAATATAGTGATGAAAAAACTAATAAAATTCTTTTATCAAAAACTATTGAAGACGGCAAGGTTAAATTAACGCTAAATATTGATAATAGCGTAACTTGCGTGCAAGGGCTAACTTTAGCACAAATTTCTTTTGAAAAAGGCGATTTAAGCGTAGTTTATTCAACGGCGGTATTTTATATTGAAGTAAAAAACTCAATAGAAGGTTATGAAAATACTCAAGTTACAATAAATAGTCTAAATGAACTGCAAAAAAAGTATATTGAAAGCCTTGAAAATTCCGAAAAGAAAATAGCCGACATTATAGATAAAAACAAGATTAAAAAATTGGTGATTTTAGACAAAGAGTATGATGGCACTAAAGAAGTAAAGATTCAGCCTAAAACAAGAGAAATTACAAAATTTCCTTATAGTTTTTATAGTGATTATGAAGGCTATACTTACGATTTAAAAGTAAGAGGAATGTTTAAACACGAATACCCTGATTCGACTGGTAATGGTATTAGTAATGAAACAATTTACGGTATGGGCAACGTAGTAATTGATAGAAACGATGAAAATTATCAAAAGACCAAACTTATTATTTATAATCTTAATGGGAATTTTTTCGAGCCTATTAACGAGGACGTTTTAACGAGTGGCAATTTAAGTGTAGAGACGTTTATGTATGATAGCACGATAAGAATAAATGCACCAAAAGGAACTACCGCAACGGTTAAAATACCACTTAATAATAAGTATTTTACTTATGCTGATACGTACAATTTAAAAGTTCAATATTTGTCGGGGTCTGTAATTTCAAATTTTGAAACTGTTCCCTTAACTATTGGTCTTTATAATACCAATTACAGTGAGGGAAAAATAGTTAAAATTGAAAATGAATTAAACCCAAACTCTATGGTTAATAACAATACGGGAAAGGGCTTTTTCTTAGATTATGGAAATCTTATTATAAAAGTCAGCGTTAACTTACCTAACGTTGACGGCTACGAAATAAAAGACCTTGTGTTTAGGGTTGTTATAGAAGATGAGAAGTTCCCTGTAGACGATTTTCCAAAAAGCGAAGTTGAAAAGTTTGAACTCGTATTAAATTCGCCTTTATACAGCGTGTATAGTATAGATAGTGATTATAATAAAACTGATGAAGTTTACGATGAGTTAGATTTAAACACGGGTAAAATTATTCGTAGGGTAAAAACTGCAAAAGTAAATTATGAAGATTTGGTTTACTATGAAGATACCGAACAAATAAAATGGTTTGGCGGTAAAGACTCTAATGGGATTGATGTTAGTGGGCTTAGTCAAATAGGTGGCAAAATGCTAAATAGAAAAACTTTAAAAGCAATTTCGCCAACGGTTGGACACAATTTGGGTGACGTTGATGATGGTGGCGAAAGTATAAATATGACTAACTATTTAGACCCATACGACGTTTCGTTTATTTATTTTCCTTGTTTTATGGGGTACGCACTTAACACACCCTACGAAGAATACGTAACGAAAAAACCTATACGTTTTAGAAAAGGTTTAAATATATTTAAGTTAGATTGTTATTTAGAGCCAGACTTTATAAAGATTAAGTTATAAAACCCCGTTAAAAGATTGACTTTTGTATAAAATAATACTAAAATAGTATTATAAATTAAAATGGGGTAGTTTATATGGCGGAATTTTTAAATGGATTAAAAAGAACTGATTATGCTGGAACTTTGCGTGATAACGATATTGGTCGTGAAGTCGTAATAATGGGTTGGGTTCAAAAACGAAGAAACCTAGGTAGTTTAATATTCGTAGACGTTCGTGATAGAACGGGTATTTGTCAAGCCGTTTTTGATAAAACTATAAATAGTGAACTATTTATAAAGGCTGAAAGTATTCGTTCGGAATACGTTATAGCAATTAAAGGCGTAGTTAGAGAAAGGCAAAGTAAAACTGATAAAATTAAAACGGGTAATATTGAAATTTTAGCAAGCGAAGTTAAAATTTTAGCAGAAGCAGATACTACACCTTTTGAAATTTTAGATAACGTTGACGTAAATGAAAATTTAAGACTTAAATATCGCTATTTAGATTTAAGAAGACCTGCTTTACAAAATAAACTTTTAACAAGGCACGCTATAACTAAGTCTACTAGAAATTATTTAGATGAAAACGGCTTTATTGAAGTTGAAACGCCTATGCTTGGAAAGTCAACGCCAGAGGGAGCAAGAGATTATTTAGTTCCTTCAAGAATACATCCGGCGTGTTTTTATGCACTTCCACAATCGCCACAATTATATAAACAACTTTTAATGATTTCCGGCTTTGATAGGTATTATCAAATTACTAAATGTTTTAGAGATGAAGATTTAAGGGCTAATAGGCAACCTGAATTTACTCAAATTGATATAGAAATGAGTTTCGTTGAAAAAATTGAAGACGTTATTTATCCTATTGAAGGTTTAATAAAACGTATCTTTAAAGATAGTATAGGTTTAGATTTAGGCGAAAATCATTTTAGACAAATGACTTATAAAGAGGCTATGAATAGATATGGTTCGGATAAGCCTGATACAAGGTTTGGCTTAGAACTTATTGATTGTAGCGATATTGCAAAAGATATTGATTTCGTAGTATTTAAAAACGCACTTGAATTACAAGGTTATATCAAGGGTAGCGTAAGGTGTATAAACCTTAAAGGCTTTGCTTCAAAACTTTCAAGAAAAGATATTGACGCCGTAGTTGAATATTCAAAAACGTTAGGTGCTAAGGGCTTGGCTTGGTTGTCGTATCCAGAAGGTGGCGAAATTAAAGGCTCTTTCTTAAAATTTTTAAGTGAAGATAATATTAAGGCTATCAAAGAAAAAACTGATTTTTCGGAAGGCGATATATTATTTTTCAGTGCTGATAAAGACGTTGTCGTTTACAACACGCTTGGCGGTTTAAGATTGTATTTTGCTGAAAAGTTTAACCTTTACAATAAAGACGAATACGATATTTTATGGATAACTGAATTTCCTATGTTTGAATACAGCGAAGAGGAAAATAGGTTTGTAGCAGTTCATCATCCGTTTACCGCACCTATGGATGAAGATTTAGATTTAATTGAAACTAATCCACAACTTGCAAGGGCAAAAGCCTACGATATCGTTATAAACGGTCAAGAAGCGGGTGGTGGCTCAATAAGAATACACAGGCGTGATATTCAAAAGAAAATGTTTGAAATCTTAGGTTTTAGCGAGCAAGATATTGCCGATAGATTTGGCTTCTTCGTAGATGCGTTCAAGTATGGCGCACCACCACACGGCGGTTTAGCGTTCGGCTTAGATAGACTTACTATGTTGTTAACTAAAACTGATAGCATTAAAGACGTTATAGCCTTCCCTAAAGTTCAAACGGCATCTTGTTTAATGAGTGGCGCACCTGACTTTGTTGACCAATCTCAATTAAATGATATCCACATTAAACCTATTGAAGAAAATTAAAAAATATTTTATCCCTTATGCAAAGCATAAGGGTTTTTTATGTTTAAAAAATATAGTTGCTGTTAATAATTAAGTAGGAGGAAATATTATGAATTTTTTAGAAACGGCAACTTATGAGAATTTAAAAAGAGCGTTTATTAGTGAATGTACGGCACGAACAAGATATGAATTCGTTGAATATGGTCAACGTATGCAAGGTTTAGAAGGTTTAGCAACGATAACCGATAAAGTAGCATATCAAGAGTTTAATCACGCAAGAATGTTATATACCGTGTTATGTCAAAAAACGGGTACGAACCCTATGGAAAACGTAGAGGTTTGTATGGACGTTCCTTTTAGAGAAAGGTGGGATATTTTAGATAACTTAAAAGCAATTAGTAACGACGAGGCTGACGAAGCGATTTTTTATGAAAAAAGTGCAAAAACTGCCTTAAAAGAAGGGTTTAAAGATATTGCCGAATTGTTTACGAATATAAGAAAAGTAGAGTTAAAACATAAAAAGATTTTTGAATATTTATACGATGGTTATAAAAACGGCACGTTATATAAAAGCGATAGTAAAAGAAGATATATATGTCCTTCATGCGGACACGAAATGTATAGTGAAGAGGCTGAAAAAACTTGTCCGTTATGCCAAGCAAAAATGCAAACTTTTACTGTTTTATTACCTAAGGAACTTGCATTTTAATTAAGTTTAATTAAAAAATTAAGGAGTGAAGTATGTCAAAAAAAGCAAAAAAAATAAAAAACCTAACGAGTCAAGACTATGACGCTTACGTTGAAGGGTTGCTTGACGGTGAAAATGCTGATATTCCAACCACAAAAGAAGACTAAATTTAAAAGCGATAAGTTGTTGTTTGACAATTTTATCGCTTATTTTTTTATTATAATATACTTTATAATAAATTATTATAAAAAGTTTGTCTAAATTGTAGCAAAGTTTAAAAAAATATGGTATAATTAAAAAAATATTTTGTAAATTAAGTTTTTAAAAGTTTAAAACGTTATTTATATTGAGGTTTATATGGAAATTAGAAGTTTTGTAAAAGATTTTTTTGCTAGTAAAGAAAGTTTTAGTGGTAAAAACGTTTTAGTTAAAGGCTGGGCAAGAACTATTCGTGATTCAAAAGCGTACGCTTTTATTGAATTAAACGACGGTAGTTATTTTAAAAGCGTTCAAATAGTTATTGAAAGAGAAAAGGTTTCAAATTATGACGAAATAGTTAGTCAAAACGTAGGCTGTTCGTTCGTAGTTAGGGGTAATTTTATTTTAACGCCAGAGTTAAAACAACCTTTTGAAATACATGCTACGAGTATCGAGATTGAAGGCAAGTCAACTCCAGATTATCCTCTTCAAAAGAAAAGACACACTATCGAGTATTTAAGGGAAATTGCTTATTTAAGACCAAGAACAAACTTGTTCAGTGCAGTATTTAGAGTTAGAAGCGAAGCGGCTTTTGCAATTCATAGTTTCTTTAATCAAAACGGTTTCGTGTACGTTCACACGCCTTTAATTACGGGCTCGGATTGTGAAGGTGCGGGCGCTATGTTCCAAGTAACAACCCTTCCACTTGATAACGTACCTAAAACCGATGAGGGACAAGTTGATTATAAAAAAGACTTTTTTGAAAAACCGGCAAGTTTAACGGTATCTGGTCAATTATCTGCCGAAGCATACGCTATGGCTTTTGGTAAGGTGTATACCTTTGGTCCTACTTTTAGGGCTGAGCGTTCAAATACAGCCCGCCACGCCGCTGAGTTTTGGATGATAGAGCCTGAAATGGCTTTCACCGACCTTGTAGGCGATATGGATTGTGCTGAAAGGATGGTTAAATATATTATTAGTCACGTATTAAAAACTTGTAAGGCTGAACTTGAATTTTTAAATCAATTTGTTGATAACGGTTTACTTGAAAGGTTAAACCACGTTGCTAATAGTGAATTCGTTCGCTTATCGTATACTGAGGCTATTAAAATTTTAGAGCCTATCAAAGATAAATTTGAATTTCCTGTATTTTGGGGCTGTGACCTTCAAAGTGAACACGAAAGATATATTACTGAACAAGTATTTAAAAAGCCGGTATTTTTAACTGACTATCCAAAGGAAATTAAGGCTTTTTATATGCGTGTTAACGACGATAATAAAACAGTTGCCGCTTGTGACTTACTTGTTCCAGGAATAGGTGAACTTGTCGGTGGGTCTCAAAGAGAAGAAAGAGAAGACGTTTTACTTAGTCGTATGAAAGAAATGAATTTAAATCCTAACGATTATAGTTGGTATTTAAATCTTAGAAAATACGGCGGAACTAAACACGCTGGCTTTGGTTTAGGTTTTGAAAGAATGATAATGTATTTAACGGGTGTTTCTAATATTAGAGACGTTATTCCTTTTCCAAGAACGGTGTCTAACTTAGAGTATTAAGGGGTAATATGGTATTTCATTTAAGCGAAATTGAAGAGATTATAGGCTATAAATTTAAAGACCCTAATTTACTTAGAAATTGTTTTATTCATGCATCATACGCAAACGAACACAAGGGCGAAAAAGACTTTGAAAGGTTAGAGTTTTTAGGTGATAGTGTTTTAGGTTTTGTCGTTAGTGAGTTTTTGTATAAAAAACTTGACGTGGACGAAGGCGATATGACTTCATATAAACAAGGTTTAGTTTCCAAACAGCCACTAAGTTTAGCCACAAAGCGTTTGGGTTTAGATAAATTTATTATAACTAGCGATACGATGCAAGGTAAAATTACCGATGCAATTTGTGAAAATCTATTTGAATCGTTAATTGCGGGAATTTATTTAGACGGCGGAATTGAAGAGGCTAAAAAATTTATTTACAATAATCTAATCGAGCGAATTTGTAAAAAGGATAAGTGTGAACGAAAAAAAGTTCAACTTTTTAATAGTAAAAACGCTTTAAAAGAGTATTGTGAAAAGAAAAAGTTAGGAAATATTACTTATGAAACGTTGCAAAAAAAAGGTAGCGACCATAGTCCTATTTTCGTTATGGCAGTATTTCTTAACGGCGAGCAGTTAGCAAAGGGCGAAGGCACGTCAAAAAAATCAGCCGAACAAGTTTCAGCCGAAAAAGCCCTTAAAATATTAAAAAATAAAAAAGATAAACGGAAAAAACAAAATGCTTAATTTTCAAAGAATTGAACTACTTGGCTTTAAGTCCTTTGCGGATAAAGTCAGCATAGACTTACTTGATGGCATAACCGCCATCGTAGGTCCAAACGGTTGCGGTAAAAGTAACGTTGCCGACGCTATTAGATGGGTTTTAGGCGAACAATCGGCTAAAAACCTTCGTGGCTCCTCAATGCAAGACGTTATTTTTAACGGTACACAATCAAGAAAATCTCTATCGTATTGTGAGGTTTCCTTGTATTTTTCTAATACCGAAAAACTCTTTCCATCTTTAGAATATTCCGAAGTTGTTTTTACAAGAAAACTTTTTAGAAGTGGCGAAAGTGAATATTACATAAATAGACAACAATGCCGTAAGCAAGACATTGTTGACGCTTTACACGAGTGCGGTGTTAGTAAAGACGGTTACACGATAATAAGTCAAGGTAAAGTATCTGAAATTTTATCTTCAAAACCAGAAGATAGGCGTTCAATATTCGAAGAAGCCGTAGGTATCGCCAAAACAAAAAAAGATAGGCGTGAAACTATGAACAAACTTCAAAGAACTGAAGATAATATTACAAGACTTTGTGATATTATAAACGAACGCCAAAATATTTTAGGACCTTTATCAAAACAAGCGGAAAAAACGAGAGTTTATAGAATTTTTGCCGATGAACTTAAAACTAACGAAGTTAATACGTATTTATATAAATATGAAAACGCAAGTTTAACAAAGCAAAAAATTACTGATAGAATAAATGGTTTAAGTGAAGAAATTTCACAAAGAAAAATTGAACTTGAAAAAACTGAATTAGAATATAACAAACACTTAGAGCAAATTAATAGAGCAGATGAAGATATTAGAAAACTCAACGAAAAAATAACCGAAAAAGCCGTTGCTATTGCTGAAACGTCAGGCGAGGCAAAACTTTATACTGAAAAAATAAATTATTTCAAGAGTGAAATTGCAAGGCTTGAAAAAGAAAATGCAACGTACGAAGAAAAAATAGAAAGTTTAAAGGCTTTACTCGTTGAGAAAAACAATTATAAAAGCGTTTGCGAAAAAGAAATAGAGGCTTTATCTGTCGAGGCGGGTAGCGTTGGTAAACTTATTGCCGAATTAACTCAAAAGATAAACGATAGTGAAGATGAAGAGCGTAACGTTCAATCAAAAGTTATAAAAAGCGTTGAATCGTTAGCCGATATCAATAAAAATATAGGTTCACTTTCAACTGAACAATCGGTTATTTCTACTCGTAAACAAGAAGTAATTGATATTGTTAACGGATTAGTAGATAAATATTCCGTTTTAAAAGAACAATTAACAAAATCTCAATTAGAAGTTCAAAATTTAGATAATTATATCACTCAAAGTAAAGAGAGTGTTAAAGATAAAGAAGAAGAAATTCGTTCGTCAAACGAATATATTGAAACTTTAAACAATAAAATTTCATCATTAAAAATGAAACTTTCAAGTTTAGAAACAAGTTTCAACTTGTTTAACGGGCTTAAAGATTCTTTTGACGGTTACAACTCTTCGGTTAAAAAACTTATGCTTATGGCAAAAGAAAACAAAGCCGTAAGTGAAAAAATTAAGGGAGTTGTAGCAAGTATATTATCAACTGATAAAGAGTATGAAACGGCAATACAAAACGCTATTGGCGGTGCTATGCAAAACGTTGTTGTTGATAATCCAAAAGACGCTGAATTTTTAATAAATTATCTTAAACAAAATGAAATTTATTCTATAACTTTTTTACCTATAACGAGTGTAAAAGTTCGTAATGACTCTATTGAACTAATAAATGCGCTTAACGAAGAAGGTGCTATTGGACTTGCCACCAACTTTGTTAAATACGATAGTTATTACGAAAACGTAGTTAAGTTTTTACTTGGCGGCACTTTACTTTGTAAAGACTTAAATAGTGCAAGAAAAATTGCTCAAAAATATCATTTTGCATTTAAAATCGTTACGCTTGACGGTGATATTTTAGCGCAAAACGGCTCAATGACGGGTGGCGCAAAGCGTAAAAACGACACGAATTTACTTTCAATTGATAGAAAGGTTAAAGAATTTAGCGAAGCGATAGAAAAAGAGAAAAAGGAACTTTTAAGACTTGAAAATAATAGGGCTGAACTTATTAAAGTGGTAAACGTTCAAGTTGAAGAGTTAAATGCTCTTAATTTATCGGTAAACGATGCTAAACAAAATTATATCAAGTTAAAAGAAAGCGTTTTATCGTTAGAAAGTCAATTAACTGAAATTGAAACGGAAATTGAAAAGCGTAAAGATGAAATAGCAATAATAAATCAAAGGCTTGACCAAATTGAAAGCGAATATAATTCTATCAAAGAGGGTAACGACGTTTTAATTAAGCAAAAAGAAAGTGCGAGAATTGAACAAAACGCTCATAGGGAAGAGTTTGAAGAATTGCGTCAAGAAAGAGATAGGGTTTTAGCAAGAAATACTGAAATTCAATCAAGTCTTTCGCATTTAAGGGCTGAAATTGCTTCAACAAATAGTGAAATTACAAGAATAAACAGCGATATTGAACTATATTACGATAGTATTAAAAATAATCAATCTTCAATTGCTGGTAAAAACGTAATCATTGAAAATTTAACTAAAGAGGCTGAAAAAGTTGCTCTATCAAGCGAAGATAGAGAAAATTTAGAAAACTTAAAAGCCAAATTAAACGAATTTGATAAAATTAAGGTTAAATTAAACGAAGAACTATCAAAAGACAATATTAAAAGGCAAGCCCTACAAGAAGATATAGATAAAAACGTTGCCAAAAAAACTGATGAAGAAATTAGACTTGCAAAAGTTGATTCGGATTTAGAGTATATGTCTGAAAGTATTTTAGCCGACTATAATTTAACTTACGAAACTTGCGTGCCTTTACGAGTTGAAGGGTACGACGCTGTTAAAGGTCAAGAAGATATTATATCGTTAAAGCGTAAAATTGCAGGCTTAGGAAACATAAATCCAAACGCAATTGAAGAATTTAACGAGCATAACGAAAAGTGTAACGAGTTAATTAGTCAAAAAGAAGATTTAATCAAAGCGAAAGAAGATTTGGTTAATATTATTGAAGACTTAACTAAGGAAATGACTTTAACTTTTGACGACGGCTTTAAACTTATAAAAGCCAACTTCTCAAAAATATTCAAAGAGTTGTTCGGCGGTGGTAGTGCAAGTTTAGAAATTATCGAAAGTCAAACGGGTGACCCGCTTGATGCAGGTATTGAAATCGTTGCCGAGCCACCAGGAAAAAAATTGCAAAAAATATCACTCTTATCGGGTGGCGAAATGTCTTTAACGGCAATAGCAATTTTATTTGCAATACTTCGTATGCGACCAATGCCTTTCTGTGTACTTGATGAAATTGAGGCGGCGCTTGACGATGCAAACGTTGATAGATTTGCAAGATATTTAAAAAACTATTCAAAAGAAACGCAATTTATTTGTATAACGCACAAAAAAGTTACTATGGAATATGCTGACGGTTTATTTGGTGTTACAATGCCAGAAAAAGGCGTATCAAGCATTGTTTCGGTTAAACTTAGCGACGTAAAAGATATTGAAGAATAAGAGGTTATATGGGTATATTTTCTAAAATAGCCTTGTCCTTAAAAAAGACAAGGGAAAAAATCGCAAGCACCTTTTCAAGAGTGTTTTCAATTGATAGAATAGGCGAAGAATTTTACGATGAATTATTAGACGCTTTAATTTCTTCGGATATTAGCGTATCTACGGCTAGTGATATCGTTGAAAAGTTGCGAGATGAAATGATTGAAAATAGCGTTAAAGATAAAGAATACGTTGTGTCTAAATTAAAAAGTATTTTACTTAGCGTGTTAGAAGAGGCTGGCGAAACTGATATTGATAATTATCCGCTTGTAATAATGGTGGTAGGCGTTAACGGAGTAGGTAAAACTACTTCGATAGGCAAACTTGCAAAATATTTTACAAGTCAAGGTAAATCGGTTACCTTATGTGCTGGCGACACTTTTAGGGCGGCGGCAAGCGAGCAATTATCCGTTTGGGCTGATAGAGCAAACGTAAGAATTATTAAGCACAAGGAAGGTGCTGACCCGTCAGCAGTAGTGTATGACGCAGTAATGTCGGCAAAATCAAAAAATACTGACGTTTTAATTATTGATACGGCGGGTAGACTACACGTTAAAAGCAATTTAATGGAAGAACTCAAAAAAACCGCAAGAGTTGTTGAAAGGGAGTATAGCGAGGCTAATTTTATAAAACTTATAGTGCTTGACGCTACGACTGGTCAAAATGCGGTAAATCAAGTCGATACTTTTGACGAGGCTATCACCTTAGATGGTATAGTTTTAACAAAACTTGACGGTACTGCAAAAGGCGGTTTTATTTTATCGTTATCAAACGAAAAACTTTTACCCGTTACCTTCGTGGGCGTTGGCGAAAAGATTGACGATTTAGAGCCTTTTAACGCTAAGGAATTTATCGACGCATTATTTTAAAAAAAAATTATAACTGTCAAGTGAAAATGCTTGACAGTTGTTTTTTTATAGTGTATACTATTGAAAGTTAAGGTAAAGTATGGCAAAAGACTTACATTTTAATGAACTTTTTGAAGAATACAAAGTTTTATTAACGGAAAAACAAATTGAAGTTTTTGATTTGTATTATAATTTAGATTTATCATTAGGCGAAATTTCCGATATTAAAGGAATAACCCGCCAAGGTGTGCAAGATACGATAAATAAAGTTTGCAAACTTCTTGATGAATATGAAAAAAAACTTCGTTTAGTTGAAAAGAAAAAACAAATTTTATCAAAATTAGATAAAATTGATAATAGAGAACTTAAGAAAGAGTTATATAGTCTTATTACGGAGTTATAATGGCAAATCTTTTTTCCGGTTTACAAGATAAGTTAAATCATATATTTTCAAAATTAAAAAACAAAGGTGCGTTAACTGAACTTGAAATAAAAGGCGCAATGCGAGAAGTAAGAATAGCCCTTCTTGAAGCGGACGTTAATTTACTCGTTGCAAAAGACTTTATTCAAAAGGTAACTGAAAAAGCGGTAGGCGAAAAAGTATTAAAAAGTTTATCGCCATCGCAACAAGTTATTAAAATAGTAAACGAAGAATTAATAGCCTTAATGGGTAGTGAAAACGCCAAGTTAAACGTTGCTCCAAAACCGCCTACTATTATAATGATGTGTGGTCTTCAAGGTGCGGGTAAAACAACTTTATCTGGTAAACTTGCGCTATTACTTAAATCGCAAGGCAAAAAACCTTTACTCGTAGCGTGTGACGTGTATAGACCAGGTGCAATAAATCAACTTAAAGTAGTTGCTGAAAAGGCAAAGTGTGAAGTATATGAAGAAGGTCAAGGCAAACCCGTTAAAATTTCACAAAATGCCGTTAAATATGCTGAAAAATACGGTTTTGATACCGTTATTATAGATACTGCCGGTAGGCTTCATATTGATAGCGACTTAATGCAAGAGTTAAAAGACATAGTAAAGGCGGTAACCCCAACCGAAATTTTATTCACGGTTGACGCTATGATAGGTCAAGATGCTGTAAACGTAGCTAAAACTTTCAATGAAGAACTTGAAATTACGGGCGTAGTTTTAACAAAACTTGACGGTGATACGAGGGGTGGTGCTTGCTTATCGGTTAAAGCGGTAACAGGCAAACCTATTAAGTTTGCAAGCGTAGGCGAAAAATTAGGCGATTTAGAGCCATTTTATCCTGATAGAATGGCAAGCCGTATTTTAGGTATGGGTGACGTTTTAACACTTATTGAAAAGGCTCAACAAGCCGTTAGTGAAGAAGAAGTGTTAAAAATGGAAAAGCGTATGAGAGAAAATATCTTTACGCTTGACGATTATCTTAGTCAGTTCGATATGATTAAAAAAATGGGTGGCGTACAAGATATTATGAGTATGCTTCCAGGTATGCCAGGTTTAAATATGGCAAAATTAAAAGGTGTTAAGGCTGATAGTATTGATGAGAGTAAAATTGAAAGGTCAAAATCAATAATTCTTTCTATGACTAAAAAAGAAAGAAAAGACCCGTCGATTTTAAACTTTTCAAGAAAACAACGTATTTGTAAAGGTAGTGGAACGACTATTCAAGAATTAAACGTTTTACTCAAACAATTTGAACAAATAAAAACACTTATGAAAAGTTTAAAAAATGGTAAAAGAAGATTGCCGTTTTAATTATTGATAATATTTATGGAGGAATATAAATTATGGCTTGTAAAATGAGATTAACAAGACTTGGTGATAAAGGTAATGCTTTATACAGAATAGTAGTAGTAGATGCAAGAGTTGCTCGTGATGGTGGTTACATTGAAAAAGTAGGTCACTATAATCCAAACGTAAACCCAGCAGAAGTAGTTATTGACGTTGAAAAAGCAAAAAAATGGATTGCTTGTGGTGTTCAACCAACTGAAACTGTTAAAAACTTACTTGTTAAGGCAGGTGTTATTGAACAATCTAAAAAACTTTCACCATCTAAAACAAATCCTAAAAAGAAAAAGAAATAATAGGGAAATATAGAGATGTTAGAACTTATCAAATATATTGTAAGCAGTTTTGCCGATAAAAAAGATGAAATTGAGTACGTTGTTGAAGAAAAGGGCGATACTGTAAACGTTACGGTTGTACTTGATGCAAGCGATATGGGTAAAGTTATAGGTCGTCAAGGTAAATTTGCAAAGGCTTTAAGAACTTTGGTTAGACAAGCGAGTAGCAAAGAAAATAAGAAGTACAATATTGATATAAAGGAAAAGGGAGAAATTTAATTAAATTTCTCTCGTATTTTTATGGAAAAGATTTTAATTGCAACAATTTTAAAGCCCCACGGTATTAAAGGCGATTTAAAAATTAAATTTTATGCCGATAGTTTTCAAAGTATTAAAGGCGTAAAAACAGTTTTTATTGATAATAAAGAATATAGTGTAGGTACTTTAAAATTAGACGGTAGCGATTTTGCTTTTTTATCACTTAGCGGTGTAA
Source organism: Christensenellaceae bacterium (assembly GCA_045536405.1). GTDB lineage: Bacteria > Bacillota > Clostridia > Christensenellales > Borkfalkiaceae > HGM11412. The sequence goes on from JAZSNM010000015.1 coordinate 116,047, forward strand.
CTGATAGAAATTTTAGTGAACTTTTAAGAGGTAAGGAAGTCTACGCTTATAAAAATCAAATAAAAAAGAGTGCCACTTCGTTTTTTATAGCCGATTTAATAGGTTTAAACGTGTTTATTAATGAAGAAACGTTTGGCACGGTAAAAGACGTTATTCAGTCAAACGTAGATATGTTTGTTATTAGTTTAACTAATAACAAGGTAGCGTATTTACCATTTTTAAAAAGTTTAAATTTAAAAATTGATATTGAAAACAAAACTTTAAATATAAATGGTAACGACTATGAAAAGGTGATTTTTTATGAAGATTGATATTTTAACGTTATTTCCCGATATGTTTACGCCTTTAAAAGAAAGCATTATAGGAAGGGCCGTTGATAGTAATAAAATACAAATAAATATTTATGATATAAGAGATTACGCAAAGAATAAACATAAAAGATGTGACGATTATCCTTTTGGCGGTGGAGCGGGTATGGTAATGATGCCCGAGCCTATTGCGTTGGCGATAGAAAGTATAGATAAAGAGCATAAAGCAAGGCGAATATATATGTCGCCAAAGGGGAAAACCTTTTCGCAATCTATGGTAAAAACTCTAATTGATTACGAGCATATTATACTTTTATGCGGTCACTACGAAGGAATTGACCAAAGAGTTATTGATTTATATATTGATGAAGAAATTTCAATAGGCGATTACGTTTTAACGGGTGGCGAACTTCCCGCAATGGTTATAACTGATGCTATTTCAAGATACGTTGAAGGCGTTATTTCAAAAGAGTCTTTAAGTGAAGAGAGTTTTTCAAACGGATTACTTGAATATCCGCAGTACACTCGTCCGCAAGAGTTTAAAGGCGTGAAAGTTCCTGATGTTTTACTTTCAGGCAATCACGGCGAAGTTGATAAATGGAGAAAAGAGCAGTCGATAAAAATTACAAAAAAATATCGACCTGACTTGTTAGATAAAAAATAATGTTTTTACAATGGTATCCTGGTCATATGACCAAAGCAATGAGAATGATGGAAAAAGAGGTTAAACTTTGCGACGGTATTATTTATACCCTTGACGCAAGAGCGCCTTTTGCTTGCTTAAATACGACTTTAGAGCCTTTATTTAACAATAAACCCGTAGTTTATTTATTAAACAAGGCAGATTTGGCTGATGAAGTAAAGTTAAAAGAAGTTGTTGAAATTTTTAAATCGCAAGGCAAAAACGCCGTTGTTTTCAATGCTACAAACGAGAAAAATTCCATAAAACTTTATAATGAAATTATAAAGGGTTTAAAAGAAGTTAAAGATAGATATCTACAAAAGGGCGTAAATAAGCCTTTAAGGGTAATGGTTAGCGGAATTCCTAACACGGGCAAGTCAACTGTAATAAACTTACTTTCGGGCTCTAAAAAGGCAAAAACGGGCGATAAGGCGGGCGTTACCAAAGATAAGCAATGGGTTAGAATTAAAGACGTTGAACTTTTAGATACGCCGGGAACGACTTCCCCAAGTTTTGATAATCAAAAAAACGCTATGTATTTAGCGTTTATAGGTAGTATAAACGATGATATTTTAGACTTTACTGAACTATCGCTTGAACTGATAAAATATTTGGTAGATAACTATAAAAACAATTTAGAAACCGCTTATAAAATAGACGTAACGGCAAAAACTGAAAGGGAAATTTTTTATGAAATAGGTAAAAAACGTGGAGCGTTAATGAAGGGCGGTGAAGTTGATAGCGAAAGAACGGCATCAATTATTATTAACGATTTAAGAAAACAAAAAATAGGAAAAGTACTATTTATATGATAGAAAAAATTGATAAATTCAAGTATGAGAATTTATATAAAGAAAAAGGTTACAAATATATAGCGGGCGTTGACGAAGTTGGTAGAGGCCCGTTAGCAGGTCCCGTTGTATGTGCAATAGTTATAATGGGAGAAAATATAGTTGAAGGGGTTGACGATAGTAAAAAATTGTCGGCAAAAAAGCGTGAAAAACTATACGATGAAATTATAAAAAATGCAATAAGTTATTCAATTTGTCAAGTAGAGCATACCGAGATTGACGAAATTAACATATTAAACGCAACGAAAAAGTGTATGTTAAAATGTATTGAAAGCATAAAAGTAACCCCAGATATCGTGCTTGTAGACGCTGTAAAATTAGATACTGAAATTGAAACTTTACCTATTATAAAAGGCGATTTATATTCATATAGTATAGGTTGTGCGTCAATTTTAGCAAAAGTTTATAGAGATAGGCTTATGGCTGAGTATGATAAAACTTATCCCGGTTACGACTTTTCAAAAAATGCGGGCTACGGCACTAAACAACATATAGATAGAATAAAGGAGGTTGGACCTTGCAAAATCCACAGAAAAACCTTTATAAAAAATTTTTGGGTAGAATAGGCGAAAGAAAGGCGTGTAAATATCTAAAAAAACTAAAATATAAAATTATAAAAACAAACTACGTAACGCCTTACGGCGAGGCTGATATAATTGCAATAAAAGATGATGAATTACATTTTATTGAAGTTAAAACGCGCTCAAACGAAAAGTTTGGAAGACCGGCGGAAGCGGTAGATTACAAAAAGCAAGAAAGGTATAAACAAATTGCGTCATATTATTTATTAGCCAATAAACTTGAAGATATAAATATTTCATTTAGTGTTATAGAAATATTAAAAAATGACGTAAATTTAATAAAAAACGCATTTTAAGTTGCAAAAATGATAAAAATTATTGCAAAATTGCTTAAAAATGCTTGCTAAAAATTAGCGTGTGTGGTAGAATATTTAAAGACTTCGGGTGGTCCTCTTGGAATTCAATGAACACCTTGTATATAGGAGGATAAGTCAATGACAATTATTGAACAAATCAACAAAGAGAATATTAAGAGTGAAGTACCTAAGTTTAACGTAGGTGATACGGTTAGAGTATCTGTTAAGGTTATTGAAGGTACAAGAGAAAGAATTCAAGCGTATGAAGGTATCGTTATTGCTAAACGTGGTGGCGGTATTAGTGAAACGTTTACGGTAAGGCGTATCAGTTTTGGTGTAGGCGTTGAAAGAACTTTCCCACTTCATTCACCAAAGGTTGCTGATATTAAAGTTGTTAGAAAGGGTGCTGTAAGGCGTGCTAAACTTTATTATCTTCGTTCACTTACAGGTAAGGCTGCAAGAATTAAAGAAGTTTTATAATAAAGTAATACGCATTTTTGCGTGTTAAACAACAAAAATAAAAAAGGTATCTTTTAAATTGAAAACGAGTTCGGTATTTTACCGAACTCGTTTTTAATAAATTAAATTTTTAGTTTTAATATTTGTTTTTAACTAAATTAGTGATGATTTTATTCTTGATACTTCTTTGTTGAATGATTTTGAACTAAATAGTAATATTCCAGCAACTATAACTAAAATTACGTCTAAAATTATAAAAGAATTGTAAGTTAAACTATAAATAAAGTGGTTTAATACTGCGTTAGATGAAGGCGCTAAAATAGAAAATATTCCTTCGCCGTCACTTATAGCGTCTTTTGCGTAAGCACCAAAGGCAAATACACCTGATAAAACGTGGCAAACGTATCTTGCAAAACCACCGATAATTGCTGATATTGTAAATTTAATTGCCGGTTTGTTTTCTAAAACTTTAAAGTTTGAAAGACAGCCTGCAAAGCCCACGAAAGCAAACGCTAAAGGATAATCTAATATAAATTGTGCTGGATGAATAATGAACGGGTCTTGAATTGCTTGTAAAATTCCGTATAATAAGCCAACTATTAAACCTTTTTTAATTCCGTAAATATATGCAAAAAGCATAATAGGGAACATAGAAAATAAAGTTATAGAGCCACCGTAAGGAAGTTCAAATAGTTTTACGTATGATAAAGCAAACGATAAAGATACGCAAATTCCAGCAAAAGCAATACAGCGTGAGTCAAACTTACTAGAAGAATTTTTGCCTAAAACAAACGCTAAACAAATAGACGAGCCTATTAAAATTGCAGTTGCAAGGTAAAGTGCTAAATTGTTTAATTCGCCGTAATCTTGATAATACTCGTTACTAATTATGTGTTTATTGTAATATACGTAAATAAGTACTACACATAAAACGATTAAACAAAAAACAACGAGAGCAAAAGTGATAAGTAGTTTATCAAAAATTGCAAGTTTTTTCTTAGATACTACGTATAAGGTTATAATTCCCAAAAGCGAAATAGTTAAAGTAACTAATAGTGGGATAAAAACGAAATAGATAATGTCTTTTTCAACGTAGTTATCTTCTAAGTACGATAGGCTGTATTTTTTGATTATTTCTAAAACTAAAAGCGTAATTGCTAAAACGATGCAGTATAACGTAAAGTATAACAATAATTTTTTAACAACGCTAATTGCTTTTTGCTTTTTAAAAATAAAAAGTAAAATTGATGCAATAATCAACACGCCTAATAGGGTAATAGTAACCCATTTTGCTAATGGCTCCAACTTATCAATAAGATAGGTTGGTAAGCTAAGTAAATTGTATAACATAAAAAGCCTCCATAACAAAAAAATGCGTCCTAAAAAATTAGGGCGTACGCTAAAAAGACCTTGCTTCCGTTTAGGAATTATCCTGCACGGTTCAAAGGGTATAATCTCAGCCGTTTAAAGCACCCCTGCATTTTATTGTTGAATAAATTATAATCCTGTAAAATAAAAAAGTCAATAGAATACAAAAAAATTATTGAAAGAAATTTAAAATTGTGTTACAATAATAAAAGGTGATATTATGAATTTTAATTTTTTTGCATATTTAAGTAGAATGAAATATATTAAACGCTGGTCTTTAATGCACAGTATGGTAGAAGAAAATATAATGGAACATACTGAACAAGTATCAGTAATTGCGCATGCGCTTGCCGTTATAAAAAACAAAATTTTTAACGGAAACGTTAGTATTGAAAAGGTACTTCTTTATAGTCAATACCACGAAACGAGCGAAGTTATAACGGGCGATTTGCCAACGCCTATTAAATATTACAATAAGCAAATAGTAGGGGCATATAAAGATATAGAAGACAAGGCAAATAGAAAACTTTTATCAATGCTTCCAGACGTTTTAAGTGAAGAATATTCAAAATGCGTAATTCCAGACCAAGACAGTGAAGAGTATAAAATAATGAAATATGCCGATAGAATTTCAGCATATATTAAGTGCGTTGAAGAAGTTAAAGCAGGTAATAGCGAGTTTGTAAAAGCCAAAGAAACTATATATTTAGATATAATGAAAACCGATAGAGAAGAAGTTATTTATTTTATGGAAAATATAGCCCCGGCATACTCGAAAACTCTTGATGAACTTGAAAAAATTTAATTTTTATTTTATTTAAAATCCCTTTTGAAAGTTGCTTTCAAAAGGGATTTTTGTTTAATTAAAAAGTGTCAATAATCAAACTATAAGTTACTTTTTATATTTCTTATCAAAAACGTCTAAATTAGTTGCAGTCTTTTCAAAAATGATATTTTTAGCATATTTTTTAGCGGGAATAATATCATCGTTAGTTTTAATAGTCCAGCATATTACGTTGTGTTTTTTTATACGTTTTTTATGATATTCTAAATCACAAACTCTAATATTTAAAAAGTCGAATTTAAAAATATATTTAAAGCCAAAATTGTTCATAAATTTAGTTACGATTTTTGGATAACCTTTTACTTCTTCTAACGTGGTTAGCATACCCCTAATAAAAGAAGGCTCAATTTTTTGAACTCTACGCATAACGAGTGGGTCAAAACTTTGAACAACGAAATCGCCTTTGTAGTTTTTTAAAATTTCACAAACTTTTTTTTCATAACCTTTTTGCTTTTGACTTTTTAATTCTATAACGAGTGGTACTTTGCCATTAACAAATTCTAACGTTTTTGAAAAAGTTGGAATTTTAAAATTTTCATTTACTACGTTTAGTTTAGAAACTTCTTCATAGGTTAAAGTTCTAATATCTTTATCAACACCGGTTAATCTTTTTAAATTATTGTCGTGATAGCAAACTAAAACGCCGTCAATAGTCATTTGAACGTCAAGTTCAATAGCGTAGCCGTTTTCTATTGCTTTTTCGTATGCACTAATCGTGTTTTCTGGGTGTTCGTTATCAAATAGCCCTCTATGTGCTATTGCCACGTTGTAAAGCCAGTGGCTTAAATCAATTCTACTTTTCATAAAATTATGGTAATATATTTCGTTTAGTTTGTCAATTATTTTTATATTTACTTGATATTTTTACTAAGATAATATATAATAATACTACGTAATTTAGTTTTTATATTTAAAGGATATTTATGTCGATAGTAAAAAAGGAAAATATAAGGAATTTTTGCATAATTGCGCATATAGACCACGGCAAATCAACGTTGGCGGACAGGCTTATTGAAATGACTGGTCAAGTTGCTGAAAGAGATATGGAAGAACAACTTTTAGATTCTATGGACTTAGAAAAAGAAAGGGGAATTACCATAAAATTAACGCCGGTTAAAATGCGTTACGTTGCAAAAGACGGAAAAGAATATATTTTTAACTTAATAGATACTCCGGGACACGTAGACTTTACCTATGAAGTATCACGAAGTTTAAAAGCGTGTGAAGGTGCTATTTTAGTTGTTGATGCTTCTCAAGGCATACAGGCTCAAACGTTAGCGAACGTTTATTTGGCACTTGATAACGGTCTTGAAATAATGCCTGTAATAAATAAAATAGATTTACCGTCAGCCGATATTGATGCTGTTGCAAAAGAAATTGAAGACGATATAGGGTTAGACGGTACTAATGCGCCTAAAATTTCGGCAAAGGCGGGTATAAATATCGAAGAAGTTTTGGAAAAGGTAGTAACTGATATACCTTGTCCAACGGGAGATGATAATTTACCTTTAAAGGCTTTAATTTTTGATAGTTATTACGATAATTTTAGGGGTGTAATTTTATTTGTAAGAGTTTTTGACGGTGTTGTTAAAAAAGGCACTAAAATACAAACTTTTATGTCTGATAAAACTTTTGAAGTCGTTGAAGTTGGTACGTTTAATCCAAGTTTAGTTGAAAAAGAAAGTTTAACTGCGGGCGAAGTAGGCTATATAACGGCGTCTATAAAGTCGATTGAAGATATTGCGGTAGGCGATACTGTATACGATATAGAAAATCCAACCAAAGAACCGCTTGACGGATATAAAAAGGCACAACCCGTAGTATTTAGTGGTATTTATCCGCTTGACGGCTCACGCTTTGGCGATTTAAAAGAGGCTTTATTAAAACTTAAACTAAACGATGCCGCATTAACTTTCGAGCCAGATAATTCAACGGCGTTAGGCTTTGGTTTTAGATGTGGATTTTTAGGGTTACTTCATATGGAAATAATTCAAGAGCGGTTAGAAAGGGAGTTTGGTTTAGATATAATTACAACTGCTCCTTCGGTATCGTATATCGTTCATAAAACTGACGGCACTATATTAACCGTTGAAAATCCAACTAAATTACCGCCGTTAACTGAAATTGATTATATGGAAGAGCCGGTAATTAAGGCTAATATTTATTCGCCACCAGAATACGTTGGGGCAATTATGGAATTATGTCAAGAAAAACGCTGTGTATTTAACGATATGGTATATATTGACACTAAAAGGGTAAGGCTTGATTACGTTTTACCTTTAAATGAAATAGTTTTTGACTTTTTTGACGGTTTAAAATCAAGAACAAGGGGTTACGCTTCGTTTGACTATGAACTTAACGGATATAAAAAATCTGATTTAGTTAAGTTAGATATTTTACTAAACGGCGATATTTGTGACGCTTTATCAATAATAGTTCATAAAGAAAAAGCATACACAAGGGGTAGGCAAATTGCCGAAAAATTAAAAGAAGTTATTCCACGTCAAATGTTTGAAATTCCCGTTCAAGCAGCGGTTGGCGGAAAAGTTATCGCTCGTGAAACGGTTAAAGCGCTTAGAAAAGACGTACTTGCTAAGTGTTACGGCGGTGATATTACAAGAAAGAAAAAACTTTTAGAAAAGCAAAAAGAAGGTAAAAAGAAAATGAGAAAATTAGGCTCGGTTGAAATTCCTTCTGAAGCATTTATGTCAATACTTAAAATTGACTCGGGTGATTAAAATGGCAGGTATTTATATTCATATTCCCTTTTGTAAAAGTAAATGCACGTATTGTGATTTTGCGTCGTACCCAGGCGAAATGGGTAAAGGCGAGTTGTATTTTGCGTGTCTTTATAAAGAAATGCGTGCCAAATTATCTAATTTAAAAGACAAGACTTTTACGAGCATATATTTTGGTGGAGGAACACCAAGTTACGTAAGTCCTAAATATATTTACGGTGCTATGAAATTGATTTACGAAGAGTGTAAAGTTTCGTATAGTGCCGAAGTAACGTTAGAAGTAAACCCAGGTACGATAACAAGCGATAAACTTAAAGTTTATAAAAATGCGGGAATAAATAGGTTTAGCGTTGGTTTACAATCGGCAAACGATAAGACGTTAGATAGCATAAATAGAATACACGATAAGCAAGGGTTTATTGATTGTATGAATTTGCTTAAAGATTACAACACGTCGGTCGACGTTATGCTTGGTTTACCGGGCGAAGATTTTAATGACGTTAAAAACACTATTGATTTAGCAACGTCTTTTAAAAACGTAAATCATATATCTCTTTATACGCTTAAAGCGGAAGAAGGTACGCCTATGTTTACAAAATACTTAAACGGCGAACTTTTAAGTGATGATGAACTTGCCGAGTTGTATGAAAAAAGCGTAGATTATTTAAAGAGTTTAGGTTTTAATAGATACGAAGTATCTAATTTTTGCAAAAACGATAAATATTCAAGGCATAATTTTAATTATTGGAAAAGAGGCGAATATATAGGTTTTGGAATAGGTGCTTCATCATTTATTGATAATAGGCGTTTTACAAACACGGAAAATATAGATAAATATTGTAAGTGTATATTATCAAATAGCGTTGCTGAAATTTACAGTGAAGAAATTGAAGGTTTTGATAGAAACGCCGAATACGCAATGCTAAAATTAAGAACGGCTGAGGGCGTAATTTTTAGCGAATATAAAGAAATGTTTGGTAGTGATTTTTTACTTGATTTTGAAGACGCTATCAATAAAAATAAAGATTATTTAGAAATAACAAACGAAAGTTTAAAAATTAAAGATAAATACTTATACGTTCAAAATAGTATTTTAATTGATTTTATAAATTGAGGTATCAAATGCAGGAATTTGTTCATTTACATTTACATACTGAATATTCAATGCTTGATGGTATGGCAAGAATAAAAGAAGTTACGAAAAAGGCAAAACAATTAGGTATGCCTGCAATCGCTATGACTGACCACGGTAATATGTATGGTGCAGTTGCTTTTTTTGATGCTTGTAAAGATGCTGGAATCAAGCCTATTTTTGGTACTGAATTTTACGTATGTGATGATTTAACAGTTCATAAAAACGTTAAAATTGACGATAATGACGAAGGTTATAAAGACAGGCGTCATTTAGTTATTTTAGTTAAAAATGAACAAGGCTATAAAAATTTATGCTTATTAAACGCCATTGCTTTTAGAGATGGTTTTTATTACAAGCCAAGAATTGACTTAAAAACTTTAAAAGAGCATAGCGAAGGTTTAATTTGTTTGTCTGCTTGTATCGGCGGAGATATTCCGCAAGCAATATTAAGTCACGATGATAAAAAAGCGGAAGATTTAGTATTGTTTTTTAAAGAAGTTTTTAAAGACGATTTTTATTTAGAACTTCAAAACCACAATTTAGAAGAACAACAATACGTAAATGCAAAATTAAAGTATTTGGCTAAAAAATACAACGTAAAAACGGTTGTTACTAACGACGTTCACTATATAAACAAAGAAGATGCCGTTACGCAAGACGTTTTAATGTGTGTTCAAACAAAGGTAACGGTTAACGCTACTAATCGTATGCGTATGCCAAATCACGAGTTTTATTTAAAAACTTATGAAGAAATGTTAGAACAATTTCCAGAAGATGAAGACGCTTTAAAAACCACTATAGAAATTGCGGATAAATGTAATTATTCGTTAGAATATGGTAAATATAAATTCCCAAGATATATTCCGCCAAACGATATGTCGCCTATTGAATATATTCGTTATTTGATTGATAACGGAATTAAAACAAAAATGGTCGAGGAAACGGCGGAAATTAAAGAGCGTATTGAAATGGAACTTTCAGTTATTGAAAAGCAAGGTTTCGTTGAATATTATCTTATTGTTTGGGACTATATAAACGCCGCAAGAAGTATGGGAATTTCGGTTGGACCAGGTCGTGGTAGCGGTGCTGGTTCGTTAGTTGCATACCTTATAGGTATTACCGATATAGACCCTTTAAAATACGGATTATATTTTGAAAGATTTTTAAACTCTGAGCGTGTTTCTGCTCCCGATTTTGACGTTGACTTTGAAGATGCTCGTAGGCAAGAAGTTATAGAATACGTTAAAAATAAATACGGTAGCAATACAGTTGCAAAAATTGTTACGTTTGGAACAATGGCTGCAAAGGCAGTATTAAAAGACGTTTGTAAGGCGATGGATATTCCTTTCGTTGAGAGTAACGCTTTAACGAAATTGCTTCCTAAAAAAATTTCAAACGCAGGGTGTAAACCCGTAGAGTTAAATAGACCGTATATAATTAAAAAGGCTTTCGGTTTTTACGAGCCGTCGGCAAAAGAACTTAAAGAGGGTATAACTAAAGAGGCGTTTATCGTTAAAGAGTTAGTCGACCTATATAACGATAATGAAAAAATAAAACAAGTAGTAGACGTTGCTATGCAACTTGAAGATTTACCAAGGCAAGCAAGTACGCACGCTTGCGGTGTTATAATCGGTCACGATATTTTAGATAAACATATGCCGTTATCAAGAAACGGCGAAGATATTACAACTCAATACACGGGTGTTGAACTTGAACATTTAGGCTTTTTAAAAATGGACTTTTTAGGGCTTAGGAACCTTAGCGATATTAAACTTTGTATTGAATACGTTAAAGAGTTGCACGGCGTTGACGTTGTGTTTGATAGAAACGGATACGACGATAAAAACGTTTACGATTTAATTTCAACGGGAAACACAACGGCAATATTCCAAATAGAATCTAACGGATTTAAAGACTTCTTATCACGCTTAAAACCTACTTGTTTAGAAGACATAGTCGCTGCCGTTTCGTTGTATCGTCCAGGTCCTATGGATTCTATTGATAAATTTATAGAAAATAAGCATAATCCAGAGAAAGTTAAGTATCTTCACCCACTTTTAGAGCCTATCTTAAAGCAAACTTACGGCTGTATAGTATATCAAGAACAAGTTATGAGAATTGTTCAAGACTTGGCCGGTTACACGTTAGGTCAAGCCGATATGGTTAGGCGTATGATGGGTAAAAAGAAAGTTGACGAAATGAAAAAAGAAGAAGTCACTTTCATTTTTGGTAAAGAAGAAACCGTTGACAGTAATGGAAAAGTAAGTAGAGCCATCGACGGTTGTATAAAGCGTGGAGTTCCAGAAGATATTGCGCATAAAATTTGGGATGAAATGAAAGATTTTGCAAAATACGCTTTTAATAAATCACACGCAGCGGCATATTCAATGGTAACGTATCAAACGGCATACTTAAAGTGTTATTATAAGGTAGAGTTTTTAACGGCTGTATTAAATAACAGAATTACGAAAATTGAAGAAATAACTAACTATATTTCTTATGCAAAAAGTGAAAAAATACAAGTTTTACAGCCTGATATAAACGAAAGTGTTACTTATTTCTCAGTAGATAACGGCAATATAAGGTTTGGTCTTGGTGGTATAAAAAACGTTGGTTTAACAGCCGTTGACGAAATTATAAAAGATAGAAACGAAAAGGGAAAATTTAAGAGTTTTGAAGACTTTTGTTTAAGGTGTTCGCCATACATTAACAAAAAACTTGTTGAAAGTTTAATTTACGCTGGCGCTTTCGATTCGTTTAAAATAAATAGAAGCGTTTTAATTGCTGTTTTTGAAATGGTTTTAGAAAGAGCGCAAATAATCAACAAAGGCAAAGAGAGTGACCAAATTTCAATATTCACGAGTATGGGTATTGAAGATAAAATAGAAATTAAATATCCCGTTATTAAAGAATATGAAAATAAAGTTAAATTATCTTATGAAAAGAGTGTTGCGGGAGTATACTTGTCTGGGCATCCGTTGAGTAATTTAGATAACGTTTTAAGTAATTTCTTCTTCTCAACAAGATTACTTATGAATACCGTTGTTGATGATGAGGGAGAAGTAACTTATCTTGACGTTACCGACGGTATGACTATTGAAATGGGCGGAATAATATCTTCAGTTAAAAAAATCAACACTAAAACGGGTCAAACTATGCTTGCTGTTGTGATTGAAGATATGTTTGGAACTATTGAAGGTGTTATTTTCCCTAAACTGTACGATAAGTATAAAGACGTTTGCACTCTTGATAATATAGTTAGAGTAAAGGCTAAACTTCAAATAAGAGATGAAAGAGAGCCAAGTTTAGTTATTGACGATATACGTCCACTCGTTGCGACAAGTGAAGAAACTAAAAAAGAAATATCTAAAACTAAGTATTTAGGTTTAAGATTTAACGGTCAATCTAAAGAAGAAGTTTTAGAAATATTATCTTCATATTCCGGCGATATAACCGTTGTTTTTAAAATTGACGGTAAAAACTATATTTGTAGAGATAAGGTTCGAAAGTGCAACGGTTTATTAAACGAACTATATTCTATTTTTGATGAAAAAGATATAGTTTTCTTTGAAAAATAACAATTTAAAAAGGCAATTTAAGTTTTTTAAATTTTAAAACAATAATTTTTTAGCGTTTGTTATTAAAGTTTACAAAATAGGTTTTAAAATTAAAAAATGTCAACTTTTCTTTACAAAAAATTTAAAAATCTTTCAAAATTTAGTTAATAATAATTGATAATTATTATTCGTTGTGCTATACTATATGCGAAACTTACGTTTAGAGGTACTATTATGAAAAAAATTGCAATATTAACAAGCGGTGGCGATGCTCCTGGCATGAATGCGGCAATTAGGGCTTGTGTTCGCTACGCTATTTATCATGGCTTTGAAGTGTTTGGTGTAGAAAGGGGTTATCATGGTTTAATAAACGATAATATATTTCCTATGAATAAAAGAACGGTTTCGGATATTATTCATAGAGGCGGAACGTTTTTAAAGAGTGCAAGATGTCTTGAATTTAAAGAAATTGAATATCAAAAAAAGGCGTATGAAGTATTAAAATCACACGGCATTGATAGTTTAATTGTTTTAGGTGGGGACGGCTCGTTTAGGGGTGCAAGAGATTTATCTAATAACTTTGGTATAAACGTTGCTTGTATTCCTTGCACTATTGATAATGATTTGGCGTATACCGATTACACTATAGGCTTTGATACGTCGGTAAACACCGTTTTAACTGCAATAAACAGTTTAAGAGATACTATGACTTCTCACGATAGAGTTTCTATTTTAGAAGTTATGGGTAGAAAGTGTGGCGATATCGCTTTGCACGCTGCTCTTGCAGGTGGCGCTGAGTTTTGTTTAACTCCTGAAATTCCCGTTGACGTTGATGAAATTATTGAAACGTTGCACAGTGCGCACGATAACGGTAAAACTTCAAATATGGTGGTTATTGCAGAAGGTGTTGAAAATAAAACTGAAATTATAAATAAAATTAAAAGTAGTACGAAAATTTCAGTTAAAGTTACAACGTTAGGTCACTTACAAAGAGGTGGCTCGCCATCAATGTTTGATAGGGTGTTAGCGTCAAGACTTTCAGTACATGCGGTAGATTTACTTATCGAAGGTAAAACGAATAGAACCGTTGGCTTAGTAAACAACAAAGTTATTGATATGGATATTAACGAGGCTATATCAATGAAAAACGATATCAATAAAGATTTATATAAAATTGCTGAAATACTTTCACTTTAAAAAGATTAAAACTTGCAAATTTTTTGCAAGTTTTTTACGTTTTAAACAAATATGTGTTTACAATTTATTGCTTTCGTGTTACAATAATTATATATATAGGAGGCTTTTACGTAAATGAAAAATTTAGTTGGTGCGGCAATTTTTGCTCAATCGGGCGGACCTACTGCCGTAATAAATTCAAGTGCGGCTGGTGTGTTTTACGAAGCGTTAAATCAAAGTAAAATTACAGCGGTATATGGTTCAGCGTATGGTATTAGGGGTATCTTAAACGAAGATTTTTACGATATTTCTAAAGAAGATAAAAAAGAATTAGAACTTTTAAAATACACGCCGTCTTCGGCGCTTGGCTCAGTTAGATACAAACTTAAAGATTATAAAGTAGACGATACTGATTATAAAAGAATTTTAGAAGTTTTTAAAAAGTATAATATTAGATATTTTTTCTATAACGGTGGAAACGATAGTATGGATACTTGTAATAAAATATCTAAATTTATTAAAAAATCGGGCTATGATTGTAACGTTATAGGCGTTCCTAAAACTATAGATAACGACCTTTATGGAACAGACCATTGTCCAGGTTTCGGCTCTGCCGCTAAATACATAGCAACTTCCGTTATGGAACTTAGTTTGGATGCTAAAGTTTACGATATTCCAAGTATTTTAATCGTTGAAGCAATGGGAAGAAACGCAGGCTGGCTTACGGCATCATCAATATTAGCATCATATAAAGGGGAAGGCCCCGACCTTATATATTTGCCTGAAATTGAGTTTAGTATTGAAAAATTTGTTCAAGATATTAAAGACGTTTGCAAAAGTAAGAAAAATCAATGTATCGTAGTTGTTTCAGAAGGTATAAGAAACGCTGAAGGCAAGTTAATAGGCGAAATTTTAAGTGAAAGTTTAGCAACTAAAGATAGTTTTGGGCATACTCAACTTGGCGGTGTGGCTCTTCATCTTGCTGATATCGTTAAAAAAGAAACGGGCTTTAAAACGAGAAGTATAGAATTTTCATTACTTCAAAGGTGTGCGTCGCATTGCGCGTCTAAAACCGATATTGAAGAGGCTTTTAAGGCGGGAAGATACGCAGTTAAAAGGGCTGTTGGCGGTTCAACTGATAAAATGGTTATTTTTAAAAGAGTTGATAGTAACGGCAAATATAAATGCAAGTGTGCGCTTGGCAATTTATCGCTTGCCGCAAATACTGAAAAAACCGTTCCATTAAATTGGATAATTAATAACGGAACTTATTTATCACAAGAGTTTATAGATTATTGCTTGCCACTTGTTCAAGGCGATAGCAATTCACCGCTTGACGAAGGTATGCCTCGCTTTGCAAAACTTAAAAAAGTTCAAGCGGGCAAGAAATAAAACTTATAATTAATAAGAGTAAAATATATAATTAAGAATTATAAATTAGGGTG
>JAZSNM010000009.1:0-3930 GCA_045536405.1 Christensenellaceae bacterium
CGCATCGCTTTCCCAAGCCGTTCCGTAATCGTGGTTATGCGGAATATCTTCCCAAATTGCAAAGAACTCTACGTTTGCAGTTACGTTATAAGTCGCACCGTCAATTACTTCGCCGCTTGCAGAAGTAGACCAACCTTTGAATTGTTTTCCGTTAGGAGCAGTAAACGTACAATTAGGTAACGTATATTCGCCAACATATTCAACGGGTTGCATATCTCCCGTACCACCGTTTGCATTGAAAGTAATTTCGTAGCCAACAACTTCAATTTCCATTACAGTTTCAAAACCTTGATATTTAACGGTAATATCAACGTAGCCGATAAGTTCAACCCCAAATACATAATCTACGGGATTTTGAATTTGACTGCCTTTATACCAATATTCAACGTTTCCTGCGTTTACGGGTTTAGTCGTAGTATCACTATAAACCAAATTGATAGCAATATTACTTGGCGTAATCTTATTACCTGCAACGATAGTTCCGTTATAAGTTGCCGTTATTCCCGTAGCAACTGCTTCCCAAATTGCAAACAATTCTACGTCAGCAGTTACGTTATAAGTTCCGTTAATAACTTCGCCGTTAGCAGTAGTAGCCCAACCCTTGAATTGTTTACCAATAGGAGCAGTAAATTCACAAATAGTAGGTATCGTATATTCACCGTATTGATTAAACACAGACAACATATTACCGCTACCACCGTTTGCATTGAAAGAAACGGTATAGCCAATTACGGTAATTTTCATCGTGGTTTGTACGTTAGAATATTTAACAATAACCGTGATTTGTCCTATTTGATTAAATACGTAATCAACGGGATTTGTGATTTGTGTTTGCTCGTCAGCCCAATAACTAACTTGTCCTGCGCCAAGTTCTTCGGTGCTTTCGTTAGTGTAAGTAAGTGTAATTTTTATTTTTTCCGTGTCGATTTTGTTTCCAACAACAATATCCGCACCGTAAGTAGCAAATAACGATTGTGGCGTTTTATCCGTCCATACCGCATAGAAAGTTACGTCCGTTTTTACTTCGTATTGTGTGCCACCGTCAAATTGCGTTCCGTTAGCACTACCCAAAGCCCATTTAAGGAATTGTTTTCCTTTTGGTGCTTCAAACGTAGCGGTTTCGGGAAGAACAACGTTTCCGTATTGATTGCTCATAGCCGTCATAATTCCCGTACCTTCGTTTGCATTAAACGAAACGGTGTAGCCGTCAACAACAATAGGCATAGTTGTTTCTTGTCCTTCGCTCGTTATTTTAATTTCAGCAGTTCCAACCGTTTCAAACTTATATTCGGCAAGATTAGTAATGCTATTATTACCGATATAAATACCAACTTGAGTTAAGTCTAACGTATCAAACGAGCCATCGTTGTAATTTAATTTAATCACAATCAAACTCGTATCAAGCGTATTACCTGCATAAATCGAGTTGCCGTTATATTCAGCGGTAAGCGAAGAAATTTCTTTTGCTTTCCAAGTAGCAACAGCAATTATGTCTTGCGTAAGTTCATAAGTATCGTTTGGATATTTTTTTGCAACTTCCGTGAAATTATAGCCTAAAATTCTAATAGACCAATAATCGAAAATATGTCCGTTATAGGTATATTCTTCATTTTCAAGGAATTTAATAATGTCGCCGTTTACATATTCGTAAATAAGGTTATTACCGCCAGCATCGCCACCTTGATAAATTACTTGACGAACGTTAGTCGTCCACGTCAAAGTAAATTCTTCACTTTCAATATAATTCGTTTCGTCGTAATATGCGCGAACTTTGAAAGTTCTACTTGTAGCGTTTTCTTCGCTAATTTCAAACCATTTTTTAGTTACGGTAGTATATATCGAGCCGTTTTCAATAATGTCATATTTTGTTGCGGTAAAATTAACGTTCCAATCGGGGCTAATAGTTTTGTCGTCGCCGTCAACACTCTTTGCTTGGCTAATAGGTTGTTTTGTAAATGCGTAATCTTCCCAAATTGCATAGAAAGTTACATTATCGTTTACGTCGTATGTAGTGCCACTTGCGAATTGTTCGCCGTCAACACCGTTTACAGCCCACGCAACGAAATTTTTACCATTAGGAGCAGTAAACCCACAATCGGGCATTATGTAATCTCCATATTGTTCCGTTTCGTTTTCCATTGTTCCCGTACCGCCGTTTGCATTAAACGAAACCGTATATTTTGGCATAGGTACGGTAAAGGTGTAAGAAATTAAAATAGTTGATTGACTAACATTGTTTATTTTTGCATTTTCACCGTTAATAGTAATAGAATTTGAGCCTAAAAAAGTTTTGTTTATATCATTTTGTTTTATCAATATTAACAATGTATATTGTTCACTTGCTTCAAATTTTACATTAGGCGACCACTCGTAAGCGGAAATCTCAAATCTATCGTCATTTTCGGTAGGAATTGCAGGTGTTCCACCCGCAACGGGTTGTTCAACCGTAATAGCAATATTATTTATAACGGTTATATTTTTTTCAATAGTAAAAGACATACTACAAATAGCAAAATCCGTACCTTTATTTTCAATATTTGCTTTTTGTCCGTTTACAGTTACGTTAAGATTATTAGAAAATTCAAATCCGTCTTTTGGTGAAATACGGAATGTTACTTTGAAAGTATGTCCGCCTTCATAATGCGTAACGTCGGGATACCACTCATAATCGGTAAGATTAACGGTGTTTGTATTCGTGTAAGGCGTTCCAACTTCTTCCCCTGCAATAGGTTCTTCTAATCCAATTTCTACATTTGAAATTGATTGCTTTTGTGCTACGAAATCACAATAACACAAAATAGTGTTTTCATCATATTCTTTTATCGTCGCTTGTTTTCCGTTAATCATTACAACGGTCTTGCTTGAAAATTCTTTTGTAGTGTTTACACGTACTTGTAAAGTGTAAGTTTCTTCCGCTACAAATGTATCATAGGAATATAATTTATTATCTTCTTTATCTTTCCAATCGTATGCATATATTGTAGTATTTGCTGTTTCCGTTGTAGGAGTAGAAGAATTTTCCCCTGAAATAGGAGCAGTTACAGTCAAATTAACAGTAGGGATAAGATTAGTATTTACAACGGTAAGTTTATTAGTAGTTTCATATAAATTGTTTGTGTTGAAATCTACACCATTTTTTGTATATTTACAACCACTACCTAAAAGGTTAGAAAGTTTAGCCGTTGTCGCATTTATTTTTATACCATAAAACATTCCGCCTTTTAAGGTTAAATTATCTACACCTTTTGAAGATATAGAATAAGAGTTGTTTATTATACCATCTTCGTTCATAACCTTAAACGTACCGCCACTTATAACACTTAAATCAAGGTCGTCATTATTTTCATTAGAAATAGCGGACGTATAACCAGCAATATACAAATTTTTAGATTGATAACCAATATACGTTCCGTCGTTGATTTCAAAAACACCCGAATAATTAGTAATAGCGCGCCCAAAAGTATTTATTGTTTTACAGGTTGCGTCCAACGTAATAGGTGCATCAATATTTATTTCATTTTGATTGAAAATAATTGCATTTGTATAACCCGACGAGTTGAACGAAACGGCAAGAGTACCATTACCGTCAATAGTAAGAATACCACGATTATTGATAAAACAATAAAGAAAAGACCCGTTTTGTGTACTACTTGCACGACACTCAACCTTTGTGTTTAAGGTTAAATGTTTAACTCTATTAGTAGGGATATTGATTGCTCCACAAGAAGACATATCCGATAAAGATAAAATCGTACCACTAATTTGGGTATAATCTTGATTAGCAATTAGATTATATGCATTACCATTGTTAAACTCATTAACGACAACCCAAGTATCTTCATCACTTTCTAATGCCGATTTCAACTCATTAAAATTAGATACAACTTGCATATTTGACGGCTTTTCAGTCCCCAAAGCATTTGCCGTAAG
>JAZSNM010000018.1:0-9074 GCA_045536405.1 Christensenellaceae bacterium
GACGGTATAATCTTATATATATTACAAAGTGGCGATAGGCACACTGACGAATTAAAAGATTTAATTGACACTTTATTTTCAGAAGTTAAAATCGGCACGCTTTACTCAGTTATTGCAAGATTAAAAACGCAACAACTAATAAGCGAATATCGTGCAAGTTCATCAAACGGTTCAAGGCGTAAATACTATAAGATTACAAATAAAGGCGTAACCGAATTTAACAACAAGTACGCTACCCTATTTGTAGGTTGTTTACCCGTTCCAAAACGTGAAGAAACTACTGTTGAGACTTTTGTTAAGCCTATTAAAGATAAATCAACAAAAACAAAAACTACTGAATCGCAACAAGAAATTACTGTTGATGAAGATAATTACTCTTCATATATAAAAAGTGCTGAATACGTTAGCGAAGATATTGATTTTACGGCATTTGAAGAAGACTCTACAGTAGTCCCACAAAAAACTCAAACAGAAGAAGATTATAACGAAGTTAAAGCACAACAAGAGCAAGTAAAAGATACTTTTACGGTAGACGATTATAATCTTAAAAAAGATATGGAAAAGGCTAAGGAAGACGCTATAACGCCTTCCCCTATCGATAACGACAGTATAGGAAATAGAGAATATCAATACAATTTAGCGTTAAAAGAGTTATTTCCAAAAAATACTGAAGATAAAGACAATATAGAAGAAGACGTTAAAGAAAAAACTATAACAACTGCTGAAAACCCTTCAGATTTTTCTAAAATTTATGAACTTGCCGAAAAAGACGGTATAAAAATTAGAACTTCAAGCGATACAAACCGTTATCAAGGCTCAAAAATTTTAATTAACACGTTAAGGCTTCATACGTCATTAGTTGTTTTAGCGCTTTATATATTAGAATTTTTAGCAATATCGGTTGTTTTTTCAGCATATATGGCATTTGATTTTTCTTTATTATTAAAAACTTCGCTACTTGTAGGTGTTGTTTCTATAATATCTTTAATCATTTATTTATTAGATAGAAAAAGGTCAATAAAAGATATGTTTAAGTTTAAAAACGTTATAGAAATAGCGTTAACGTTAATGATAGCAACTATAATAATAACTGTTTCAGTTGCATTTTTAAAAGATTTAGACTATAACAACTTTAAAATTATGTTTGATAACGTAATTTTACCTATTTTAATTTCAATAAATATTCCACTATTCTTTATAATCGAATATTTATTATGTAAACTTGACTTTTATCAAGTAATTTAAATAAAAAAAACAAATAGTTATTCTTAAATAACGAAAATCCGCAACGTGACGTTGCGGATTTTTTATTTCATATAAAAAAGTTACAATTTAGAGTTTTATTTTTTTATTTTAGGTTTTTCAATATTGGTGATTTTTATTGCTCTATACTCGGCATCACCTTCAATACATTTTAAGCAATTATCACAAATTTTAGTATTATCTAAATCGCAATAATTACATTCGCCACAATCTATACAAATTCTATCATATAAAACACAATTCTTTTCCATATAACTATTATATATGATTTTTTTATATAAATCAACAAATTTTTATTAAAAATTATAAACAAATGTTTGCATTTAATAAAAAATTATGTTAAAATAAAGTAGGGGTAAAATTTATGTCTAAAATTGATGGTAAATTAAACGAGTGTTATGAATATCTTAAAAAATTTATACAAGAAAACGGTTATTCTCCAACTGTTAGAGATATTTGTAGAGATTTAAATATAAAATCAACTGCAACAGCCTATTTGTACCTTAAAAAATTAAATGAAAAAGGGTTGATAAATATGGCTGACGATAAAAAAAGGGCTATAAGCGTTGGTAATTCATATATAACGGGCGTTCCACTACTTGGTACGGTAACCGCCGGCTCGCCTATTTTTGCAACCGAAAATTATGAAGATTACTATACTCTACCAAAAGATTTTTATTCTTCAAACGAACTTTTTATGCTTACCATAAAAGGTAATTCAATGCAAAACGCCGGCATATTAAACGGCGATAAAATTATTGTTAAAAAACAAGACTATGCCGATAACGGCGATATAGTTGTAGCACTAATTGATGATAGCGCTACTTGTAAAAGATTTTATAAAAAAGATAATCAAATAATACTTCACCCAGAAAATGAAAGTTATTCTGACATAATTGTAAACGACGTTAAAATACTTGGCGTGGTTACGGGTTTAATTAGAAAATTTTAAATAGAAAAATCTTTAAAATATCAAATAAAATGCTAAATAATAAAAAAATTCCTAATATAATAGGAATTTTTTTATTTTATAAATCTAATAAAATTTGATTTATTGCTTCATCAATATTTTTACTTACTTCTACTAAGTTCGGTAATTTTTTAAAAAACGTAATTTGCCTTTTTGCATAATGGCGAGTATTCAATTTTAATAAATATTCTAAGTTAGAAAAATCATTAGATATAATAGCATCGTATACTTCTTTATACCCTATACCTTGCATACATTGACAATTTATATCAACACCACTATCAATTAAACTTTTAACTTCTTCGATAAGACCAGACTTTAACATTTCGTCTACACGCAATTCAATTCTATTATACAAGTCTTTTCTATCACGGTTTATTGAATAAGCAACATAGTCAAAGCGTGGTTTTAATTTATCGTTTTGCTGAGATTTTTTTTGTCCCGTTAAATAATAAATTTCTAATGCCCTAATAACTCTAACCAAATCGTTTTCATGAAGTTTATTAGCACTTTCTAAATCTACTTTTTTAAGTTCGTTATAAACGTAACTATTACCTTTTTCTTGGGCTAATTTTTGATATTTTTCTCTAATTTCATCACTTTTAACTGTTTTGCCGTAACTTAAATTATATAAAATTGAATTTATATAAAATCCCGTTCCACCGCAAATTATAGGCGTTTTTCCTTCATTTAAAAGTTTATTTATGATAGGTAACGCTAAATTTTCATAATCACTAACGCTAAATGATGACTTTGCATCAACAACGTCAATTAAGTGGTGTTTTACTATTTTTCTTTCTTTAATTGTAGGCTTAGCTGTGCCTATATCAAGACCTTTATAAACGCACAACGAATCAGCCGATATAATTTCAGTATTTAATTTTTTTGCAAGTTCAAAGGCTAAGGAACTTTTACCTGAGGCGGTAGGACCGCATATAATAATTATTTTACTCATACAATTCGCTTAAACCATTTGTCCATTTCATATTTGGTAATTCTTACGGCAATAGGTCTACCGTGTGGACATTTTAAGTTAATATTACCATTTAAAAGTTTTACTAAACTATCAACTTCACTTTGAGATAACTGTTTTCCCGCTTTTATTGCTGATTTACACGCTTTTTGCATAAGTATTTCATTAATTAAATCGGGAATTTCTTCAATTTTTAACGAATTGTCTTGTAAAACGTCTTTAAAGAAATTATCTAATGATATATCAATTAGTTCAAAAGGTAAGCCCGTAACAATAAAATTATTGTCATACCCTTCTTCAATATTAAAACCTAAATTTCTTAAATAAGTGATTTTTGAAAGTAAATAACCGTACTCAATAGCATTTAACTTTAATTCGTACGGAACAAGTAAAGGTTGAATAGCAAGTTGACCTATTTTTATTTGATTTGTTAATTTATCAAACAACAATCTTTCGTGTGCGGCGTGTTGGTCTACAAAATAAACGTCACTACCTCTTTCAAAAATTAAATAGGTATTTAAAACTTGCCCTACGTAGTTTAATTTTAAATTTTCTTGTTCAAATGCTAATTGTTCTTGCTGTCTTAATTTCTTTTCTTCTAATTCTTTTATATAACGTTTATTCTCTTCAAAAACGTCTACACTACTTGTAAATGGTGGTGGCGGTGTATCGTCTTGAGGACAAATACCATATAAAACGGAATCTTCACTAACTTTATCATTATTATCAAAATAAGTAAAATCATCTTTTTGGTATTTTACAATTTTTGTAACCTCGCCCGTTGAAGTTACAATTTTAATATCGTCACTACTCTTAACTTCTTGATAATCACTATCTTCGGTAGAAGATTTGTCGTCAACAACGATATCTAACGCCTTATCAGTACCGTCTAAAACTTTTGAGATTGTTGAATAAATTGTTCCGTAAACAACTGAATTATCAACAAAACGAACGTCGTTTTTAGTTGGGGTTACGTTAACGTCAACAATCTCGGTTGGCATATCAATATAAATAACGTAAAAAGGATATCTCCTTTTCATTAAATACGGTTGATAAGCGTTATGTATTGCCGATTGAATAGTTTGATTTATAATATATCTTCCATTTAAAATTACCGTTTGATACGTTCTATTAGGCTTAGTAAAATTGTGTTTTGAAATATAACCGCTTATACTAATTCCGTTTTTATAATTAGAGATATTAAAACTATTTACAAAAAAGTTATCGCCATAAACCGAAATTAACGTTTCTTCTTTACCATCGCCAAAAGTTTGTAAAGTTAAAGAGTTATCAACGTAACACTTAAAAGAAACGTTAGGATTTGCAAGCGCTAATCTTGCTACTAAGTCAACAACCTCGTTTTCTTCTTGCTTATTTGTTTTTAAAAATTTTTGCCTTGCAGGAGTATTAAAAAACAAGTCTTTAACTATAATTGAAGTTCCTTTTTGTATAGGACTTTCAATAATTTCTTCAACGTCACCGCCGTTAACTCTTATAGAATACCCCGTTTTATTGCCATTTAATATTGAAGAAATTTTAAGTTTACTAACAGCGCTAATAGACGCTAACGCCTCGCCTCTAAAACCTAAGGTTTTAATATAGCCTAAATCACTTGCCTTAGAAATTTTAGACGTAGCGTGTGGCAAGATAGCAAGAGATAAATCGTCTTTATCCATACCACCGCCGTTATCGGTAACTTCGATATAACTTTTACCGCCGTCAACGATACTTACGCTAATTTCAGTAGCCCCGGCATCAATAGAGTTTTCAATAAGTTCCTTGCAAACTGAAAACGGTCTTTCAACCACTTCACCAGCGGAAATTTGATTATATATTTTTTTATCAAGAACGTTTATTTTTGACATAATTATCCTTTATTCAATAAGATTTTTTAATTGATATAATAATTCAAGGGCTTGCTTTGGCGAAAGATTATCAACGTCAGTATCTAAAAGCGTTTGTTCGATTTTAGAAATTTCGTTAACTTCTTCTTCCTTAATTTGAGCGCTACTATAATTAGTAGATAAATCTTTATTTTCTAATTGTTTTAAAATAGTTTTTGCCCTTAAAGTCACTTCTTTAGGAACACCGGCAAGCGATGCAACTTCGATACCAAAACTTTTATTTGCGCTACCTTCGGTAATTTTTCTTAAAAAGACAACTTTACCATTATATTCTTTAACGGTAACTTTATAGTTTTTAACACCTTCAATTTTGCCTTCAAGTTTAGATAATTCGTGATAATGCGTAGCAAAAAGCGTTTTTGCTTTTATGTTTTTTGCTATATATTCTACGACAGCCCATGCAATAGATAAACCGTCAAAAGTTGAAGTTCCCCTACCAACTTCGTCTAAAATAAGTAAACTATTTTTAGTGGCTTTATTTAAAATGTTAGCAACTTCACTCATTTCTACCATAAACGTTGATTGCTCGCTAATTAAACTATCACTTGCGCCTACACGCGTGAAAATTCTATCGATAATAGGAACTTCAGCCTCTTTACAAGGAACAAACGAGCCTATATGAGCAAGTAACGTAATAATGGCAATTTGACGCATATAAGTTGATTTTCCCGCCATATTTGGACCTGTAACTATAAGCATTCTATTATCGTTACAATCAAGTAAAGCGTCGTTACTAATAAACTGCTCGTTTATTAAGTTTTCAACAACCGGGTGCCTACCACCGACGATTTTAAGTTGATTATCACTATCTACGATTTTAGGTCTTACGTAGCCGTATTTTTTTGCCACTATCGCTAACGATATAAGAGTGTCAAGCATAGCAAACGATTTTGACGACCTAAGTATGTTTGAAATATTTTCTTTTAATATATTTTTAATTTTATTAAATATATCAAACTCAATTTTGATTGCTTTTTCGCTACTTGATAAAATTTCCTCTTCTAAAACTTTTAATTCTTCAGTAATATATCTTTCAGCGTTTACAAGCGTTTGTTTTCTTATATAGTTATACGGAACTTTATCTTTAAACGAGTTCGTAACTTCAATATAATAACCAAACACTTTGTTATAAGCGACCTTTAAATTTTTAATGCCCGTTGCTTCCCTTTCCCTATTTCCTAATTGAGTTAACAACGCTTTCGAGTTTGACTTTAATTGACGCAATCTATCAAGTTCTTTATCAAAACCGTCACGAATAAAATTACCTTCTTTCATTGAAGTAGACGCGTCTTCTTTAATAGCACTTTTAATTAAATCGGTAATAGAAGAAAAGTCGGTAAAACAATTTGAAATATCTTTTAAAATATTCGATACACAGCCTGATAATGAAAATTTAATCGACGGAATTACGCTTAACGAATTAGCAAGAGAAACAACGTCTTTTGCATCGATTATATTGTTGGAAACCTTTCCTGCTAACCTTTCAGTATCTTTAACGCCGTCAAGTAAATTAACGATACCATTACGCATTAAAGTGTTTTTATATAATTCTTCAACACCGTCAAGCCTATAATTTATTTTATCAACGTTTTGTAACGGTTTCGTTAGCATACTATATAGATTTCTTGAACCCATTGCCGTTAAAGTATTATCAATAAGCCATATTAACGAGCCGTATCTCTTACCATCTCTTAACGTTTTAACAATTTCTAAATTCTTTAAAGCAACGGCGTCAATACCCATAAATTCGCCGTCTTCTTCTAACGTAATTTTAGTAATATTAATTAGTGTGTGTTTTTGCGTTTCGCTTAAATATTCAATTAACGCACCCGTTGAAATTATTAAGGATTTATTTTCTTCAATGCCAAAACATTGCAAAGATAATACGTTAAAATGCTCTTTTAACACCCTTTCACAATGTGGAAAATTAAATGCGTATTCCTTATATGCATTAAACTTAGGTAAAACTTTATGGACTATTATAGGAAAATTGTTTGCAGTTGCATAAAAATTTTGTGGACATATAATTTCTTTTGCATTTATACGAACGAGTAAATCGCAAAGAGCATCATAGTTTGTTTCGCCATTTATAAACCTTGCGTATAAATCGCCCGTTGTAATATCCGTCCACGAAACTGCAATTCCGCCTTTAGCATTGTAAACGCATACTAAATAGTTATTCGTTTTTTCATCTAAAAGACTATTTTCAGTAATCGTTCCGCTTGAAACAATTCTAATAACGTCTCTTTCAACTAAACCTTTTTTAACTTCTTTAGCATCTTGTAATTGCTCACAAATCGCTACTTTTTCGCCAAATTCAACTAATTTTGCAATATATTGGTCTGCTGCGTGATATGGAATACCACACATAGGCGCTCTTTCAGGCAACCCACAGTCTTTACCCGTTAAGGTTAAATCTAATAACTTTGAAACTTTTATAGCATCTTCATCAAACATTTCATAAAAATCGCCTAATCTATAAAAAATTATGCAATCATTATATTGTTTTTTAACTTGTCTATAATGCGACATCATTGGTGATATTGGCATATTTATTCTAATTCACCGTAAAGTGAAATTCCTCCCGTTTCAGTTATTTTTACGTTTACAAACTTGCCTATTAAACTATTTTCGCTTTTAAAATATATCATACGATTGCTTTCATCACGACCTAAATACAAATCTTTCTTACAATCGTAATCTTCGCATAAAACTTCAACTACCTTATTTACGTACGTTAAAGATTTTTGCCTATTTATTTCGTTGACTTTATCAACAAGTTTCATAATTCGTTGCTTTTTTGTTTCTTCATCAATTTGATTATCCATTAAATCGGCTTTCGTTCCCTTTCTTCTTGAATAAACAAAAGTAAACGCACCGTCAAATTTTACCGTTTCAACCATTTTCATAGTATCTAAAAAATCTTCTTCGCTTTCATTTGGAAAACCCACCATAATATCAGTTGAAATGGAACAATTTGGAAGAAAACTTCGTATCATATTAACCTTTTCTAAATAACTTTCAAAAGTGTAATGGCGATTCATAGCCTTTAATATTTTTGAAGAACCTGACTGCAACGGCAAATGTATGTAATTGCAAATTTTATCACTTTCACTTATTACTTTTACAACTTTTTCAGTTATATCTTTTGGATGGTTTGACATAAATCTTAATCTAAATTTACCTTCAATTTTACTGATATCACTTAACAGTGAAGCAAAATCATAACCATCTTCAAAGTTTTTGCCATAACTATCAACGTTTTGACCAAGTAACGTTATTTCTTTATAACCACCGTTAACTAAACTTTTAACTTCATCTAAAATTTCCTTAGGTGGCCTACTTCTCTCTCTTCCCCTAACGTATGGAACTATACAATAAGTACAAAAATTGTTACAGCCGTAAACGATATTTACCCAGGCGTTTGGATAACTCGTTCTATAAGGCTTTACAAGTTTTGGCAAACTACCGTCGTCTTCAACTACTTTTATAACTTTTTTGCTTGTAGATAGCCTTTTTTGTAAATATTCTTTAAAACACGTTAAATTGTGAGTGCCGAAAACTATATCTATAAAAGGAAACGTTTTTACAAGTTGTTGTGCAACGCCGTTTTGCTGAGTCATACACCCGCATATTGCAATAATTAAATTTTTATTTTTCTTTTTTAAGGGTTTTAACGCACCTACGTTACCTAAAATACGCTGTTCAGCATTTTCACGAATACAGCAAGTGTTAAACACTATAATATCTGCATCGATATCATTAGTTGTTTCAGTATAACCTTCTTCATTTAGTATGCCTGCCAACTTTTCTGATTCATGAACGTTCATTTGACAGCCATAAGTGTAAATTTTATATTTTTTCATATCGACCTTTAAATTAAGTAAAATTATATATATTATAATACAAGAAGTTAGTGCTTTGCTTGCAAATTGCAATAACTTCGCCGAATTTCAATCAAAAG